>DASTAR010000023.1:0-29455 GCA_035712505.1 Solirubrobacterales bacterium
ACCGTGACCGGCGCCGCCTCGCTGTTCCGCCGCGAGCTGCTCGACCTCGTGCTGCCCTTCCCGGAGCCGGTCGGCGACCCTTTCCACGACCAGTGGATCGCGGCGGTCGCGCTCGCCGCCGGCGAGATCGCCTACGTCGACCGGCCGCTCTACGACTACGTCCAGCACGGCGGCGCCGCCCGCGGCCACGAGGCGGCGATGCGGTCGTGGGACGCCGGTCGCCTGCTCGACCGGCGCGACCCGAAGGGCACCTGGCGACGCGTGCGCGCCCACGCCGACCGCTCCTACGAGACCAACGTGCGCCGGATCGCCCTCTCCGCGCGGGAGATCGAAGCGAGGCTCGGGGGCAGGATGAGACCGGACAAGGCGCGCGCGGTGCGGCGGCTGGCGCGCCTGGATCGCTCGCTTGCGAGCGTCCCGTGGCTGGCGCGGCGCTCGCTGCGGCGGCTCGGCGGCCGCAGCGAGACGATGGGGATCGAGCGGTCGCTGCTGGCGGCGATCCTGCTGCACCGTCGCTAGCACCGAATAGCCTCGCCCGATGCGCACGGTGCTGCACGTCCTCCCCCATCCCGGCGGCGGCGCGGAGACCTACATCGACCTACTGGAAGGCATGGAGGGATACCGCCACCGGCGCGTCGCGCTGAGCGGGACGCGCTCGCGGGGGCAGGGCGTTCCCTCGGTGCTCGGGCGCCGGCGGAAGGTCCAGCGCCTGGCCCGCAGCGCCGACCTCGTGCACGTCCACGGCGACATGGCGGCGATGATCGCCGCGCCGGGCCTGCGCGGCCGGCCGCTGGTCTTCACCACCCACGGCCTGCACCGGCTGCGCCGCTCGACCGGGCTCGCCGGTTGGGTCGTGCGGCGCCGTCTACGCACCGCCGTGGCCGCGACGGCGCGGACGATCTGCATCGCGCAGGACGAGCGCGACGACCTCGCCGCGGCGCTGCCCGCGGCGCTCCGCGGCCGGCTGGTCGTCGTCCCCAACGGCGTCCCCGTCGCCGCTCCCGTTGCCGCGGCACAGCGGATGCAGGCGCGCCGCGCCCTTCGGCTCGGCGATGACGAGATCGGGGTCCTCTTCGTCGGCCAGCTCGAGGAGCGCAAGGATCCGCTGGGTGCGATCGGCGCGGTCGAAGCCGCACGCCGGCAAGGCGCCGACCTGGTGCTGCTGATCGCCGGCGGCGGCCCGCTCGAGCAGCAGGTCGCCGCCGCAGCCGGCCCCGCCGTTCGCCCGCTCGGGCACCGTGAGGATCTGTCCGACCTCTACGCGGCCGCCGACCTCTTCCTCCTCCCCTCCCACCGCGAGGGCATGTCGTTCGCCCTGCTCGAGGCGATGGCCCACGGCCTCGCCCCGGTGGTCGCCGACGGCACCGGCAACGCCGAGACGGTCGGCGACGCCGGCGTCGTCTTCCCGGCCGGCGACCGCGGCGCGATGTCCGCCCGCCTTGCCGAGCTCGCCGCCGACCGGGACGCCCGCGCCCGCCTCGGCAGCGCAGCGCGCGAGCGCATCCGCACCGAGCTCAGCCTCGAACGCTTCCTCGGGGGAACGCGCGCCCAGTACGAGGCGGCGATCGCTGAGCTGACCCGGGCTATAGGCGGGCCAACTCAGTGATCACGGTGCCTGCCCGCGACGTTGGCGCAAGGCTCGTTTGACCGGCATCGGTAGGGCGTAGGAGAGGACCGGGCGCAGGAGGCCCGAGGCGCCGTGAAGGGTTCGCCTGCGGCGCAGCGCACGCGCTCGGATCGATAGCCCCTCTGCCAGCTGCGTCCGCTCGGCGCGGGCGGCCACATTGCCGCCGCCCATCACGCGGGTGCCGAGCTCCTCGTCGATGGCGACCAGCCGGTGCCGCTCGGCCAGCCGCAGCCAGAGGTCGTACTCGGTTGCGTAGCGATAGCGGGCGTCGTAGCCACCCACTGCCCGAGCCGCGTCGCGGCGGAGCAGCGCCGAACCGTTCGGGATCGGGTTGAAGCGCAGGAGGACCGGACCGACGTCGCCGGCGGCAAAGCTGGTGCGCGGCTCCAAGACGCGTCCGGTCTCGTCGACCTCCCGCATCCGCGAGCCGACGACGGCGATGCGCGCGTCCGCGGTGATCACCGCCAGCTCTCGCTCCAGGCGGTTCGGGTGCGAGTAGTCGTCGGCGTCCTGGATCGCCACGAACTGAGCGGCGGCGGCCTGCACGCCGGCATTTAGCGAGCGAGCGATCCCGAGGTTTCGCTCCAGCCGCAGCACCCGGCCCCGCGGGTCGGAGCCGATCGCCTCCTGCGCCGCGGCAGCGGAGCCGTCGCGGGAGCCGTCGTCGATGACGATCAGCTCGAGGTTCGGCTCCGTCTGCGCCAGGATCGAGGCCACGGCGCGGGCGACGGTGCGCTCGTTTTCGTAGGCGCCGACGAGCACCGTGACGGCAGGCGGGGCGGGAGCCACTGCGGCGCGAGCTTGGCAGATCGCTCGGCGCGGTGCTCCTCTACGCTGGCGCGGATGAGCAGCGACCCCGCCCCCTGGGCCGGCCGGCCGGTCGCGCTCGTGCATGACTGGTTCCAGGGCTACCACGGGTCTGAGCGGGTGGTCGAGGCGCTGGCCGACGACGTCCTGGCCGAGGCCAGCCGCGTCGACGTCTTCACCTTCTCGGCGGCGCGGGAGCTGCTGCCGCCGCGGCTGGCGGCGCGGATCGTCCGCGAGTCACGGCCCTCGCGCCTGCCCGGCCTGCGCCAAGTCGGCCACGACCCGGGGCGCTGGCGCTACCTCCTCCCCTACATGCCGCACTACTTCCGCTCGCTCGACTTCAGCGCCTACGACCTCGTCGTCGTCTCCTCGCATGCCTGCGCGATCAACGCCGACCCGCCGCCGGGCACCCCCTGCGTCTGTTACTGCCACACGCCGATGCGCTACGCCTGGCTCGTTGACACCGAGCGGGGCCGGCTGAGCGGGGCGCGCGGGGTCGGGCTGCGGCTGGCGTCCGGCTGGCTGCGCCGCCGCGATCGCAAAGCAGCCCAGCGTCCCGACCTGCTCGTCGCCAACTCGACCGCCGTGCGCGAGCGCATCCGCCGCTTCTACGGCCGCGACGCGGCGGTCGTCCATCCCCCGGTCGAGGTCGCCGAGCTGAGACCGGGGAGCGAGGGGCCGCGGGAGAGCTTCCTCTGGGTCGGCCGGCTCGTCCCCTACAAGCGGCCGCTGGAGGTCGCCGAGGCGTTCCGCGGCCTGCCGCAGCGACTGACGATGGTCGGCATCGGCCCCCAGGAAGAAGAGCTGCGCGAGCGGCTGCCCGACAACGTCGAGCTGCGCGGCTGGATCCCCCGCGCGGAGCTGCGCCGTCTCTACGGCGAGGCTGCCGGCTTCCTCCACGTCGGCGAGGAGGACTTCGGGATCTCGATGGTCGAGGCGCTCGCTGCCGGCGCCCCGGTGATCGCCCTAGCCGCCGGCGGCGCCCGCGACATCGTTCGCGACGGCCGCGACGGCGTCCTCGTCGCCGAGCCGACCGTCGACTCCCTGCGCGCGGCGGTCGAGCGGGTTGCCGCGACGGCTTGGGATCGCGAGCGCCTCCGCGAGCGCGCCGCCGGGTTCTCGCGCGCGCGCTTCACCGAGCAGATGCGGCACCTGCTCACCGAGACGATGCACGCCGAATAACCTGCCGCGCGTGAGCGAGCTCTGCAGCCAGGTTCTGGTCGAGGTGGGCGAGGAGATCGAGCGCCTGCTGCGCGAAATCGCCGCCGAGCGGCGCGACCCCACCCTGCTCGACGTCGGCTGCTGGGACGGCGAGCTGAGCGCGCGCTGCGGGGCGGCGCTCGGCGCCGGGCGGATGCTCGGGGTCGAGGTCTACGAGGGCCCGGCGGCCGAAGCCGAAGCCAAGGGGCTGGAGGTCGCGCGGGTCGACCTCGAAGCGGGCCGGCTCCCCTGGCCGGACGAGAGCGTCGACGTCGTCGTCTGCAATCAGGTCCTCGAGCACCTGAAGAACATCTGGCTGCCGATGACCGAGATGTACCGGCTGCTGCGCCCCGGCGGCCACGCGGTCCTCTCGGTGCCGAACCTGGCGAGCCTCCACAATCGCGTCCAGCTGGCGCTGGGTCGGCAGCCGACCTCGATCCGCATCTTCGGCCCGCACGTCCGCGGCTTCGCCTTCGGCGAGTTCTGCGAGCTCGTCGGCCGCGGCGGCGCCTACGAGGTCGAACAGCGCCTCAGCGTCGGCTTCTATCCCCTGCCCGCCAGCCAGAGCCGGCCGCTCTCGAAGCTCTGGCCGGGCGCCGGCCACACGACGATCGTCCTGGCGCGCAAGACGGGTGCCCGCCCGCCCTGGCTCGACTACATCGAGGGCGAAGTCGAGGACGGGATGCAGACCTTCTACGGCTAGTTTGCGGGCATGACTGGAGAGTTGATCTGCCTATAGCGAGATCAACTCTCCAGTCGCTCGTCAGAACGGCAGCTCGTCGGCGATGTCGGCGAGCTTCGGAGCCTTCTTGTCGCGCTCGGAGAGCAGCGGCTCGGTGACCTGCCAGTCGACGGCGACGTCGGGGTCGTCCCAGGCGATCCCGGCCTCGGTTGCCGGGTCGTAGTAGCTGGAGACCTGGTAGGCGACGTCGGCGACCTCGCTGAGGACGGCGAAGCCGTGGCCGAAGCCGACGGGGACGAAGAGCTGGCGGTGCCTGACGTCGTCGAGCACGTGCGCCTCCCACTGCCCGTAGGTCGGCGAGCCGCGGCGCAGGTCGACGGCGACGTCGAGGATCTCGCCGCGCGGGCAGCGCACCAGCTTCGCCTGCCCCGGCTCGGTCTGGAAGTGGATCCCGCGCAGCGTCCCCTTGCTCGAGCGCGAGTGGTTGTGCTGGACGAAGTCGACCTCGACCCCGAGCTCATGCCAGGCCTCGCGGCTGTAGGACTCGAGCATGAAGCCGCGCTCGTCGCCGTGGACGACCGGCTCGATCAGCACCACCCCCTCGAGCTTCGTCTCCAGCCGCTCCGCCATCAGCCGAGCGCCTTCCCGTACTGCTTTTCGTAGTACTCGCGGTACTCGCCGGAGCGGATCGGCCCCCACCAGTCCTCGTTGTCGCGGTACCACTGCACGGTCCGCTCGAGGCCCTCGCCGAAGTGGACCTGCGCCTCCCAGCCCAGGTCCGCCTTCAGCTTCTCGGAGGAGAGCGAGTAGCGGCGGTCGTGGCCGGGGCGGTCGGTGACGTACTCGATCAGCGACTCGTCGGCGCCGACCAGCTCGATCACCCGCTTGACGACCTCGATGTTCTCGCACTCCTCCGGGCCGCCGACGTTGTAGGCCTCGCCGGCCTTGCCCTTCGCCAGCACCGTGTGGATGCCGCGGCAGAAGTCCTCGACGTAGAGCCAGTTGCGGACCTGGCGACCGTCGCCGTATACCGGCAGCGAGTCGCCGTGCATCGCGTTCAGGACGATCAGCGGGATCAGCTTCTCCGGGTACTGGCGCGGGCCGTAGTTGTTGGAGCCGCGGACGATCGAGGCGTCGAGGCTGTAGGTGTGGACGTGGGCGGAGACGAGCAGGTCCCCGGCCGCCTTGGTCGCCGAGTAGGGCGAGGAGGGGTCGAGCGGCGAGGTCTCGGTGAAGGAGCCGGAGTCGATCGAGCCGTAGACCTCGTCGGTCGAGACCTGGACGTAGCGCTCGATCCCCAGTTCGCGGACCGCGTCGAGCAGCGTCCCGGTGCCGACGACGTGGGTGCGGGCGAACGCTTCCTGGTCGTCGATCGAGCGGTCGACGTGGCTCTCGGCGGCGAAGTTGACGACCGCGTCGACCCCCTGCATCGCTTCGCGGACGACGTGCGGGTCCTCGATCGCCCCCTCGATCAGCTTCGTCCCCTCGGGCAGGTTCTCGCGCCGCCCGGCGTAGGTGAGCTTGTCGAGGACGACGACGTCGTGCTCGTCGCCGGCCAGCCGCACGTAGGTGGAGCCGATGAAGCCCGCGGCTCCGGTGACCAGAAGTCTCATTCGCTTGCCTCCGCTTGTCGTTGGGCGAGATAGCCGGCCAGCCCGTCCTGCCAGCTCGGAAGTCGGATCGCGTGCTCGCGCTGGGAGACCAGCGCCGAGAAGGCCGGGCGCGGCGCCGCGGCGCCGAATTCCTCGCTGGTGATCGAGAGCACTTTGCACTCGACCTTGGCCTGCTCGAAGATTTCCCGGGCGAATTCGTACCAGGAGCAGTGGCCCGCCGCCGCCATGTGGTGGATGCCGTACTCGATCCCCTCGATCAGGCGGACGATGCCGTAGGCGAGGTGCCAGGTGTAGGTGGGCGAGCCGACCTGGTCGCGGACCACCGTGACCTCGTTCTGCCGCTCGGCCAGGCGCAGCATCGTGTCGACGAAGTTGCGGCCGCCGAGCCCGTAGAGGCCGGCGGAGCGGACGATGAAGTGGCGCTTGTTGGCAGCGGCGACGGCCTCCTCGCCGGCCAGCTTGGTGCGCCCGTAGGCCGAGAGCGGCGCCGGCTGGTCGCTCTCCACATACGGCACCCCTTTGGCGCCGTCGAAGACGTAGTCGGTGGAGACGTGGACGACCCGCGCTTCGATCTCGCCGGCGGCGGCGGCGACGTTCCCCGCCCCTTTGCCGTTGATCGCGAACGCAGCCTCCTCGGCCGTCTCGGCCCCGTCGACGTCGGTCCAGGCGGCGCAGTTGATGACCACGTCCGGCCGCTCGAGGTCGAAGCGGCGGGCGACCGTCTCGGGGTTCGTGACGTCGAGCTCGGCGCGGCCGTAGCCGACCACGTCGTGGCCGGCGTTGCCGGCAGCGAGCAGCACGTCGCGCCCGAGCATCCCGGCCGCTCCGGTGACCAGCAACTTCACGAGCCCGCCCCCACTAGACGAGTTTGATCTCGGAGCGGTCGCCGACCAGCATCTGCAGCGTCTTCGGCATGCCGGCGCTGCGTGTCAGCTTCACTTCCTTGCCCAGGAGGCTCGCCTCCATCCGCGTGCCGAGGTCCTCGACGACCGAGCAGGAGAGGACGATCGAGTTCTCGACTTCGGAGCGGCGGACGTGGACGCCGTCGCCGATCGAGGTATAGGGGCCGATGTAGGCGTCCTCGACGTGGGCGCCGGCGCCGATCACGGCGGGGCCGCGGACGACCGAGCGCTCGAGCTTCGCGCCGGGGCCGAGGACGAGGCGGCCCTCGACCTTGGAGGCCTCGTCGACCTCTCCCTGCACCGAAGTAACGAGCTCCTCCAGCACCAGGCGGTTGGCCTCGAGCATGTCGGCGAGCTGGCCGGTGTCCTTCCACCAGCCGCGCACGACCTCGGAGCGGACGTTGCGACCTTCGTCGATCAGCTTGTCGATCGCCTCGGTGATCTCGAGCTCGCCGCGCCAGGAGGGCTCCAAGGAGCGAGCCGCCTCGAAGATCAGGTTGCTGAAGAGGTAGACGCCGACCAGCGCCAGGTTCGAGGGCGGGTCCTTCGGCTTCTCGATCAGGCGTACGATCCGCTCGCCGTCGAGCTCGGCGACACCGTAGGACTGCGGGTCGTCGACCGGGGTGAGCAGGATCAGCGCATCCGGTTCATGCTCCGTGAATGCCGACACCAGTCCGCGGATGCCGTCGCGGAGGAGATTGTCGCCGAGGTACATGACGAAGGGGGAGCCGCCGATGAACTCCTCGGCAGTGAGGACGGCGTGGGCGAGGCCGGCGGGCTTGTCCTGGACGATGTAGGTGATCTCGGCGCCGAACCGGGAGCCGTCCCCGGCCGCCTCTTTGATCTCCTCGCCCGTCTCGGGAGCGATGATGATCCCGATCTCCTCCACCCCGGCGTCGACCAGCGCCTCGATCCCGTAGAAGAGCACGGGCTTGTTCGCAACCGGGACCAGTTGCTTGGCGGACGTGTGGGTGATGGGGCGCAGGCGCGTACCGGCGCCGCCGGAGAGGATCAGTCCCTTCAAGGGCTCCATGCGAGGCTGGAACCCTACCGAGCCTTGAAACGAGCGGGTTACCCAGACGGGCTGAAGGTGGGATGCGCTAAGCCGCCTCGACGACCTATGCCAACTCAGCGGCCTCGTCGAGAGCAACGTCACTCGAGCCACTGCGATCGTTGAGTCCGTGCCCAGCATCCGTGGATCCGGACCGGCGCCCGCGGTCGAGCTCGCTCACGAGGATCCCCGAGACGTGGACGAGCGCGGCGATCCCGATGAACAGGACCAGGGAGACGACGCGGCTCACCGAAGTTGCCAGATGCCACTCGATTGGATGCGGGCTGATCCAGTAGCTCCAGATGAGCCCGGCCCAGACGAGGACGATCGACCCTAGGTAGAAGGCTGCGGCCCGGCGCCCCCGCCCCGAGACCAGGGCGGCGGTGAGGACGAGGATGGCCAGCGGCAGAATGTAGAGCCAGAGGCTCTGGTTCCCGAGTTCGCGCACGGTTGCCTGAACGGACGGCCAGATCCGGTCGGTTCGGCCAAGGAGGTAGGCGGGATCGGTGATTCCACGGGAGACCGGCAGGTCGCCTTCGATCCCTTCAGCCGCAGTCCAGATCCGCCACGGCAGCGCCGCGAGGACGACCGCCAGCGAGGCGAAGAAAAAGGGTTTGCGACGGAGCCCCCGAGGGAGGCCGATCGCTCCCGCCACCGCCAGCAGGCATACCGTTGCCATCAACCCCTCGTTCTTGAGGTTGGCCGCGCCGGCGAGCATCACCGCCGCCAGCGCTAACGGGCGCCCATCGCCTTCACCGAGCCAGAGGGCCAGCGAGATAGCCCCCATCGCGACGAAGATCGCCAGCGGCACGTCGGCATTGCCGCTGAGAAGCTGCTGCCAGAAGCCTGGGGCAGCTGCGGCCAGGATCAGGAGTGGCGCCCAGACGAGCGGCCGGACCTGTGTGCGCAGCAGATACGCGACAGCCCAGACGAACGCGACGAGGAAGAGCCAGACGTGCCGGAGCACGGCCTGGGCGTCGAACCCACCAGCCGCGCGGAAGTGGATCGCCTCCCAGACTGGATACTGCAGCGGGTAGTCGGCGTGCATGAAGTAGTAGCTCGGGGAGGCGAAGAACCCGCTGGTCAGCGAGTTGTGAGCCGTCAGCATCTGGGCCTTCCGTCCCCAGATCGCCCAAGAGTCCCATTCCTTCAGCGGCATCTCGAGCGCGCTCAGCAGGCCGACGATCGCAAAGGCGCCGAAGATCGCAACGAAGGCCACTATCACCCACGCTTCCGGGCTCCACGTGAACCGCTCCGCAGGACGACCAGATGGACCCACCGCTCCCGCCACGATGCAGGCGCATGCAACGAGGAAAAAGGTAACGAGCGTGAAGGGGATGCCGATCACCAACAGAGCGATCAGCACGACGGGGACGACGGAAGCGCCGGCCAGGTAGCAAAGGCCAAGCGCCGGGATGACCGCGTTCAGGCGCCGGGGCACGAGCCCACAGCCGACCAGGATTCCGAGCCCGGCGAGCGCCAACAGGAGATCCGCCGCAAAGGGCGCCACCTCAGCTCGCATCGGAGGCTCTCGCGATCGCGAACCCCGGCGCGTAGACCTGCACGCTGCCGAGCTGCCGACGCTGGTAGGCAGTCGGATCGGATTCGTAGAAGACGACCCAGTCGGCGTCAGCTAGCTCGCCTGGCGCGGCCGGTTGCATGAGCAGGTGCGGAGCGAGCTGGAAGGTGATCCACTGCTGTAGCAGCACCTGGCGCATGGTCGATTCACCCCGTGGTCCGTTGTCTTCGGCCACTCCGATCTCGAGCCCGAAGGTGTCACCTTCGGCGAATTGACCTCGAGCCCAAGCGAGGAAGCCGACGTCCGCACCGAGTTCTACCCCGGGGAGGACGGCTGCATCAGCGGGGTTGAGCTGGGCGTCAGCCTGCCGCGTTTCAAGCAGGTCCATGACTGCCCCGCGAAGGGCCGGGGCCGCCAACACCGGTGCAACTGCTACCGGGATCAGGGCCACGGCCGCGACGGCGCAGCGCGGGTCGACGCCCGCTCGACGGATCGCGACGAAGATGAGGGTGCCCGCGGCCATCACCCCCAATAGCTCGCACACCAGCTGCACCCGGCGATCTTAGTACCTGGGTACATGCTCAGTTTCGTTAAGGTTCGCATCAATGCTTGACCTATCGATCCTGATGCCGGTGTTCAACGAGCGGGGAACCGTGCAGCGAGCGGCCGAAGAAGTGCTGTCCGGGAGTTATCCGGTCGACCAGGTCGAGCTGGTGATCGTCGACGACGGCTCGACCGACGGAACCGCCGAGATACTGGAGGAGCTGGCGCGAGACGACCGGGTGACGGTGGTGAGCCACGAGCGAAATGCCGGCAAGGGGGCGGCCGTACGGACTGCCCTGGAGCACGCGACCGGCACCTACGCAGCGATCATGGACGCGGACCTGGAGTACGACCCCTCTGACATCGGCAGGCAGCTGGAGTCGATTCTCGCCGGCGAGGCCGACGTCGTCTTCGGAACTCGCGGGTTCGAGTCCCACTCCGCCTTCAGCTTCTGGTACGTGATCGGCAACAAGGGTGTGACCCTCGCCGCGAACCTGCTCTTCAACAGTTACCTGGGCGACATCATGACCTGCCACAAGGTGATGCGGACCGACATCTTCCGCTCGCTCGATCTGAAATGCCGCGGCTTTGACATCGAGCCGGAGATCACCGGCAAGCTGCTCGCCGACGGCCACCGGATCTACGAGGTCCCAATCCGCTACCGGGCCCGTGGTCGCGCTGACGGCAAGAAGCTCACGGCCGGCGACGGCCTGCGCGTCCTCAGCACCCTGGTCCGCTGCCGGCTCAGCGCTGGCCTACGGCTGCCGCACCGAACGCGGACTCGCTCAGATGATTCTTATCTCCGAACGGTCGCCAACCAGGAGCTGAAGGGTCTTCGGTAGGCCCTGGCTGCGGGTGGTCCTGCGCGGGGTTGCGGGGGTGTCCGCGTAGGCATTGGTGGCGAACTCACGGAGCCGGACGAGCACTTTCTCCCGTGGCGAGAAGGCCTTGACTCAGCTCATCGATAGAGAGCTTGCAGGGTCTGACATCGAAGGCTGCAACCTTGGTTCCGCTGCCAGCGCCGCGGGCGACATGCAGGTACTCTTCCCGCCTGCGTCGCAGGGAAAGCGACGCGGAATCCAAGCGAGGCAGCTACGACCTCAATTAAACACCCAGAGCGCTTCGATCCCCGCGAGGGGACCGGCAGGCTGATCGACAGCGAGCACCGCGGCCGCTACCACTGGGCATCCCGCGCCGTCGCCGGTAAAGAGGTGCTCGACGCGGCCTGCGGCGTCGGCTACGGAATCGAGATCCTCGCCGCGGCCGGCGCCGCCGGGGTGACCGGAGTCGACATCGACCCCGCTGCCGTCGAGGAGAGTAAGTCTAGGTACGGCGAGCAGGCCAAGGAAATCGTCGAAGGTGACCTCCGGAAGCTCCCGCTCGAGGACGACAGCTTCGACGTCGTCGTCTCCTTCGAGACGATCGAGCACATCGACCACCCCGAGGTGGCGCTGGCCGAGCTGCGCAGAGTCCTGCGATCCGACGGCGTGCTGATCATCTCCTCACCCAACCCCGAGGTTTATCTCGGCGGCAACGAGCACCATGTCCACGAATTCCGCCCCGAGGAGTTGACTCAGGCGGTCGGTGCGCATTTCTCCAACGTCGCGCTGTACCGACAGGACGCCTGGGCGGGATCGACGATCCAGCCGCAGAACGAGAGCGCCGCTCTGGACGAGTCGCTTCGCACCTCGGATCCGAAGGCCACAGGCGAACCTCCGTACTCGATTGCCGTCGCGGGTGATGATGCCGCGCTGCCAGATCTGGGTGGCTTCCTCGCCTTCGGCGACGTGTTCGACATCCGCTGGTGGTCCGAACAGCTGGCGCACAGCGATGGCGAGACCGCAGCCGCCGTCGAGCGCGAGGCGCAGACCCAGAAGCGACTGCAGGAGACGGCGGCGGCACTACTCGAGGCAAACCAGGAACTCGCGCAGGGACCGCTGCTTGAACATCGCCTGGCTGAACTGCAGCAGAAGCACGACGAACTACACCAACAGCACTCCGAACTCTCGCAGCACTACCGCAACCTGGTCACTTCGAAGAGCTGGCGGATCACGGCGCCGCTTCGCCGCTTGCGCAACCGCTAGCCGGCGACCCTCATCGTCTTCGGGTACTTCCGCAACAAGGTGGTCCAGGCAGTCGAGTGGTCGATGCCGGTGATCGACAGCATCGAGTACTGGCTTACGCGGTAGCGGCCGACGACGTCGGGCACGCGGATCCCTCCCATCCCCGCCTCCGCCATCGCCAGCCAGAGGCCGAAGTCCTCCCAGCCGGCGAGCGACTGCTGGTCGGGGTAGCCGCCGACCTCTTCCAGGGCCGAACGACGGATCAGCGCCATCGCGTCGATGTAGTTGCCGTAGGGCAACCGGGTGGGATCCCAGTCGATCCAGCTCTCGAGGCCGACCGGCCCGCCTGCGTCGAACTTCTCGATGATCCCGTAGGCAAAGGCGGCCTCGGGGTTCCCCTCGAGGGCGGCGGCGAGCTTCGGGATTCCCAGCGGCAAGACCGTGTTGTCAGCGTCGAGGATGAACACGAGCTCGCCGCGGGCGTGCTCCAGGCCGCAATTGCGGGCCACCGCCGGCAGGCCGCTGTTGACGCTGCGCTGAACCAGCTTCGCGTCGAGCCACGGTGCTTCCGCGCAGACTTCCCGCACGACGTCCGCCGAATCGTCGGTGGAGGCGTCGTCGACGGCGATTAGCTCGATGTCCTCGACCTCGCCGAAGGCGACGCTACGGATCGCGTTGCCGACCAGGTCGGCGTGGTTGTAGACGGTGAGCAGCACGCTGACCCTCGGCGGGGCGTGCTCCGGTCCCAGTTGCTCGACGGTCACGGTGTTCTCTTCCCCGCCCTGGGTGAGTTCCTCGACTCGCCGCTCCAGCCTGCGGGTGCGGGCGACCAGGTCCTTCAGCGCGCGCCGGGTCGGCAACTGCTCCCCTGCCTCGTCGACCCATGCCTCCCATCCCGGTTTCGGATGGGGCAGCTCCTTCGGAAGGGGCACCGGCGGCGCTGCGCCCAGCGGTCCGAGGTTCGTCTTCTCAGCGTCGGCGCGTTCGATCGCCTCGACCAGGATCTCCACCGCAGCCGACATCGGCATCTCCCGGCGGACGAGGTCGTAGGCGCGATCCCTGACCGCCCTGGTCCTCTCCGGATCGCTCAGCATCGCCTCGAGCACCAGCGGGAGATCCTCCGGGCGGGCGGAGACGAAGTGCTCCCCGGGGGTGAGCGGTTCGGTCATCAGGGAGTGCTCGCTGAGGACGGCGCAGCCGTTCAGCACGGCGCTGAGGATGCGGTGCCACTCCAGGTAGGGGAGCTTCTGCTGGTGGACGTTCATCAGCACCTTCGAGTTGGCAAACAGCTCGGAGCGGCGGCGGCCGGCGAGGAAGTAAGAGCTCCCGGCGACGTGGGGACGAAGCGTCTCGGTCATGTAGATGGCGGCGCGACGCCGTTCCAGGGCTGGGACACAGCGGGCGACGGCCTTCGCCCGGGCCTCGGTATGGCGGCCGAGGAAGGTCATGTCGTACTCCCGCTCGCCGGAATCCTCGCCCTTCCATACGTCCCAGGAGGGGATGTAGCCGAGCTGGACGTGATCGGCCCGGATCCCGCGCCGACCCATCTCTTTGGCGGCCAACCGGTTGATGTCGACGACCGCCCCCGCCCGCTCGGCCACGCCTACGGCGGTCTCGAACCAGGCGGTTCCCGGCTGCTCGGTCGAGATCGCGACCGTGCGCCGCAGCTGCTCCGGCGTCGGGTGCGCAAGCGGATCGACCAGGGCAACGTACTCGTGGGGGATGACGAGGCAGACCAGGTCGTCGGCAGGCGCGGGAAAGGTGTCGACCGAGCGCTCGACGCTGTACCCGTGCTCCCGCAGAGCATCGCCGAAGGCATCGAGGATCTCTCCGAAGAAGACATTCTCACCGCTGGCCGAAACCAGGCATATCCGGGGGAGCCCACCTGCCACCGGCCGAAATACTATGGAGTAGTCGTGACGCCTGCGCCGGCCGAGGTCGCCGAGCGCCGGGTCGGCGGCGGGAACACTAAGGTGCCGTGCGAACTACCGCCATGGCCGCCGACATGAACTCTCCCGCGATCCAGGTCGAGGACCTCCACAAGTCCTTCCGCATCCCGAAACACAGGGTCGACTCGCTCAAAGAGCGGGTGGTCCGCCCGTTCTCCGGGCGCGAGTACACCGAGCTGCGGGCGCTGGACGGCATCTCCTTCGAGATCGAGCAGGGCGAGTTCTTCGGCATCGTCGGCCGCAACGGCTCCGGCAAGAGCACCCTGCTGAAACTGCTCGCCAGCATCTACCGCGCCGACTCGGGGACGATCCGGATGGCGGGGCGGCTGGCACCCTTCATCGAGCTGGGGGTGGGCTTCAACCCGGAGCTGACGGCGCGCGAAAACATCGTCCTCAACGGAGTGATGGTCGGCCTGACCCCCGAGGAGACGCGAGGGCGGATCGAGCCCATCCTCGAGTTCGCCGAACTGGACGAGTTCGCCAACCTGAAGCTGAAGAACTACTCCTCGGGGATGCTGGTCCGGCTCGCCTTCTCGGTGATGATGGAGGCCGACGCCGACATCCTCCTGATCGACGAGGTGCTCGCCGTCGGCGACGCCGCCTTCCAGCAGAAGTGCGCCGACGCCTTCCAGGAGATGAAAGCGGCCGGCAAGACGATCATCCTCGTCACCCACGAGATGGCGACGGTCGAGCGCTACTGCCACCGGGCGATGCTGATCGACGACGGTCACATCCAGCACATCGGCGACCCCGGGGACGTCGGCCGCCACTACCTGCAGCTGAACTTCGAGGAGGCGAGCGAGGCGGGGCCCGCTCCCATCTCGGACCCGGCCGACGAGGTCCGCCTGCTCGACGCCTGGCTCGAGGACGGCGACGGCAACCGCATCGCCAACCTCGAAGGTGGCGAGAAGATCAGGCTGCGGGTGGAGCTGGAAGCGCTCCGTGAGATCCCCGGCGCGGGGATCGGGATGATCATCGCCAACGCCGACGGGGTCGGGGTCTGCGAGTTCGGGGTCGCGATCGCCGAGGATGGCGTCTACGCGCCGCTGCGACCCGGCGACCGCACCACCGTCGAGGCGGAGGTGGAAAACCTCCTCACCCAAGGGCGCTACTTCGTCCACCTCGGGGTCAACCGGATCGAAAACAAGGGCGTCGCCCTCTACGTCCACAACGCCCTCGACTTCGTGATCTACGCCGGGGTCGATGCGCCCAACGCAGTCGTCGTCCTGCCGACCGAAGCGGAGACGAGGATCGAGCGAAAGGGCGGTCGGTGAGCACGCAGCAACCCCTGCCCCTGCGGGAGGTCCGCGGCCCCTCTGCCCTCGGCGGCGGCACCCGGCGCTTCTTCGACCTGCTCTGGCTGATGGCAGGCACCGAGTTCAAGCGGGTCTACTTCGGCACCGTCCTCGGCTACCTCTGGTCGCTGATCCGTCCCCTTGCGCTGTTCGGCGTCCTGCTGGTCGTCTTCACCCAGGTCTTCAAACTCGGCAGCCAAATCCACAACTACCCGGTGCTGCTGCTGCTGGGGATCGTCCAGTTCACCTTCTTCCAGGAAGCGACCTCCAACGCCATCACCTCCGTCGTCTCCCAGGAGGGGATCGTCCGCAAGACCCAGTTCCCCCGCCTGGTGATCCCCCTCTCCACCGTCCTCACCGCCTTCTTCAACTTCTGCCTCAACCTGGTCGTGGTCTTCGCCTTCATCCTCGCCTGGGGGGTCGACCCGGCCTGGACCTGGCTGCTCTACCCGGTCGCCCTGGCAGCGCTCTTCGTCCTCACCACGGCGATCAGCATGGGCTTCTCGGTCCTCTTCGTCCGCTTCCGCGACGTCGCGATCATCTGGGTCGTCGGCGCCCAGATCCTCTTCTACGGGACGCCGATCCTCTATCCGCTCGGTGAACTGGGGCTCGGGCGCGAATCCCACACGATGGAAAGGCTGCTGATGCTCAACCCGCTGAGCGTCATCTTCGAGCAGATCCGGGTCTGGGTCCTGCACGAACCGGCTGGTGTGGCGCCCACCGCCGCCGAAGCCGCCGGCGGCTGGCTCCACCTTCTTCCCGCCGCGGCAATCTTCCTCGCGGTCTGCATCTTCGGTGTCTGGATCTTCAGTCGCGAAGCACCGCGGGTCGCCGAGGAGCTCTAGGCGCAGGACGGGAAGGAGTCAGCGGCCCGGTCACGGACGATGGCCGGTCTCACAATTGGCACGAAGCCGTGCAGCAATTCTTTGTTTCTGCGCGCTTTCTGTTACAGCTAAAACATTACGTTATGCTCATGGTGGTGATGACGCCCAGAGAGAAGTGGACCGACGAGCGCCTCGACGAGCTCAACAAGAAGGTCGACGATGGTTTCGCACGCGTCGACACCGACATCCGCGAGCTTAGAAGCGACATGAATGCGCAGTTCGAGAAGGTGGATGCGCAGTTCGAGAAGGTCGACGAACGATTCGAAAAGCTCGACGAACGGTTCGAGAAGATCAACGATCGCCTGGACGCGCTCAACCGGACTCTGCTCAGCGGCACGGTGGTGATCATCGCCGCCTTGATCGGCCTCAACGTCTTCTGATAGCTGCGTTGCCGCGGCAGACGCGCACCGGCTGCTCCGCTGCGACGTGCAGCTGCCATGGCCGTGGGGATTCGTCGCGGGGCACGTGGAGGACGGCCGCCGAGCCGCCTGGGGCTGCGGTGAGGGTGACAGGGAATTCTTCAGCGGCGAAGCGGCGCATGCTGAGCTGGGCTTCGGGACCGGGCGGGACCTCGATCCGCGTCTCCCCCGAGTGCACGGGCATTCCGCTCGGGGCCGGGGCGCCGGGCTCGACCGTGACGCAATGCCCGCCGCCGCGGGGGTCGTAGCCGCCGACCGCGATCACGTTCTTCAGCGGCAGGGCCTGCGAGAGGACGACGTCGGCCTGGTGGCGGGCGATCTCCGGAGCAGTGAGCAGTTCGGCTTCCGAGTAGGCGGGCGAGCCGTATTCGTCGACTGCTTCGAAGTAGTGGCCCGCCGAGATGTCGACGAGGATCGGGGTGCCGGCGACTTCCGGGTTGAGCTGGAAGTCGGCGGGCACCCTGCTCCGGGCGATTTCCAGCGCCTCGGTGTCGGCCCGGGTGAGCGCGCTCATTTCATTCAGCCCGTCGCGGCCGTCCTTCAGCACCACCAGGTTCGGCCCTATCGCGAGAACCGTCACGGCCCCGGCAACGAGCAGGGTGCGGCGGCTGAACCGCTCCTTCGCCAGCAGGTTCGCCAGCACCATGACGATGAAGACGCAGCTCGCATACTGGTAGCGGCTCGTGGCCGGCTCGCGGCCGGGGATCTGGTTGAAGGCGGTGAGGAACCAGTTGAAGGCGGCCGCCGCGGCGACGGGCCACAGCCCCGGGTCGAATCCGGGCCGCTGCCAGCGGCGGTAGCCGACGGCGGCGACGATCGCCGCCACCAAGACCGCCCCCCAGAAGAGTTCGGTGGCGCCGCTGACCGGGCTGGTTCCCAATCCGAAGAGGTTGCCGACCCCGGCCGCCACCGACTCGGCGACGAAACGGGGAGAAGCGAGGATGTTCCGCAGCGACATGTGCGATTCCGCTTCGTGGCCCCACCCCAGGTACCAGAGGGCGTAGAGGACGACCGGGACTACGACGACGAAGGCGCGCCGCCGCCAATCCTCGCGCGGCGACTGCAGGACGGCGACGAGCGCCGCCACCACGAAGGCGAGGCCCAGCTCCGAGAACCCGATCGAGATCGCCAGGAAGAGGCAGGCGAGGAAGTCCGCCCTGCGGCCTCGGCGCTCCAGCGCCAGCAGCATCGCCAGCCCGAAGAGGACCGACCCGAGCAGGCTGATCTCGAACGGCCAGAGGATCAGCTCCCAGGCGGGGCCGAGGAAGAGGATCAGCAGCGCCCCGAACGAGGCCATCCAGTCGCCGACGCGCCGGCGCAGGTAGACGAAGAGCAGGGCGTCGGTGACGAGCAGCATGATCGTCAGCAGGACGTATTCGGGACGGGCGGTCCCCATTCCGAAGAGGTGGAGGAAGAGCTGCTCGATCGCGACCGGGATGACGACGATGTGCTCGTTGTGCGGCCGCATGATCGAGTCGACGGTGAAGGCCCGGCGGTTCATCAGGAACTCCCAGGTGTCGATCAGGAAGGTGAAGTGCCAGGTCAGCGTGAGGAAGAGGACCGCGGCGACGGCCAGGGCGGCGGCGAGCAGGAGGACGGGCGCGTTGCGGAGGGTTCTCGCCATGGCGGGCGCGGAGTGTATTGGCAGCCGCTCAGGCTCTGAGGGGCCGCAGGGTGAGGAACCCGATCCCGCCCAACGCCGCTGCGGCGATCAGGCCCGCCCCTGGCGAGTAGGAGCTTCCGGCCGGAGGCGTGAGCGCCGGGACATAGAGGAGGAGGACGAGGGCGACGTTGGCGGCGGCGAGGGCGGCCCCGAGGCGGAGGTCGACCGCGCAGGCCCCGGCGACGCAGGCGCAGATGCCGAGCAGCGGGACGGCGAGGCTCCCCTGGTGGATGACGGTGCTCGCGTCGGGACCGCCGAACATCAGCAGCACCCAGACCAGGGAGGCGGCGGCGAAGAAACCGAGGCCGAGCACCGCGGGGCGCCAGTCGGGCCCGCGGGGGCGGCCGCGCAGCCGCGCGACGAGCATCGCCAGGGGCCCGATCAGCAACAGCCCGAGCAAGGGGAAGAGGCCGAAGAAGCGCACCAGCCGCAGCGACATGATGGCCTTGCCGAAGTGCCCTTCGTCGACGAAGTCGGCGGCTTCGGGCACGACCCGTTCGACTTCCCCCTGCTGGAAGAGCGTGGTGACGTTGCCCCACTTGTTGTCGAGCGTGCCCCCGACGCCTGCTTCGCGGTAGGAGTCGACGATCGTCTCCAGCGCCCCGCGTTCGTCGATTTCCACCGAGCCCCCGAGCTGCCACTTGACCAGGCGGTTGCCGGGAGGGTCGGCAAAGCGCTGGTAGGCCGACCAGGAGCCGAGCAGGACGATCCCGACCGCGAGCGCCGTCCCGACCCAGCTCCAGCTCGGCCTCCCCCACAGCGCCGCCGCCACCAGCGGCAGGGCGAAGAAGGCGCTGGAGCCGTGGGCGAGCATCGCCAGCCCGATCAGGGCGGCGAAGAGGGCGCCGGCAAGCGGCTCGCGCCGCAACCGCGGCCACCCCTCCGAGACCACGAGGGCCAGCGCGGCCAGGAGGAAGGCGGCGGCGATCAGCTTCGGCCAGACGAAGAAGCCGTGGACGATGGCGACGTCGCTGACGATCGCCGCCAGGGCGACGATGCCGCGGGTGCTCGGGCGCAGTCCGGCGGCGCAGAGGAGCGCCCACATGCCGAGCACCCAGAGCTGCTGGACGATCACCCCGAGCACCTGGTAGTGGAGCCCCGGATCCCAGCCGAAGGGGTGCTGGGAGAGAGCATAGCCCACCTGCAGCGGCGGCCGGTCGCTGGAGAGCCAGTCGCCGAAGGGGGGTGGGGTCCCGTGATGGCCGTAGACGTAGAAGTAGTCGGCGAAGTAGCGGGGGATGTCGTTGTCGGTCGGGAGCTGGTGGGTGAAGCGCAGCCCGGCGGTGGCGATCGGCTGGTCGGTGCCGCCATGGAGGAAGCCCAGGAAGAGGACGAAGGCGCTGGCCAGCGCCCAGAGGGCGAAGGGGGTCGCCAGAGAGGCCAGCAGCCTCCGGTCGACCCCCTCCCGCAGGCACCAGGCGGCGAGCAGGGCCGAGCCGAGGACGAAGAAGCAGGCGCCGCTCTTCCCGATCAGCGGGTCCGCGTAGAAGAGCCAGAAGGAGAGGATCGCCACCCCTCCCGAGGCCGCCAGGGCGACCGCCAGCAGCAGGGGGACGCTGCGGACCCCGAGGCGGGCGGCGAAGAAGGCGGCGGCGACGGCCGGGAGGCCGGTCAGCACGAGGTGCTCGGCCAGCATCCAGAGAAGTTCGAGGTTCGCCTCCATTGCGATTGCAGTCTCCTACGGGCTGCGGCGCCGCCGGATCAGGACGGTCGCGACGGCGACGACGGAGAGCGCCACTGCGAGCACGCTGATCCAGCGGCTCACCACCACCGCCGGACCGTCCTCGGCGCTGACCACGACCACCCGCGGCCGGTCGGGAGAGGCCGGCAGCCGGACGAGCATCTGCCCCTCTTCGCTGTGCCCGACCGGCTCGGCTCCAGAGACGTCGACCAGGTAGCTGCCGGTGGCGATGTTCGTCTGCGCCGTTCCCGCCGGCCCCGGCGGATAGGCGACCCGGTAGCTGGCGCGGATGCCTTCTTCCACCGGCACGGTCAGCGGCCGCGGCAGGGTCGGCCGCATCAGCGGCCCCTCGCCGTCCCCGAACTGGAGGAACGCGTACCAGGACGGGGGTGGCTGGACCGGGGAGGCGAGGGCTTCGCTGCGACCCCCGAGCCAGGAGCGGACTTCGAAGCTCTGCTGCACCGAGATGACCAGGCTGAAGAGGGCGATTGCTGCCAGCGAGACCACTCCGGCCAGCCGGACAGGGCCGGACGACCCCCGCTCCAGGCCGGCGAGGACGAGCGTGACCATCCCGACGACGCAGAAGTCGGCGTAGGTGAGGAGCCGGTAGGGGAACTGGATGTACTGGAGGAATTCCGGCAGGTCCCAGATCAGCGAGGAGTGGAGGATCAGCACCACCAGCGCCACCAGCGCCGCAGCCAGGCCCAGCGCCAGCGCCCGGCTGCGGGGCCCGGCCAGGCGCCAGGCGAAGACGCCCCCGACCACGGCCCAGAGCAGCGCCAGGACCGGCAGGGCGGTGTTGAGGTCGCCGTGGATGATCGGATTGAGGTCCGGGGTGTCGCGGAAGATCCGGAAGAGGTTCTCCGGGTCGGTGAACTCCGTCTGGCTCAGAGGGTCGGGCTGGTTTTCGAGCGTTCGCGCGTGAAAGAGGATCGTCGGGCCGAGCATCCAGGCGTTGATGCAGGCCGCGAGCACGCCGAGCCAGGCGACCGCGAGCAGCCGCATCGCCCGCTCCCTGACGAACGGCCAGTAGCAGGAGATCAGGACCAGCGCGAGGACCGCGAGCACGGTCAGCCCCCAGACCCAGGAGAGGACGTGGCTGCCGGTGAGGAAGACGAGGCTGAAGACGAAGGCGGCCGCGTCGCGCAGGCGCAGGCGGGGCTCCCGCACCAGGCTGATGCCCGCGGCGGCGACCAGCGGCAGCATCGAGGTGGCGATCAGCTCCGGGATCCCGCCGCGGCCGTAGAGGTTGGAGACGGCGAGCGGCGCCGTCGCCGCGATCAGGCCCGGGAGCTGCGTCCGCCAGCCGCGCACCCCCGCCATCCGCGCCATCCAGGTCCAGCCCAGGTAACTGGCACCCATCGCCCCCAGGTAGGCCAGGATCACCGCGATTTCGGCGTCGAAGAGATCGGTGAGCAGGCCGGTGACGGCGTAGAAGGTGCCGCCGTAGAAGGCGAAGTAGGGGTAGAACGCGCCGAGCGTCGACTGCAGGTAGATGCTCGGTTCCTTCAGGGCCTCGATGTCGAGGCCCTGCATGTAGATCAGCCAGTAGTGGTTGCCCCAATCGCTGGCAAAGGTCCGGTCCGTGAAGAGGATCGGGGCGAGCAGGCAGAGGATCACCCCTGCCGGGATCGCCCAGTGCCAGCGCGCCCGCATAAGTCGGACAGCTTCCCATCGCTGTCAAGAGCGACGCTCAGGGCTAGACTGCGCCTGCGTGTCTGAGCAATCGAGCGCACCCACTCCCCTCCGGCAGGAGCCCACGATCGATGAGAATCAGGAGCTGCGGGAGGAGCTGGCCCGCAGCCGGGAGGAGATCCTGCGCCTGCGCGACCTGCTGATCGGGATGGAGCACGAACTGGGGGCTGCCCGCGGTCGCCTGGCGATGCACGAAGACAGCAGGACGCGGATCGCCAGTGCGCAGGCCCAGCTCTCGGCGAAGGTCCCGGGCGCCGGCTACCTCTTCGGGCTGCTCCTGCGCCTGCTCCGCGGCCGGGTCTGAGAGACCGCCGCCGTGCCCCGCTTCTCGATCATCACTCCGGTCTACGAGACGCCGGCCGACGTCCTGCGCAAGATGCTGCTCTCAGTCCTGCGGCAGGGCTACGGCGACTGGGAGCTCTGCCTCGCCGACGACGCCTCCCAGCAGCCGCACGTTCGCGAGATCCTCACCGCCGCGGCCGTCCGTGACCCGCGGATCCGGGTCGAGCACAGCGAGCGCAACGAAGGCATCGTCGGCGCCTCCAACCGCGCTCTGGCGATGGCCCGCGGCGAGTTCGTCGCCCTGCTCGACCACGACGACGCCCTCCATCCCGACGCGCTCGCCCACGTCGCCGAGGCGATCGACGCCAACCCCGAAGCCGACTACGTCTACACCGACGAGGACAAGATCGACCGCCGCGGCTGGCACTCCGGCGTCTTCTTCAAGCCCGACTGGTCTCCGGAGCGGATGCGGACGCAGATGTACACCTGCCATCTCAGCGTCCTGCGCCGGCAGCTGGTCGAGGACGTCGGAGGCTTCGATCCCGAGTTCGAGGGCTCCCAGGACTGGGACCTGGTCCTGAAGGTGACCGAGCGCGCGCGGCAGGTCGTCCACGTGCCCCGCATCCTCTACCACTGGCGGATGCTCGAGACCTCGGCCGCGGGCGGCGGCGAGGCGGCCAAACCGTACGCCTTCGAAGCCGGCAAGCGTGCCGTGCAGGCGCACTGCGACCGGATCGGGCTGCCGGCGAAGGTCGAGCGCGACCCGGAGGACCCCGGCGTGCTGCACCTGCAGCCCCGGCTGGACCACGAACCCCTGGTCAGCATCGTCATCCCCACCGCCGGGCAGAGCCGTGACGTTCGCTTCGAGGAGACCGTCCTGGTCGAGAACTGCGTGGGCAGCATCGTCGCCCGCTCCTCATACGAGAACTTCGAGATCGTCTGCGTCTACGGCGAAGCAACCCCGCCCGAGGTACTCGAGCGGCTGTGCGAGCTCGCGGGGGAGCGCCTCCGCCTCGTTCCCTACGAGGGCAAGTTCAACTTCTCGAAGAAGATCAACCTCGGCGCCCTCCACAGCGAAGGCGAGCACCTGCTGCTGCTCAACGACGACATCGAGGTCCGCACCAGCGACTGGATCGAGCGGATGGTGATGTACGCCGGCCTCGACGGCGTCGGGGTCGTCGGCGGGCGGCTGATCTGGAGCGACGGCCGCCTGCAGCACGTCGGCATCGGCTTCGACGGCGGCCTGCCGGGTCACTACTACTACGGCTTCCACGGCGACTACCGGGGCTACGCCAACGCGGTCCTGATCGCCCGCAACTGCCTCGGCGTCACCGCCGCCTGCCTGATCACTCCGAAAAGCACGTTCGAAGAGGTCGGCGGCCTCTCGACGACCTTCCCGGTCAACTTCAACGACGTCGACTTCTGCCTCAAGGTCCACGCCCAGGGGCAACGGATCGTCTACGACCCAGACCTCGTCATGTACCACTTCGAGTCCTCGAGCAGGGACCCCGAGGTCAGCGGCTGGGAGATCGACCTGCTGCGGAACCGCTGGGAGGCCGACGCCGCGGTCGATCCCTACGGCAACCCCAACCTCCGTTACGGGCTGCCCCGCATCCCCGCCTACTTCTCCTGGACGAAGCGCCGCCCGGCGCCGACCTGGCGCCGCCAGCGCCTGCGGCTCGAACCGATCCGGTAGTCGGCTCGGCCCGCTCGAGTTTCAGAAACCTTGCAAAGCCGTGCAGCAATCCTTCGTTTCTGCGCGCCTTCTGTTACAGCTAAAACATTACGGTAGGATCGTGGTGGTGATGACGCCCAGAGAGAAGTGGACCGACGAGCGCCTCGACGACCTAAACACGAAGGTCGACAGGGGCTTCGAGGACGTCCGGGCTGAGATGCGCGAAGGCTTCGCTCGGATGCACGCCGACATCCGCGAGTTGCACCGGATTCTGTACGGCGGCCTATTCGTGGTCATCGCCGCCCTGATCGGCCTGATCGCGACCCTGATCGGCGTCAATGCCTTTTAAGGACTGCGCTGTCCTCGCTCCCTTAGACGGTAGTCGCCGCGGCTGAGGGTCATCTCCAGCCAGACGTAGAGGACGATGAAGAGGTAGCGACTGCCCATCTCCTTCATCGCCAGCTTGGCGACGCCGCTGGTGCGGTTGGTCCAGTCGGTCGGGATCACCGCATAGGTGTGCCCGCGGACGATCGCCTTCAGCGGCATCTCGACGGTCAGGTTGAAGTGCTTGGAGAGCAGCGGCTGGATCGTCTCGATGACCTCGCGGCGGTAGGCCTTGAAGGCGTTGGTCGTGTCGTTGTAGCGGTGGCGGAAGAGGATGCGGATGAACTGGTTGGCGAGCCGGTTGACGACGTACTTGACCCGCGGGTAGTCGTGGACCTTGGCGCCGGCGACGAAGCGGGAGCCGAAGGCGCAGTCGTAGCCTTCCTCGAGCAGCTGGTGGTAGCGGACGAGGTCCTCCGGATCGTCGGAGGCGTCGGCCATCACGATCGCCACCGCGTCGCCGCTGAAGACGTCGAGGCCGGCGCGGATCGCGTTGCCGAAGCCGCGTTCGTTGTGGGAGCGGTGAACGCGGACCCGCGGGTTCTCCTCCCCCATCGCCGCAACGACCGCTTCGGTCGAGTCTTCGGAGTCGTCGTTGACGACCACGACCTCGTAGTCGATCCCCTCGCGCTCGAGCACCTCGACGACGCCTGCGACCGTCCTGCCGACCGACCCCTCCTCGTTCTGGGCCGGCATCACCACCGAGAGCTTCATCCCGTCCGCCATGAGGCGGCGACGCTATCGAAAGTCACTGAATCTCCACGAAGTGGCGCAGCAATTTTTACTTTCTGCGCGCTTCCTGTTACAGCTAAAACATTACGATAGGATCGTGGTGGTGATGACGCCCAGAGAGAAGTGGACCGACGAGCGCCTCGACGACCTCAACGCGAAGGTGGACAAAGGATTTGCCGAGACGAAAGCCGAGATGCGCGAAGGCTTCGCTCGAGTGGACGCGGACATCCGCGAACTGCGGAGCGAGATCAACGGCTTGAACTCCCGCTTCGATGCTTTGAACGGCAGACTGCTCGCCGGCTTCTTCGTAGTGCTCGCCGCCATCGTTGGCAGCAACCTCTTCTAGGCCGGCACGCTCATGCCGGCGCGGCGGTCCAGCGCTCTACGTTCTGCTCGTACATCTCCTGGAGGATCTCCTCGATCCCGTAGCGCAGCTGGAAGTCCGGATAGTCGGCCTGGAAGGGCTCGAGGTCGGAGATCCACCAGCGGTGGTCGCCGATCCGCGGCTCCTCGCCCATCTCCCACTGCAGCTCGCGGCCGGCGATCCGCTCGCAGGCGTCGATCGCCTCCAGCATCGAGCAGTTGGAGAAGCGGCCGCCGCCGATGTTGTAGACGGCCGCAGGGCGCGGCGCCCTGCGGAATGCGTCGAAGGCGGCGATCAGGTCGGCGCTGTGGATGTTGTCGCGGACCTGCTTGCCTTCGTAGCCGAAGACGGTGTAGGGGGTACCCGTCGCTACGCACTTCATCAGGTAGGCGAGGAAGCCGTGCAGCTTGGCCCCGGCGTGCTGGGGGCCGGTCAGGCAGCCGCCGCGGAAGGCGACGGTGGGCATCTCGAAGTAGCGCCCGTACTCCTGCACCAGCAGGTCGGCGGCCGCCTTGGAGACGCCGAACAGCGAGTGGGTCGAGGAGTCGATCGACATCGAGGTGTCGATGCCCTTGTAGTAGGGGTGGTCCTCCGGCAGCTCCAGCCGCTTCTCCAGGCTCTGCAGCGGCAGGCGGTTCGGCGTGTCGCCGTAGACCTTGTTGGTCGAGCAGAAGACGAAGGGCGCGTCGGGACAGTGGGCGCGGGCCGCCTCGAGCAGGTTGAGGGTGCCGTTGGCGTTGACGCCGAAGTCGGTCTGCGGCTCGCTCGCCGCCCAGTCGTGGGAGGGCTGGGCCGCGGTGTGGACGACGAGCTCGATCTTGCCGGCCTGCTCCCGGAAGATGCGGTCGATCTCGCCGGCGTCGCGGATGTCGGCGTTCTCCCAGCGGAACTGGGTCGGGTAGGCATCGACGAGGCGCCGGGTCACGTGCGAGGTCGAGGACTCCGGGCCGAAGAAGCGCGCCCGCATGTCGTTCTCGATCCCGACCACGTCGAAGCCCTCGCCGACGAAGAAGTCGACCGCCTCCGAGCCGATCAGGCCCCCGGCACCAGTGATGATCGCGACCGGCATTGCGTTCAGTTGCTCCTTCCAGTTCGGATGTCGATTTCCAGGGCCTGGGCGATCCGCTCCTCGTCGGCGGCGATCCACTCGTGGATGTCGCCCAGCACCTGCTCGGCGACGCGCCGCGGGCGCCACTCGTCCAGGCCGAAGAGCCTCGTGCAGTCAGAGAGGTATATCGGGACGTCGCCCTGGCGCGTCTCCTCAACCGGCGCGATCGGCACCTCGTTCCCCGTCAGCTCCTGGCAGATCGCCGTCGTCTCCCGTAGCGAGAGGCTGCACTCGCGGCCGCCGCCCACGTTCACCGTGCGCCCGTCCCACGATCCGGGATCGAGCAGCTGGCGCTCGACCAGGTCGACCAGGTCCTCGACGTGGAGGAGATCCCGCACCTGCTTGCCATGCCCCCCGAACCCGATGTAGCTGAGCGGGTTGCGGAAGTGGTGGGCGAGCATCCAGTGGGTGAAGACCCCCTGGTCGACCTTGCCCATCTGCCAGGGGCCGGCGATGACGCCGCAGCGGTCGATCACCGCGGGGACGCCGAGGCTCCCGCGGTACTCCTCGATCAGCATCTCGGCGGCGAGCTTCGTCGCGCCGTACAGCGTCCGCGCCCCCTCCAGGGGGAAGTCCTCGGCGACGCCCTTCGGCCCCACTCCCCGCACCTCCTGCTCGGCGGCGATCTCGAACCGGGTCTCGGTCTCCTCGAGGCGCAGCCCCACCTGCGGCGCGACCGGGTAGACGCGACTGGTCGAGAGGAAGACCACGAAGGCACCGTCGCGCCGCGCCAGCTCCAGGCAGTTGTAAGCGCCGGTGAGGTTGGTGTGGACGAGATAGCCGGTATCGCCGTCCACCCCGCTCATCACCGAGGGCTCGGCCGAGCACTCGATCAGCGCCGTCAGCCCCGGCAGCGCGGCTAGGTCGTCGGGCTCGCGAACGTCCCCCTTGACGAACTGCACCCCCGCCTCCTGCAGTCGCGGCAGGTTCAGTTCCGAGCCGCGCCGGTAGAGGTTGTCGAGCACGAGGACCTCCCAGTCGGGATGCCTGGAGGCCAGGGAGACGGCGAGGTTGGAGCCGACGAATCCCGCGCCGCCGGTGATCAGGAGGCGAGTCAAGGGGGAGCGACGCTATCAATTGCGTTCGGGTGATCGACGGGGTCCACATCTGGCGCGCCGCTCTGGACGATACGGGTTGGCCGGCAGTGGCCGAGCTCCCCCCGGAGGAGCGCGAGCGGGCGGGCCGGTTCCTGAGCGAGCAGGCGGCGAGCCGCTGGGTCGCCTCTCGCTGGGCCCTGCGCCGCGTCCTCGGCGAGTACCTGGAAGTGGCGCCCGCCGCGGTCGGGCTCGAAATCGCCGACGGCGGCAAGCCGCGGCTGGCGGGCGGCGCGGGGCCGCAGTTCAACCTCAGCCACTCGCAGGGCCTGGCGCTGGTGGCGGTGGCCGGGCGCGAGGTGGGGATCGACGTCGAGAGGGTCCGCCCGAAGCGGCCCGCGACCTTCTACGCCGCCTGGACCCGCCACGAGGCGCGGCTCAAGTGCCTGGGCAGCGGGTTGGGGGTGACGCCTGCCGCCGGGGGGTCGGTAGCGGTGCGCTCCCTCGACGTCGCCCCCGGGTACGCGGCGGCGGTGGCGGTCGCCGGCAGCGAGGTCGGCAAGGTCGACTGCCGTCCGGTCCCTGCGGGCTAGGAGGGATTTAGTCGGTCGCGCTCGGCTTCGGCAGCATGAATTCGAATTCGCCGACCGTCTGCACCGGACGGAAGTCGCTGAAGATGTAGCGCACCAGCGGCCGCTGCGGAACTTCGCGCCCTCCGAGCCACAGCGCCGCCCGGTTTTCGCTGCGCACCACGCAGGGCTTCTTCGAGGCCCGCAGCTCGTTGACGATCCGCTGCTGGGGCTTGTCGGTGAGGGCCAGGTGCCAGACCCCGGGGGCGGCCGGGGGCGGCGGTTCGATTTCCGACCAGATGTAGAGGCTGTTGATGTTGGGGTAGCCGATGAAGTCGCTGCAGCCGTAGCGGTGCAGGTCGGCGACCATCGCCTGGTAGGCCTGCACCTGGTCTTCGGCGAGGTGCAGGTCGGTGCCGCCGGGCAGCCCCAGCGACGGCTGGTTCTTGTAAGTGGCGGCCGAGTTGATCCCGGGCCGGACCACCACGTTGAGGGCCATGATCGCGGTGAGGGCGAACAGCGCCACGGTCGCCACGATCCCGATCCGCTCCAGCTCGAGGCGCCCCCGCTCGGCGCTCCAGGCCCGCAGCACGTCGAGCCCGTCGGAGATGCAGAGAGCTCCCACCGCGACGAAGCTGAGCGCGGCGATCCCGATCTGACTGCCGGGCACCGGGTAGACCCCCAGCCCCTGCGCCACCGCCAGCGCCGGCAGGAAGATCCGCAGGAAGGCCTTGAACTGCGTCTCGACCGAGGCCGCCGGGGCGAACGCCGCTACCCACACCAGCACCATCGGCAGCGAGATCGTGTTCTGCGGCGACGGGGAGAGGGCCAGCGGGTGGACGTTGGCGACGCCGAGCAGGATCACCAGGCCGGCGACGATCCGCAGCGCACCGCTCCACCAGGCAGGCAGCCCCGGCTGCCTCGGCCGCAGCCACGCGCAGAGGGCCGCCAGAGCGAACGAGGCGATCCCCCAGTCGACCACCTGGTTCGCCATGGGAAAGGCCCCGGGGTTCACTTCGCGCACCCGCAGCGCCTCGGTCACCATCCCTCCGTAGACGTCGGAAAGCGTGGAGCCGGTGACCATGATCGCGACGAGGATCGCGACGAAGGCGACGACGAACCCGGCGGCGCCGGCGACGAGCCAGCGGCCGAGGCCCTCGTCGACGACCTTCCAGCGAGGACGGAGGCTGACGACGACGATCGCCGCCATCGAGATGATCTCCACCGCCGCGAGATTCCGCGCCCATTCGGTGTCGAGGTCGCGGAAGAGGACGAAGACGGGCAGGGCGACGACGATCGCCGCCACCGGCCAGCGGACCCAGGACCGCGAGCGCAGCGGCTCGAACGTCAGGGCCGCGGCGAGGACGACGGCCGCTGCCGCGTAGACGCCGAGGTTGAGCTTGGTGAGGGCGAGCGCGGCAATCAGGGCCCCGGCCGTCCCTCCGGCCAGGCGCGGCCTGCGGCCGGGCCCCGACACGGCCAGCAGGGTGAGGCCGCCGAGCAGGGCGACGCAGAGGACCTGCGGGTGCATCGGCTCGTTGGCGAGCACGTAGAGGGTGGAGAAGGCGCCGCACATTCCCGCCGCGCCAAGCCACAACCGGCCGCTGAGGCGCTGGATCGAGATGCCGTAGAGGAAGCTCGTCGCCACCCAGAGGACAACGACGATGGTGCGACTGACGTCGTTGGTCACCGCGGCGCCGGTGAGCGAGAAGAG
>DASTAR010000024.1:0-53239 GCA_035712505.1 Solirubrobacterales bacterium
CGCCATTGGCCCATACGTTGACGCCGCACCCCGACGTGTCTGACTTCCTGCCCTCCTATAGGGGGCTGTGCTCAGACACGCCCCGCCGGGATAGACTCGGGGCGTACATATCGGTCGGTGGTCAAGGGAAGTCCGGTGTGAGTCCGGCGTGGTCCCGCCACTGTGACCGGGTGGAGGAGTTCGCGGGCGCCCTTGGGGCGTCAGCCACTGGAGGCGACACCGAGCCTCCGGGAAGGCGCGTCCTCCCTGATCCCGGAAGCCAGGAGACCTGTCCCCGGCCCAGCCAAATCAACCCTCGAGGAAAGGGTGGCGTAAATGCCAAGAATCACCCCGTCCCGGCTTGCCGCTGCGTGCGCGCTGGCCATCACTCTCTCCATGGCCCTGGCCGCGGGCGCTACGGCCGCCGGCTTCAAGGCCGAGCTGCGCGTCGTCGGCAGCGGCGGCAAAGTGCTCGCCGAAAAGCCGGTCGCGACCGCGACCACCACGGTCAAGACCGACCCCAAGGCCGAATGCTTCGGCAAGGGCTCCGGCGGCAGCGGCAACCCGGTCACGATCAAGGGCAACACCGCGATGGGCCTGCTCGCCCGCGCCTCCAAGTCGACCCCGGCGCTGAGCCCGCTCTCGATCAGCGACAGCTTCGACTTCGGCCTGGCGCTCTGCGGGGTCGGGCGGAGCGTCGCCAAGGGCAGCTCGTCCTGGTACCTGAAGGTCAACCACAGGTCGCTTTCGGTGGGCGGCGACGTCGCGAAGATCCACTCGGGCGACGAAGTGCTCTACGCGCTGGTCAAGACCGAAGCGCCGAGCTACAAGTACCCCGAAGAGCTGGTGCTGAGCGGGCCGGGCACCGCCAGGGCCGGCGTGCCGTTCCCGGTGCGTGTCCTGTCCTACGACGAAAAGGGGAAGAGCAAGCCGGCGGCCGGCGTGAAGGTCACGGGCGCGAGCGCGCCGACCGGCGCCGACGGCCGCACGATGGTGACGCTGAACAAGCCGGCGCAGCTGATGGCGACCGGGGCGGGGGAGATCCCCTCGGCCCGCGAGCCGGTCTGCATCGGCCGCAAGTGCCCGAAGTGACGGGGCGCGACCCGAGATGACCCCTCGCCGTGGCACGGCGGCTGCGATCGCGCTGCTCGGAGCAGCGCTCGCGGCCGCCGGCTGCGGCCTCGGCCCCGGCGTCGACGTCGGCTCGGTCGAGCTGACGGTGACGCGTGAATTCGGTCGTGAGCCGGTGCTGCAGCGCTCGCTGCAGGCGAAGGAATCCGACACGGTGATGCGGGCGACCGAAGCGAACGCCGAGGTCGAGACCCGCTACGGCGGCGGCTTCGTCCACTCGATCGACGGCACCGCCGAGGGCGAACACGGCGGCGATCCCTACGACTGGTTCTTCTTCGTCGACGGAGTCGAGTCCCCCGTCGGCGCCGCCGAAGTCGACCTGAAGGGCGGCGAGCGCGTCTGGTGGGACTACCGCGACTGGTCGGCGACGAACCACGTCCCCGCGGTGGTCGGCTCCTGGCCCGCGCCGTTCGTCGACGGGGTGGCGGGGAAGCACTACCCGGTCGTGGTCGATTGCGCGAACGCAAAGCGTGGTTCCTTTGTCCGGCTATACCGGACAAAGGAACCACGAGCTGCTTGGGGTGCCGCTTGCGCCCAGGTGCTGGCGGCGCTGGAACGCGAAGGGGCGGCGCTTGCGCCGGGCTCGGCCAAGAGCGCGATCCGCGTTCTCGTCGGGCCTTGGGACCGCCTGCGGCAGGATCCGGCGGCACGGTTGGTGGAAGACGGCCCTGCGGAAAGCGGGATCTACGCGGACTTCAAGGGAAATGATCTCGTGGCGTTGGACGAAGCCGGGAACGAGGCGCGCACCCTCGGCCCACACGCAGGCCTCGTCGCAGCGACGAGCCGCTACGGCGGGCCGCCGGTATGGCTGGTCACCGGCGGGACGGCGGCGGCGGTGCGAGCAGCCGCAGGCGCAATGGACGAGCAGCACCTGCGCGACCATTACGCGGTGGCGATCGAACACGGACACGAGATGCCGCTGCCGGAAGCGGGGCGATGAGGTCGTCGTTCGCTTACAAGCCGCAGCGGGGCCCGCTGCAGGATGCCTCGCCGGGTGCCGCCGTCGCCTACCTCGGCGCGATTGTCGCCGTCGCCTTCCTCTACCTCAACCCGCTGATCCTGCTTGCCGCCGGCGTCGCGGCGGCGCTGGCCGGTGCCCTCGCCGGCGCGAGCCTCGCCGTGCGGTCGGGATTGCGGATGGGGCTTTCGCTGTTCCTGCTCGTGACCGTGGTCAACGCCCTGGTCACGAGCCGGGGGGAGACCGTGGTGGCGCGGCTGGGCCACTGGCCGCTGCTGGGGCGGGTCGACGTCACCCTCGAGGCGGTCGTCGCCGGCGTCTCCTACGGCCTCATCGCGGCGGCGACGATCGTCGCTTTCGCCGTCTACTCCGCCTGCGTGGACCCGGATCGCGTCCTGCGGGCAATGCGCCCGATCGCGGGGCGCTCGGCGCTCACCGCGACGCTGGTCTCGCGCCTGGTCCCGGTCGCCGCCGCCGACGCCGCCCGGCTGCGCGATGCGGCCACCCTGCGCGGCCCCGGCGCCGCCCCAGTCGGCAAGGGGCCGCTGGCGCGCCGCCTGCTCGCCGGGTCCCTCGACCGGGCCGTCGACGTCGCCGCCACCCTCGAGCTGCGCGGCTACAGCCTCGACGCTCCCCGCGCCCGCAACCGCCGCTCCCGTTCCCGCTACGACCGGCGCTTCTACGCCGCCGCCGCAGCCGTCCTCTTCACCGCGATCGCCGGCAAGCTCCTGGGGGCCGACGACTTCCAGGCCTACCCGGCGATCACGATCGGCCTCGGCCCCGCCACCTTTGCCGTTGCGGCAGTGGTCCTCCTCAGCGGCCTCGCACCCCTGAAGCGTTCGGCACGCCGCAAGAGGCCTGCCGACGGGACGAAAACGGGCCTATATAGATCGAAATCGTCCCGTCAGCGGATGAAGGAGGCGGCGGCGCGTGTCTAAGCTGGCGATCAGGCGGGGGGCGGCGCCAGCGCTTGTGGTAGGGGGTCTGAGTTACTCGTATCCGCAGGGACTGCAGGGCGAGGACGCGGCCCCGAAGCGGGCGCTGGAGGGCGTCTCGCTCGAGGTGGCGCCGGGGGAGTTCGTGCTCCTCGCCGGCCGCTCCGCCTCTGGGAAGTCGACGCTGCTGAAAGCCGCCTGCGGGCTGGTGCCCCACTTTCACGGGGGCGAGGTCGAAGGCGAGGTGCGCGTAGCCGGGATCGACGCGCTCGGGGCCGGCCCGGCCGATCTCGCCGCCGCCGTCGGATACCTCGCCCAGGATCCGGAGACGCAGGTCGTCTCGACCACCGTGGCCGCCGAGATCGAGCTGCCGCTGGAGATGCGCGGCGAAGCGCCTGCCGCCCGCGCCCGCGCCGTCGAGGAGGTGGCGCTGGCGCTGGCGATCCCGCACCTTCTGGACCGCGCCGTCGACACCCTCTCCGGAGGGGAGCTGCAGCGCGTCGCCCTCGCCGCCGCCCTCGTCACCCGCCCGCGCCTGATCCTCCTCGACGAGCCGACCTCCCAGCTCGACCCGGTCGCGGGCGACGAGCTGATCTGGCTGCTGCGGCGCCTCAACGAGGAGTGGGGGGTGGCGGTCCTGCTCGCCGAACACCGGCTGGAGCGGTGCCTGGCGGCGGCGGACCGGGTGGTGGCGATGGAGAAGGGCGGCGTTGCCTTTGACGGGTCGCCCGCGGATTTTTTGGCGTGGTCGCATGAGAGCGATGCTGCCCTCTCGACCCCCGCCGCGCGGCTCTTCTCGCTCGCCGAGATAGAGCCGCTGCCTGTGGGCGTCCGCGATGCACGACAGACGCTGCGGAGGACGGGGATCGCGCACCCTCCGACTCGCTTGGTGAGGAGGATGCGCGATCCCCGTCCTGCCGACGCGGTCTTGAAGTCGAACGACCTTTGGGTCGAGCTCGACCGCGGGGACGAGCAGCGCGACGTGCTGCGCGGCATCGACCTCGAGGTGAGGCCGGGCGAACGAGTCGCCTTGATGGGACGTAACGGCGCGGGTAAGTCGACGCTGTTGCGCGCCGCAGCGGGGTTGCATGAGCCGGTCGCGGGGAAGATCGAGGCCGAGTCGATCGCTCTCCTCACCCAGAATCCGAGTGACTACCTCGTCCGCGAGCGGGCCGGTGATGAGCTGCCCGGGGAGGAGGGGATGGCGGCGTTGCGAATGGTCGGCCTCGAGCACGCGGTCGACGCCGATCCACGCGACCTCTCGGGCGGCGAGCGACAGCGCTTGGCGCTGGCGATCGCGTTGGCGGGCCGAATGAGCGGCGAGCAGCTCCCGAGCCTCGTCGCTCTCGACGAGCCCACCCGTGGGATGGACCGCGCGCGCAAGGAGGAACTCGTCGCGCTGATTGGCGCCCTTGCGGAGGATGTCGACTTAGTTACCCATGAGGTAACTAAGTCGACAGGCCCCGCAGCGGTCGTCGTCGCAACCCATGACGTCGAGTTCGCCGCCGCCTGCGCCGAGCGCGTGGTCCTCTTGGGCGAAGGCGTCGTCATCGCCGACGGGCCGATGGAGGAGATCCTCTCGGGCGGCTGGTACTTCGCGACCGAGGTCGCGCGGGTGCTCGACCTGCCGGGGGTCGTCACGCCCGAGCAGGGCGCGGCTGTCCTGAAGGAGGCGCTGGGATGAGCTGGCAGCTGACGAGCTTCGTCATCCTCGGCCTCGTCCTCCTCGGCGGCTTCGCCTGGTACGAGCGCTCGCGGCCGCCGTCCCAGGTGGTCGCCCTGGTGGCGGCCCTCGCGGCGCTGGCGATCGCCGGCCGCATCGCCTTCGCCGCCTTCCCCAACGTCAAGCCGACCACCGACATCGTCGTCTTCGCCGGTTACGCCCTCGGCGGCGCCCCGGGCTTCGCCGTCGGCGCCCTCGCCGCGCTGGTCTCCAACTTCTGGTTCGGCCAGGGACCGTGGACGCCGTGGCAGATGGCGGGATGGGGCCTCTGCGGGATCGTCGGGGCGCTGCTCGCCCTCGGCACGCGCAACGCGGGCCGCTTCGGCCTCGCCGCCATCTGCGGGTTTGCAGCCGTTTTGTACGGGGCTCTGCTGAACTTCTCTTTGATGGCGACCTACGGGGCAGACCTGTCGTGGAAGCAGTTCTGGCTGCTCGAGGGGCGCGCGGTGCCGTTCGAAGTCGCCCACTTCACCGGCAACGTCGTCTTCGCGCTGGTCGCCGGGCCGGCGATGGTGCGGATGCTCGTCCGCTTCCGGGAGCGTTTCGAATGGCAGCGGTGCTCCCCGACGGAGACTCCGAGGGACCCCGGTCGCGGCTTCGGCGGCGCCCTGCGCAGCGGCGGCGTCGCGGCGCTGCTCCTCGTCCTCCTTGCCGGGGTCTCCGCGCCGACCGCCCACGCGGACGCGGCCGGAGAAGCCGCTTCCGTCGGTCGCGCCCTGCACTGGCTCGAAGCGCAGCAGCGCCCGAGCGGCGGCTTCGCCGCCGACAGCAGCCGCGAACCCGGCGCCGAAATCACCTCCTGGGTGATGCTGGCCCTCGCCGCCGCGGGACGTAATCCCCTCGACGTGGCAAAGGACGGCAAGACGCCCGTCGATTTCCTCCGCTCCCACGCGGACGAAATCAAGGACGCCGGCGACGTCGCCCGCACGATCCTCGCCCTGGAGGTCGCCGGAGCCGACCCCCGCCAGTTCGCCGGCGAAAACCTCGTCGCCCGCCTGCTCGCGCAGCGGCGGCAGGACGGCTCCTACCAGGGCTGGCCGGCGACCAGCGCCTACGCGGTGCTGGCGCTGCGGGCGGCGGGTGCGAACGACGCGACTGCGGCGACCGTCGACTGGCTGCGCAAGGTGCAGGGCAAGGACGGCGGCTGGGGGAACGAACCCGGCGACCCCAGCACCTCCGAGATCACCGGCGCCGCCCTGCAGGTGCTGGCGCCGGGGTCGGAGGCCAGCGAACGCGCGCTCGGCTACCTGCGCGAGGCGAAGCGGCGCAACGGCGGCTTCGCGCCCGGCAACAACCTCGAAGCCAACGCCCAGGCGACTGCCTGGGCCTGCGAGGGGCTGCTGGCGGCAGGCAAGGACCCGGCGGACTTCGGCTCGGGCAAGAGCTCGCTCGCCTACCTGCGCGACCTGCAGGCCAGCGACGGCCACTTCCTCCAGGCGCCGGGGCAGGAAGCCTCCCCGGTCTGGGTGACCGCCGACGTCCTCGTCCCCCTCGCCGGCGCCCACCTGCCGATCTCGGCGCCGCCGCGCCAGCCAAAACCGTCGAGTAACCCGGACAGCCACGGCACCCCCTCCGCGTCCAGCGGGGGGGTCCTGCCGTCGAGCGTCCCGCCGTCGAGCGTCCCGCCGTCGAGCGTTCCGTCCACCGGCACCCCGCCGCCGAGCTCCGGCCAGACCCCGCTGGAATTCCTCGAACAGGTCGAAGAAGGTGGAAGCGGCGCGACGGGAGGTTCGGCGCCCTCCGGCGACGGAGGGCAGGGCGTGAAGCCCCCGGGCATAGCTGGCGGAGGTCAGCTCCCCCAGGAAGCCATCACCCCAGCTCCCGCCCCGGAAACCCCGCTGCCGAGCGAGGCATCCGGAGAACCGGCCTCCGAACCGACCGAAGGGTCGAGCAGCACCGCCGGCGCGATCGTCCTCGGTCTCCTCGTCGGCTGCGTCCTCTTCGGCCTCGGCCTGGCGGCCCGCAGGGGCTGGATGCACTGGCGCTACGGCCTGTAAGTCACTGAATCGGCACGAAGTTGGCACGCAAATTTTTCGTTCATCGCGTGTTTCGTGACAGACAATCAGTTACGCTATGCTCGTGGTGGTGATGACCCCGAGAGAGACCTGGACCGACGAGCGCCTTGACGAGTTCAAAGCGAGCGTCAATCATCGCTTCGACGAAGTCGACAAGCGGTTTGACCAGGTCGACAAGCGTTTGGACAGGATGGACGTAGATATTCGGGACCTCCGCCAGACGATGATCCACGGATTCTTCGTCCTAGTCGGGATCAACGCGACGAGCACGCTCACGCTCATCGGGTTGCACGTCTTCTAGCTATACCCTCGGCGCATGGACGTCGAGACCGCGATCCGCACCCGGCGCACGCACAAGGCGTTCGCCCCGGAGGCGCTGTCGCGCGAGCGGATCGATGAGCTGCTGGAGCTCGCTTCCTGGGCGCCGAATCACAATCTCACTGTGCCCTGGCGCTTCCGGGTGATCGGGCGGGAGACGCTGGGGCGGCTGAAGGCGGTCGCCGGCCCGGAGGGGGCGGCCAAGCTCGACCGGGCGCCGACGCTGATCGTCGTCTCCTGCGTCCTCAGCGGCGACCCGGTCGAAGAGGAAGAGGACCTGCACGCCACCGTCGCCGCCTCCTACATCGTCCTGCTGGCCGCCCACGCCCGCGGCCTGGCCGGGTACTGGCGGACTCCGGGCATCCTCCGCAGCGCCGAGGGCCGCGCCGCCGTCGGCCTCGGCGAAGAGGAGCGCTTCGTCGGGCTCCTGCACCTCGGCCATCCGCGCCAGGACAAGCCGGCCCCCGAGCGTCCCGGCGCCGACCAGACCACGACCTACCTCGACTGATGAGTGCCGACGGGACGAAAAGGGGCCTATATAGACGGAAATCGTCCCGTCGGCGGGGTTCTTGATGCTGACCCGCGCCCGCGCCATCGAGGAGATCGCCGGCAGGCACTTCGAGGTGGTGGTGATCGGCGGCGGCATCACCGGCGCCGGGGTCGCCCTCGACGCCGCCTCGCGCGGCTATTCGGTCGCCCTGCTGGAGCGCGGCGACTACGCGGTCGGCACCTCCAGCCGCTCCTCGAAGATGGTCCACGGGGGCCTGCGCTACCTGCAGAACTTCGACCTCGGCCTCGTCCGCGAGGCCCTCCTCGAGCGGCAGCTGATGGTCCGGCTGGCGCCGCACCTCGTCTACCCGACCCCGTTCCTCGTTCCCGCCCTCGGCGAGGAGCGCCGCGACCGCAAACTCGGCCTCGGGCTGAACATGTACGACGTGATGGCGACCACGCGCGCCGGCCGCAGCCGTCGCGACCGCCGCGCCGCCCGCGAGCGCGACGAGGAGGACGACAGCTACTGGTCGCCCGACCGCCACCGCACGATCGACGGCGACGAGGTGCTCGACCTGGTGCCGGCGCTGGCGCCGCGCGAGCCGAAGGACGCCTACCTCTTCTACGACTGCCAGACCGACGACGTCCGCCTCGTCCTCACCGTCCTCGGCGAGGCGGAGCGCTTCGGCGCGGTGGCGCTGAACGGCGCCGAGGTGACCGAGGTCCTCTCGGCGAACGGCAAGGCGAGCGGCGTCGCCTTCGTCGAGGAGGAGTCGGGCGAGCGGATGGAGGTCGGCGCCGGCCACGTCGTCAACGCCACCGGCGTCTTCGCCGACGGGATCCGCCCCGAGGAGCTGCTCGGGGAGGAGGACGTGCCGCGGATCGCCCCCAGCCGCGGCACCCACCTGCTGATCGACGGGGCCGACCTGCCGATGGGCAAGGCCGCCTGCATCGTCCCGGCAGGCGAGGGGCGGATGATCTTCTCTCTGCCCTGGTACGGGCGCACCCTCGTCGGCACCACCGACAACGACTTCGACGGCGACACCGCCCACCCGCGACCGGCGGCGGACGACATCGTCTACCTGCTCGACGCCGTGAACGAGTTCTTCGGCACCTCGATCGCCGAGTCCGACCTGGTCGGCGCATACGCGGGGGTGCGGCCGCTGATCTCCACCGGCGACCCGCGCAAGTCGGTCGACATCTCCCGCAAAGCCGAGCTCTACGAGACCAGCTCGGGAATGCTGACGATCACCGGCGGCAAGCTCACGACCTGGCGGCGGATGGCGAAGCAGACGGTCGACCGCCTGGTCGAGCGCGGCGGCCGCGAGGCGCCCTGCCACACCGACGAGATCCCGCTGGGGATGCCGGCGCGCCCTGGGGACCTGGAGGCACCCGGTGGGGTGGGGGACGAGGCGACCGAGCAGCTGGCCTTCCGCTACGGCCACGCGGCTCGCAAGGTGCTCGCGCTAGCCCGCGAGAACCCGAAGCTGGCACGGCCGATCGTTCCCGGCCGCCCCGACCTGCTGGCCGAGGTCGTGCTGGCGGCGCGGGCCGAGCAGGCGCGCAGCGTCGCCGACGTGCTGCTGCGGCGCACCCGCCTGGGAATCCTGGCGGCGCCGGAGCTGCGCTCGGCGAAGGCGGTGCGGCCGGTCGCCGACGTGCTCGGGGCGGAGCTCGGCTGGTCGCGCCGGCGCCGCTCACGCGAGGCCGAGGCCTGGCTCGAGGTCGCGGCGCGGGAGGGAGTCGACCCCGCCGCCTCGGCCGGCCGGGTCGGCTGACGCGGTCGAGCCCCCCGGTCGAATAACCTGCCGCGCGATGACCAAGACCGAGCTCGAGAAGAAGCACCTGTCGGACCTGCACCTGCTGGCCTCCGAAGCCGGCATCGAGAAATACCGGCTGCTGACCAAGGGCGAGCTGGTCGACCGGCTCGCCGAGGGCGGCGCCGACGGCGGCGAAGAGCGGACGGAGGAGCGCTCCGAGCGCCAGGAGCGCCCGCGCCGCCGCCGGAGCGGCGGGACGCGGGCGCCGCGCGAACGCTCCGAGCGTGAGCCTCGCGAGCGCCCGGAGAAAGCGCCGGAGCGTGAACCCGCGCCGGAACCCGCTGCGAAGGAGGGGCCCTCGGCCCCTGTCGCGGCCGCCGCAGCCGCCGAGGCGCCTCGGCCGCGGCGCCGTCGCCGTCGCCGCTTCGGCCGCCGCAAGCAGGGCGTGACCCTGCAGACCCTGCTGCTGCCGCCCGAGGCGGGACGCCAGGCGCTCGTCTTCGCCGAGACCCGCGAGGGCTGCACCGCGCTGCTGCGCAGCGTCGCCGCCGATCTCTCCGCCGAATCGAAGGGCCCGGACCCAGTCGCCCTGCTGATCGATCCTACCCCGGAGGAACTGGCCGACTGGAAGCGGGAGGCCCCGCAGGCGGAGATCGTCTCCGCCGGACAGCCGCGCCACGCCAGCGACGCTTTGGCCCAAGCCGCCGCCCGCGCCGGAAAAGGCGAAGACGTGATCCTCCTCGTCGACTCCCTCACCCGCCTCGGCGCGGCCTACGGCGACGCCGAGGCCGCCAAGGAGTTCTTCGACGCCGGCCGCACCCAAGGCTCGGCCGGTGGGGGATCGCTCACGGTAGTAGCCGCCTTGGAGCGTCCTGAGTCCGACTGACTCCGAACTTCGCCTCGCAATAGCGAGGTCAACGTCGGACGGGCTCAGCGTCTATACGCGATTCGCCGCCAGCTCGGCTCTTTGCTGAGCTCGATCAGCTCGTCGCTGCGGTCCGGCTGGACGTAGCCGAAAGTCTGTGTGCGCTCGTCGAAGACGACGTCGAGCTCGCCCTCCTTGACCCGCTGGTCGAGCCAGGCGCCGCGGAAGACGAGGCGGCGGATCCAGTGGACGAGGCTGCGGTTCGAGGGGCCGACCAGCTCCTCCCAGTTCTCGTTGATGTGCTCGCCGAGGGCGGAGGAGGGCTCGGCGATCTCGCCGCTGACCGCGAGGTCGAGGAGATCGTCGAGCTCCTCGGCGCTGAGCCCCTGGTTGACGAAGCGCAGCTTCACGGCCGCCTGCTCGACGCGCTGGGCGAAATCCTCCTCGTTGAACGCGAAGCGGAGCTCGCCGTACTCCAGCACGTAGTCGGAGCCAGACTCGTAATTCCCTCTGCGGGTCGTTTTCTTGTCCATGAGTTGAAGCCGTCCCACCCGCGCAAGCCCGGCGCGAGCAGGGCCATGATCTTGCCGATCATCGTAGAGGCGTGCCCGCTCGGGCCTCTGCCTGAACGCACGGTTGCACCTTGAAGGGTCCGTTGCACTTCTGGAGATGCCGTACGGGTAGTTAGCCTGCCGGGCGAGGTGATCGACCTGCACTGCCACATCCTCGACGCGATCGACGACGGCGCCCGTGACGCCGACGACAGCGTCGGGATGGCGCGCCAGGCCGAGGAGGACGGGATCGAAGCCGTCTGCGCGACGCCCCACATCCGCCACGACCACGACGTGCGGATCGAGGAGCTGGCCGGGCGGGTGCGGGGGCTGAACGCGCGCCTGGAGCAGGAGCTGATGGCGGTCCGGATCCTCCAGGGCGGCGAGGTCGCCGAGACCGCGGTCGAGGGGCTGGGCGAGGAGGAGCTGGCGCGGGTCGCGCTCGGAGGCGGCAACTGGATCCTGCTCGAGCCGGCGCCGGGCCCGCTCGGCGACAGCCTCCTGCGGCGGCTTGCGTACCTGCACGAGCGCGGCTACCGCGCCCTGATCGCCCATCCCGAGCGCCACCTCTCGGCAGACATGTTCGAGCGGATGGCGGCGCTGGTCGCAGAGGGGGCGCTGATCCAGGCGACCGCCGACTTCTTCCTCCGCGAGCAGATGGCGGCGGGGATGCTGGCGATGGCTGAGCGCGGCCTCGTCCACGTTCTCAGCAGCGACGCCCACAGCGTCCGGGCCGGGCGCCCGGTGCGGCTCTCGCCGGCGCTGGAGAAACTGCGCGAGGTGGAGCTCCTGGCGCCCCACCTCGAATGGATCGCCGAGGTCGCCCCGAGGGCGATCGTCGGGGGCGACCAGCTCGAACTGCCGTACGGGCCGCAGATCTGAAGCAACTCCGAGCTTGACCCCGCCATAGCGAGGCGAATCTCGGAAGGTCTAATCCAGCTCGCGAAGCTGGACCCGGTGGGCAAGGTCTTCGACCACCCTCCGCGAGCCGGTGCCGAGACCGTGGCGGAGGAAGTTGGTGGCACCCGCGGCGGCGCTCAGCCGCAGCACGTCCTCCCACTCGCGACCGGCGGCGATCGTCGCCGCCAGCGCTCCCATCATCGAGTCGCCGCAGCCCTCGCGGGCACCCCGCTCGAACTTCGGCGGGGTCAGCTCCAGGAACCTGCCGTCGCGCAGCGCCAGGGCGGGCTCGCCGGCGCGAGTGACGATCACGCTCTCGGCGCCGGCCTCGCGCACCCGCTCCATCGCCGCCCGCATCCGCTTCGCGGTGTCGACGGCGCCGGAGACGAAGCCCGCTATCTGCCAGTCGTTGATCTTCACCAGGTCCGGCCTGCCCTCCAGGGCGCTGTCGAGCCGGGGGGAGGAGAGGTCGACGACCGCCGGCACCCCGTTCGCCTTCACGTCGGCGACGAGGCTGCCGTAGATCTCCAGCGGCACGGTGTTGTCAGGGTAGGGACCGCAGACGGCCAGAAGGTCGCAGTCGAGGGCGGCCGCGACGGCGACCGAGAACAGCTCGTCGACCTCGTGGCGCGAGGCCGGCAGCGCCGCGCTCTGGGAGAGCGGCCGCCGCTCGCCCTCGCGGCGGTCGTGGATGTAGGCCCCGCTGGCCTCGACCGTCTCGACCAGGCGGAGCTCGATCGGCAGCTCCTCCAGCAGCGGCCGCAGGACCGTGCCGACCTCGCCGCCGATGAACCCGCAGAGGACCGGCTCGGCCCCCAGCTCGGCGGCCATCCGCGCCACCCAGACGCCCTGGCCTGCGGGGTGGATGTGGATGTCGTCGCCGCCTTCGGCGCTGAAGCTCTCGATCGCGATCGAGACCATCGGGTTGGGGCTGAAGATCGCGACGCGCGGCTTGCGGTCCATCGCCAGAGCCTAGACGGGGGAGGAGTTGCCCCGCTCGAGCCTTAGGCAGGGGTGAGCTCGTCCGCCGACCCCGCGATCCCGACCCCCGACCTCTCCCGCTATCCCGCGGCCGAGACCTTTCGCTCGCGCCTCCTCGGCCTCGCCTGGCGTCGGCGCGCCCGGGCGGGGACCGGCCTGCTGATCCCGCGCTGCTCGAGCGTTCACACCTTCGGGATGCGCTTCGCGATCGACGTCTACTTCCTCGATCGCGACGGCCACGTCCTCGCGACGAGGCGCGCAGTGCCGTCCCGGCGCATCCTCTGGCACCGCGGCGCTGCCGCAGTTTTGGAGATTCCGTCCGGGGAGGGGGGAGAGTTTGCCGCGCAGTCGCCTTAACGACCCATGCTGCCTGAAAGAGAAGACATCGCCAGTCTCGTCGTCTGCGAGGACGACGAGGTAACCCTCGACATGCTCTGCGACCACCTCTCGGCGGATCGCTTCGGCGTGATGCCGGCGCCCAGCGCCTCCGACGCGCTGCGCCTCTGCCGCTACAACCATCCCGACCTGCTCCTCCTCGACCTCAGCCTGCCCGACGCATCCGGCCTGGACGTCCTGCGCGAGATCCGCGAAGCCGACGGGATCGGGGGGCGCTTCGACCCGCGGCTGCCCGTGGTCGTCCTCACCGGTCGCAGCAGCGACCACGACCGCGTCCGCGGCCTCGACTCGGGAGCCGACGACTACGTCGTCAAGCCCTTCAGGTACGGGGAGCTTCGGGCGCGGATCAACGCCGTGCTCCGCCGCGGCGCCCATGCCAACGAAGGGCCGAGCCGGGTCGGGGAGCTGACCATCGATCCGGGACGCCGGCGGGTCATGGTCGGCGATCGCTTCGTGTCCCTGTCGCAGAAAGAGTTCGGGCTCTTGCGGATCCTCGCCTCCGACCCCACCCGCGTCTTCACGAAGGACGAGCTGCTGACGGCTGTCTGGGCCTATCGCGGCCCTTCGAAAACCCGAACCCTGGACTCACATGCCAGCCGGCTGCGGCGCAAACTCGACCCCGAGCACGGCCGCTTCGTGATCAACTGCTGGGGGATCGGATACCGCCTGATCGCGGGGTGACCGAGCTGCGGTCGTTGAGGTGGCGCGAGGCAGGCAAAAGCCCCTGGCCGAGCTGCTCGACCAGGGGCTCGAATGCGAAGGTCGCGCGGCCGGCTACTTCTTTTTCTTGCCGCCTTTGGCGCTCGGCACCTCGAAGTGCATGATGGCCAGCTTGGTCTGCAGGGCTTTGCCTTTGTCTTTGCCCATCCGTTTGCCGGCTTCCTTCTGAATCGCGGTTGCCTTGTCGACCGCTTCCGCGAGGACCTTGTTGAGGTCCTTCCAGCCCTGTTTGTCGAGCTGGAGGGGCGTGTCGGAGAGGTGGGAGTCGCTGCGGGCGTCGAGGGTGCCGGCGGCCATCGCCTCCGTGGCGCTCTGGCCGATCGACTCGAGGATCGACCCGGAGATGCCCTTGCGGGCCGAGGCCGGGATCTTCGCCCAGTCGGAATCGCTGAGGAAGGCGCGATCGGTGGCGCGGTAGAAGTGCTCGACCGCTCCACGGCGCGGCTCGGTTTTCACCAGTTCGACGCAGTCGTATTCGAGCAGCGTTTTCACGTGGTAGCTGACGTTGCCGAGCGGCTCGCCGAGCTCTTGGGCCAACTGGTTGGGGCTCGAGATCCCTTTGTGCAGGGAGCTGAGGATGCGGACGCGCAGCGGGTGGGCGAGCGCCTTCGCCAGTTGCTGGGTGATGCCCTCTGGTGAAGTGCGGGACTGTGGCAAGGAGGACCTCCTGGGGTTGGGGTCTCAGACGCTGATCAGGGGTGGCATAAGGACGTCCGAGTTACTAGACAAGTATTCCAAAACGCATGGAGGGTAACCGCGCCCGCGAAAAGATATGCACTAAAAAAGAGCAACCAATGTAACTACCTCCAGTTTTCTCACTTCTGTGAGTTTGGGAACTGAACTGTTATGAATTAGGGTCTACTCTGTCGCACCCGTCCCGTCGTGGCGCCTGGCCGAGACCGCTTCGAGGGGCGGGTGCTTCTTTTTTCCGCTCGGTCCGCGGTTCGTGTGGCGGGAATTGCTGATGCGGGGGGAGAAGGCCGACCGGCTCGCGCCTTACCGCTTTGATGCAAACGGAAAGCGGGGTGTAAGCGATGGCCGTGGAGTTGGCGCAGGTCGCAGCCGGTTTACCGGTAGCGGCTTCTTTCGCTTTGGCAGGCGGGATAACGAGCTTCCGCGAGGGCCGCCGCCGGGCAGCGCTGAACGAGGCGATGCACGAGCTGCGCCGCCCCCTGCAGATCCTCACCCTTGCTTTGCCCGACCGGCCGTACGAGGTTGCGCGGGTCGAATCCTCACTCGAATTGGCAACGGTGGCGCTGGAGCGTCTCGACCGCGAGATCAACGGCGGCACCTTGGAGAAAAACGTGACCGAACTTTCGGTCGACGAACTGGTTGACGAAGCGGTGCAGAGGTGGAAAATCCCAGCGGCTGACAGTGGGAGCATCCTGCGGAGGGAGTGGAACGGGCCTGAGACCTTCGTCCAGGGCGACCGTTTCGAGCTGGCCCAAGCACTGGACAACCTGCTTAGCAACGCAATCGAGCACGGGGCCGGAGAGGTGAGGATCGGATGGCGTCGTGAGGGCGATCAGGTCTGCATCTCGATCACGAACGGCGACCCTCGGATGCTTGCGAAGGCCGGTCGGAGGCAACGCCGCGGTAGCCGGTGCCGCCGAGGCCATGGGCTGCGCGTGGTGGAGCGAGTTGCCGGTGGGCACGGCGGCATATTCAGCCTGCGGCCGGTCCGAAGCGGGGTCCAGGCGAGCCTGCGGCTGCCGCTCGGGCGACGGGTGGGCGCGGGATGAGCCGACGCGTCCGCGCCTTCGGGTTTCTCCTCGCGGCGATGTTCGCGGCGGCCGCTGCTGCCGCGATCGCCAACGGCTACGGCGACAGGGTGGTGAGCGGATATGGGGAGCTGCGCCCCGTCCTCGTCGCGAGCTCGGGCCTTCCGGCGGGCAAAGCGATCGACCCTGAGGTCGCGGGCGGGGACCTGGAGGTACGTCGCGTGCCGATCCGGTTCGTCCCACCCGGTGCGCTGTCTGCTCCGGCCGAAGCGGTCGGCCTGGCCCCTGCGGCACCGGTGCCCGCCGGGTCCTATCTGCTCGCGGCGCAGCTTCGTCCACCGCGGGCTGAGGCCCCGCTGGGCGCCTTGGGAGGTGGGCGCCGGCCGGTTGAGATCGCGGTCGGCGGAGCAGGCGCCCTCGAGGCGCTGGGCGGCCCGCCGCTCGGCTCGAAGGTCGACGTGGTGGTGACCACCGAACCGAGCGCGGCCGGCGACGGACGCACCTATGTAGCTGCGCCCGGCGTCCCGCTCCTGGGCCTCGGGCCGGGTGGCGAAGGGGTCGAGGGAGAAACCGCCACGGCCACGCTCGGCCTAACCCGTCCACAGGCCCTGCGCCTGATCGAGGCCGAGAGCTTCGCCCGCCGCGTGACCGTGATCCCCCGCGGGCGATGAGCCTGCGCGAGCGCCACATCGCCGAAGTCTCCGGGCGGCTGCGGCAGCGCCTGATCGAGCGGCGGCGGGAGGAAGCGGCCGCGGGCGTTCGGTCCGGGGAGGGCATCGAGCAGGCGGTCGATCGCCTCGTCGAGGAGCAGGCCGCCGTCCTGCCCGCCGCGGCGCGGGAGGAGCTGGCGGCGCGGATCGTCCGCGACAGCGTCGGCCTCGGTCCGCTCGAGGTGCTGCTGGCCGATCCGGCGGTCGAGGAGGTGATGGTCAACGGTCCCGCCCGCGTGTATGTGGAGCGGAGGGGCCTGCTCGAGGAGACCGACGTGCGCTTCGAGAGCGAGGAGGACCTGCGCAACGCGATCGAGCGGATCCTTGCTCCGCTCGGACGCCGCATCGACGAGCTGAGCCCGATGGTCGACGCCAGGCTGGCCGACGGCTCGCGGGTCAACGTCGTGATCCCGCCGCTGGCGCTCGACGGGCCGGCGCTCTCGATCCGCCGCTTCGGCGCCAACCGTCCCTGCCCCGAGCGGCTGGTCGAGCTCGGGACGCTGAGCGAGGAGCAGCGGCGCCTGCTCGAAGCGGCGGTCGCGGCGCGGCGCAGCGTCCTCGTCAGCGGCGGTACCGGCTCGGGCAAGACGACGCTCTTGAACGCGCTTTCGAGCTTCATCGCCCCGGGCGAGCGGGTGGTGACGATCGAGGACGCGGCCGAGCTGCGGCTGCAGCAACCGCACGTGGTGCGGCTGGAGAGCCGGCCGGCTGGGGTCGAGGGGCGGGGAGAGGTGACGATCCGCGATCTGCTGCGCAACGCCCTGCGGATGCGGCCGGACCGGATCGTGATCGGCGAGGTCCGGGGCATCGAGGCGCTCGACCTGCTCGCCGCTCTCAACACCGGCCATGACGGCGCCCTCTCGACCGTCCACGCCAACTCGCCCCGCGATGCCCTCAGCCGGCTCGAGACCCTGGCGCTGATGGCGGGTGTGGGGTTGCCGCACGCGGCGGTCGCCGAGCAGGTGCGGCGCGGGATCGACCTCGTCGTCCACCTGCAGCGACAGCCGGACGGCAGCCGCCGCGTCACCGAGATCGCCGAGGTCGGATGAGGGCGGCCGTCGCGATCGGGGCTGTGGCCGGCGGTCTGCTGGCGCTGGCGGCACGCGAGGCGGCGGTCGCGAGCCCGGCCGTTGCGAGCTGGATCCGCCTTGCGGTCGAGCCGCTGCGTCGGGCGGCCGAGGAGGGGTATGCGCCTACGTCGATGGAGCGCCGGCGGCTGGCGGGGCTGGCGACGCTCGCGGCGATCCTCGCCGGCTGGTTCCTCGGCGGATTCATCCTGGCGCTGCCGCTCGCCGTCGCCGGCCCGGCGGCGATGGGGTGGGCGATCGCGGCTCGACGGCGCCGCTACCGCCGCGCCGTCGAGCGCTCGCTGCCGGAAGTGGCGACGGCGATCGCCGACTCGCTCAGCGCGGGTCGCTCTCTACGCGCCTCGCTGCCCGCCGCCGTCGCCTCGCTCGACGGGCCGCCGGCGATCGAGCTCGCGAGGCTGTCGGCGGAGCTCGACCTCGGGGCGCCTACGGTTGCGGTCATCCAGGACTGGCGCCGGCGGATGCGCTCGGAGCGGATCGACGCCTTCGCCGCCGCGCTGCTCAGCCAGCGCCTGGCGGGCGGCGACCTCGCCGGGCTGCTGCGCCGCTTCGCCGCCGGGGCGGCCGAGCGCGAGCGGGTGGCCGAGGATGCCCGCTCGGCGACGGCGCAGGCGCGCTTCACCGGCCTCCTGGTGGTGGCGATGCCGACCGGCGGCGCGCTCTTCGCCGAGCTGCTGCAGCCGGGGTTCCTGGCGACGCTGCTCGCCTCGCCGCCCGCGACGGTCCTCCTGGCGCTCGCCGCGGCCCTGCAGGTCGCCGGCTTCTTCGCGATCCGGCGCTTCTCGCAGGTGGTCGAGTGAGCGGCAGCGGCCTGCTGGCGGCCCTGGCGGTCCTGCTCGCCGCGGCCGCTTCCCGCGACCTCTTTCGCGGGCACGGGATCCGCTTGCGGATGCCGAAGCTCTTGCTCGGCAAGCTGCTCGGCGCCGGCTGCGGAGCGCTGCTGGGTCTGGTCGCCTCCCCCGTGGCGCCGGGCCGGTTGTCTTTGCTCGTCCTCCTCGGACTTCCCACCGCCGGGTTCTTCCTCCCTAACGCGATTCTCGAGCGGCGGGCGCGGCAGCGGCAGCGGCGGCTGGTCGCGGCGCTGCCCGACGCCCTCGATCTGCTCGCCGTCAGCGCCGGCTCCGGCCGCGGCCCCGCCGCCGGGATCGAGCAGCTGGCGCGGGCGGGGGAGGGGCCGCTGGCGGAGGAGCTGCGGATCACCGTCGCCGAGCTCTCCTGCGGCCTGCCCCTGGGTGGCGCCCTCTCCTCGCTGCGCAGCCGGGTGCCCGGCAGCGAGCTGGCGACCCTCGTCGCCGCGATCGAACGCTCGCGCAGGTTCGGCTCCCCGCTGGCCGACCAGCTGCGGCGGCAGGCCACGGCCCTGCGCCGCGAAAGCCGCCGCACCGTCGAGGAGCGGGCGGCGCGAGCGGCGCCGAAGATCCAGCTCGTCGTCGCCCTCGTCCTCGTCCCCTCGGTCCTGCTGATGATCGCCGCCGGCCTGATCGCCAACGCCGGGACGCTGCTGGCCGGCTTCTGAGGGTCCCATCGCCGACTCGAAGGCCGCCGACGCCTTCTTTGAGACTTATGCGTTTGCCGCCGCCGGGTGTGCGTCGGCCGCCTCAGGCACGGGCCGCAACCCACCCCGCCCTCGTCGATGCAAATGGGGTTGCAAAGGGGGGTTGTGTTGCAAAGTGGGAGAGAGTGGGTTATTGTGGCGATCGAGTTGAAGCCCAGGACCGGGGTGGTGAGGCTCCTCCCACCTCATCACTCCGGTCCATTTTCGTTTCGGTCTTTCGCCCCCCGTTGCAGAAAGGACTCGCGAGGTGGCCTTCCGGGGTCTCTACGAGCACAGCCTCGATTCCAAGGACCGGCTCACGGTCCCCTCTCGCTTCCGGGCTTCCCTCGCCGACGGCATCGTTCTCTCCAAGGGATTCGACCCCTGCGTCTGGGTGCACACGACCGGTGAGTTCGAGGAGCTGTCGGACCGCTTCCTCTCGCCGCACAGCCCCTTCGGGCGCGACGCCCGGGCCCTGCGCCGCCGCTTCCACGGCGGCTCCTTCGACGAGACGCTCGACTCCGCCGGGCGCATCCGCATCCCCAAGCCGCTGATCGACCACGCCGGCCTCGACGGCAATTGCGTGGTGATCGGGGCGGGGGAGTACCTGGAGATCTGGAACGCCGACGCTTGGGCGAAGCAGGAGGAAGAGCTGGACGCCGCCGCCCCCGAGATCGCCGAGGGCCTGGCCGCCGCCGGCCCCGCCGCGTAACCATGAGACTGCATGCCGCCCTCAACCACCACGCCTACGCACCGCCACCAGTGCCGACGGGACGAAAACCGGTTACATGGACCGGTAATCGTCCCGTCAGCAGAGATGGGCGGACGCTCAGTCCTCTCGAGGTCGTCATGAGCGAGCACGAGCCTGTGCTGGCGCCGGAGCTGGTGTCGCTCTTGGCGCCGGAGCCGGGGCAGATCGCCGTCGATTGCACCTTCGGCGGCGGCGGGCACGCGCGGCTGATCGCCGAGCTGCTCGGGCCGGAGGGGACGCTGATCGGGATCGACCGCGACCCCGCCACCCAGGACCGCTTCAACCGCTTCGCCGCCGAGGTCGCCTGCCGGACCCTGTTCATCAGCTCCGACTTCGCAGCAGGACTTCGCGCCTTGCAAGGCGAAGGAGTGCGCCCAGACATGGTTTATGTAGATCTGGGGATGTCCTCGATGCAGGTGGACGCGTTCGAGCGGGGTTTCTCCTATTCCTACGACGCGCCGCTCGACATGCGGATGGACACGCGGCAGGAGTTCACCGCCGCCGATCTCGTCAACGAGTGGCCGGAGGCGCGGATCGCCCAGGTCCTGCGGCGCTTCGGCGAGGAGCGGTTCGCCGGCGGGATCGCCCGCGAGATCTGCAGGCGCCGCCCGCTCTCGACCACTTCCGAGCTGGTCGAGGCGATCAAAGCCGGGATGCCGGCTTCGGCCCGCTTCGGCGCCGGCCACCCGGCCAAGCGCAGCTTCCAGGCGATCCGGATCGCCGTCAACGGCGAGCTCGAGGCGCTGGAGGAAGCGCTGCCGCTCGCCTGGTCGCAGCTGAAGGTCGGCGGCCGCTTCGCGGCGATCTCCTTCCACTCGCTCGAGGACCGTCCGGTGAAGCAGTTCCTCGCCGCCAAGGCGCGCGGCTGCGTCTGCCCGCCGGAGCTTCCGGTCTGCGTCTGCGGCCACGAGCCCGAGGCCGAGCTGCTGACCCGGCGGGCGATCTCGCCGGGCCCGGAGGAGGCGGAGCGCAACCCGCGCTCACGCTCGGCCCACCTGCGCGCGGTGCTGAAGGTCGCCGAGACCCAGCCTGCGGGGGAGGCCGGCTGATGGCCGTCGCCGTCCCCAGGGGCCGCACGGCGCCGGCGCCGCGGCCGTCGCGCACGACGGCGCCCGCCGGCCCCAAGGGACCGGCGCGCAAACCAACCCGCTCGCGCAGCGTCGCCGCGCCGGCGAAGGCGCCTGTCCGCCGCGCGCCCGCCCGCAGGCCGGCGACGAAACGCGCCCCCGCCGCCCGTCCCAAGCTTGCCGTGGTCGCCGGCCGCACCGCTGGCGCCGTCCGCGGGCTGCCGGACTCGAGCCTGGTCGTGCGGATGACCCAGGGGCGGCTCTGGATCGGCGTCCTCGGCGTCCTCCTGGTCGGGATCGTCGCCCTGAACGTCGCCACCCTCAGCTTCGCCTCCGCCGCCGGCAAGGTCGACCAGCAGATAACGGCGCTGGAAAAGGAGAACTCGATGCTGGAAAGCCGCGAGGCCGAGCGCTTCAGCACCGCCCGCATCCGCGGCGAGGCCGGCGAACTCGGGCTGGCGATGTCGAACAGCGAAGAGCCGAGGCTGATCGAATACGAGCGGGGCGATGTCGCCACCGCGGCCGCCCGCCTCGCCGCCGCCGGAGGTTGACCTGGCCTCGTGTCCGACCATCTAGGGACGATTCGCTGATGCGCTTGATCGAGCGGCGGATCGGGCTCCTCTTCGGCGGCTTCCTGCTCTGCTTCCTCGTCATCGTCGTCCGTGCCTTCTGGCTGCAGGGCGTGCAGGGGTCCCAGCTCGCCTCCGAGGCCGCCTACCAGCACTCCGAGGTCGTCACCGTCCCCGGCCTGCGCGGCGACCTGCTCGACCGGCGCGGCAACAAGCTCGCCGCCTCCGAAGACGCGGCGACGATCTACGCCACGCCCTACCAGGTCGAAGACGCGCCGCAGGCGGCCGCCAAGCTGGCGCCGATCCTGAAGGAGAAGAAGGGGGAAGTCCTGGAAGCGCTGAGCGCCGAAGGCGGCTTCTCCTACGTCGCCCAGAAGGTCGACCTCAGCACGGCCGCGAAGGTCGAAGCGCTCGAACTGGAAGGGATCGGCGAGCTGCCCGACAGCCGCCGCACCTACCCGCAGGGGGAGATGGCGGGACAGGTGATCGGCGCCGTCGGCTCCGAAAACCAGGGCCTGACCGGCCTCGAGCAGGGTGAGGAAGCAGTGCTCGCGGGCAGCAACGGCGAACAGCGCCTCGTCAACGACGCCCTCGGCGAACCGATCCGCACGGAAACCGTGCACGAAGCCGAAGACGGCGAAGACGTCGAACTCACGCTCGATCCGGTGATCCAGCGCGAAACCGAACGGGTGCTCAACGGCGTCGGCGAAACGTACACGCCGACCGGGGCGACGGCGATCGTCGTCGACCCCCGCAGCTCCCAGGTGCTGGCGATGGCGAACTGGCCGCCGGTCGACCCCGAAGACCTCTCCGAAGTCAGCAACGAAGACCTGCTCAACAAGGCCACCGGGTTCACCTACGAGCCCGGCTCGACCTTCAAGGCGTTCACGGTCTCGGCGGCGCTGGAAGAAAAACTGGTGACGCCGCAGACGGAATTCACGCTTGAACCGCAGCTCCACGTCGCCGACCGGACGATCGAAGACGCCGAGCCGCGCGGCACCGAAACGATGAGCGTGGAAACGATCCTCGCCCGTTCCTCCAATGTGGGGGCGGTGACGATCGGGCTTCTCGTCGGCGCCGAAAAATTCAGCGAATGGATCGCGCGCTTTGGTTTCGGCAAACCGACCGGGGTGCAGTTCCCCGCCGAGGAGCGGGGGATCGTCCCGGCGCTCGACGAATACTCGGGCTCGACGATGGGCAACCTGCCGATGGGGCAGGGGCTGTCGGTGACGCCGATGCAGATGGTCGCCGGCTACACGGCGATCGCCGACGGCGGCATCCTGAAGCCGCCGCAGCTGATCAAGCGGATCGGCGAAGAAAAGATCAACGAGCCGAGGGGCAAGCGGGTGATCAAGCCCGAAGTCGCCTCGGAGGTGCGGGAAATGCTCGAGGGCGTGCTGGCGGCAGGCGGCACCGCCTCGGAGGTCAGCGTCCCCGGCTACACCCTGGCGGGGAAGACCGGAACCGCCCAGGTCGCCGAAAACGGCACCTATTCGGAAACCAGGTACGTCGCTTCCTTCATCGGCTTCGCCCCGGCGCAGAACCCGCAGTTCCTCTGCGCGGTGATCGTCGACGAACCGCAGGGGGAAATCTACGGCGGCTCGGTGGCGGCGCCGGCCTTCGGGCAGATCGCCGAATTCGCCCTGCCGTACCTCGGGGTGCCGCAGGAATGACTTTGTCGGGGGATGGGGACGGGTACCCCTCCCCAGACCTAGACTCCCTTCGCGAATGAGACTGGAAGAGCTTGTCTCAGAGCTTCCCGGGGCGCGGGTCGTTGGGGATGCCACCGTAGAGGTGGGGGGTCTCGAGTACGACAGTCGCAAGGTTGATCCGGGATCGCTGTTTTTCTGCGTGGTCGGGGAGAAGGTCGATGGGCACGAGTTCGGGCTGCGGGTGGTTGCGGAGGGGGCGGCGGCGCTTGTCGTTGAGCGGGAGCTGACTGAATTGGCGGTGCCGCAGGTGGTGGTCGAGAGCTCGCGGGCGGCGATGGCGCCGCTGGCGGCGCGGTTCTGGGGCGATCCGACCGCGCAGCTGCGGGTCGTGGGGGTTACCGGGACCAACGGGAAGACGACCACCGCCTTCCTCGTCCGCGAGATCCTCCAGGCGGCCGATTTTCGCTGCGGGTTGCTGGGGACCGTGAAGCAGGTCGTCGGCGGCGTGGAGAAGGAAGTGGTGCGGACGACGCCGGAGGCGATCGAGCTGCAGCGGACCTTCCGCCAGATGCTCGAGGGAGGCGACGAAGCGTGCGCGATGGAGGTCTCCTCGCACGCGCTCTCGCTGCACCGGGCCGACGCGATCCACTTCGAGGTCGCCCTCTTCACCAACCTCACCCAGGACCACCTCGATTTCCATGCCGACATGGAGGACTACTTCCTCGCCAAGCGCAAGCTCTTCGAGATGGGGCCGGGGACGCGGATCGTCAACGTCGACGACCCCTACGGGCGCCGCCTGGCCGGGGAATTCGAGTGCGTCACCTTCTCGGCCGAGGGCGCCGAGGCCGACTACAGAGCCCGCGAGGTCGAGTTCGACGCTTCGGGGGCGAGCTTCAGCCTCGGCGGGATGCGGTTGCGGACGGCGCTGCCCGGCCACTTCAACGTCGCCAACGCCCTCGCTGCGTTCGCCGCCGCCGAGGCGCTCGGGGTCGGCGGCGACATCGCCGCCGCCGGCCTGGCCCGGGCGGCGCGGGTGCCGGGGCGGTTCGAGCCGATCGACGAGGGGCAGGGGTTCGGCGTCCTCGTCGACTACGCGCACACGCCGGACTCGCTGGAGAACGTGTTGCGGGCGGCGCGGCGCCTCACCGAGGGGAAGCTGATCTCGGTCTTCGGCGCCGGCGGCGACCGCGACCGCGACAAGCGCCCGAAGATGGGCCGCGCCGGCGCCGAGCTCTCGGACCTGACGGTGATCACCTCCGACAACCCGCGCTCCGAGGACCCGGAGGCGATCGTCGCCGAAGTCGCGGCCGGGGCCGAGGATGCCGGAGGCGCATCGGCCCTCGAGGTCGTCGTCGACCGGCGGACGGCGATCGCGCTGGCGCTGGGCCGGGCGCAGCCGGGCGACACCGTCGTCATCGCCGGCAAGGGACACGAGCAGGGGCAGGAGTTCGAGGACGGGCGGAAGGTTCCCTTCGACGACCGCGAGGTGGCACGCGAGGAGCTCTGGAAGCTGGGAACCCCGGCGTGAACCTCTCGCCGGGGCAGATCGCCGCCGCGCTGGGAGCGGAGGTGGCGGCCGAGGGGCCGGCCGAGTCCCCCCGCCGGGCGACGATCGACTCGGCCGAGGCGGGACCGGGCGACCTCTTCTTCGGCCTGCGCGGCGAGAAGCGCGACGGCGGCGAGTTCGCGGGCGTCGCGCTCGAGGCCGGCGCCTGGGGCGCCGTCGTCTCACCTGGCTGGCGTTCGTCTCTTCTCGCCCAGGGGGCGAAAAAGGACGAACGCCGCGCCTGGGCCTTCGTCGTCGAGGATCCGCTGGCGGCGATGCAGGCGCTGGCGCGGGCCTACCGGCGCGCGCTCGGGGCGCAGGTGGTCGGCGTCACCGGCTCGGTCGGCAAGACCTCGGTCAAGGACATCGCCAAGGCGCTGCTGCCGGGCAGGGTCCACGCCAACCCGCAGAACTTCAACACCGAGATCGGGCTGCCGCTGACCATCCTCGCAGCCCCCGCGGACGCCGACGTCCTCGTGCTGGAGATGGCGATGCGGGGGAGGGGGCAGATCGCCGAGCTCGCCGCGATCGCCGAGCCAGGGGTCGCGGTGATCACCAACGTCGGCCCGGTCCACGTCGAGCTGCTCGGCTCGATCGAGGCGATCGCGGCGGCCAAGGCCGAGATCCTCGACGACCTGCCGCCGGATGGGACCGCGGTGGCGCCGGTCGAGGCAGGCGTGCTGGAGCCGCACCTGGAGCGGGCGCCGAGGCTGCTGCGCTTCGGCCGCGGCGGCGACGTCGAGGCGACCGAGGTGGGGATCGAAGACGGCGTTACCGCCGCTCTCGTCCGCACGCCCCTCGGCAGCCGGCGTTTCCACTTTCCCTTCACCGAGGCGCACAACCTGACCAACGCGCTGGCAGCGATCGCCGCCGGCGTCGCCCTCGAGGCCGATCTCGCCGCAATGGCCGACCGCGCTGCGGACATAGGATTCTCCCGCTTCCGCGGGGAGCGACTGGAGCTACCCGGCGGCATCGTCCTCGTGAACGACTGCTACAACGCCAACCCGGTGTCGATGCGCGCGGCGCTCGACCATCTCGGCACCCTCGGTGCCGAGCGCTCGGTCGCGGTGCTGGGCGAGATGGGCGAGCTGGGACCCGACTCGCCGCGCTACCACCGCGAGGTCGGCGAGCACGCCCGCGCCGCCGGGATCGACTTCATCGTCGGCGTCGGCCTGCCGGCCCGCGATTACGATCCTGACGAGCTCGTCGCCGACCCCGGCGAGGCCGCCGAGCTGCTGGCGGCGCGCCTGGAGCCCGGCGACGCCGTCCTCGTCAAGGGCTCGCGCTCGGCCGGGCTCGAGGCGGTCGCCGAGCAGCTGCCGGAGCTGGTGGAGGTCGGCGATGGGTGAAGTCCTGATCGCCGGCATGGCGGCGATGCTGATCTGCATCTTCCTCGGCCCCAAGTTCATCGAGTTCCTCCGCGTCCGGGAGTTCGGCCAGCACATCCGCGAGGACGGCCCGCAGGAGCACCACACCAAGGCCGGGACGCCGACGATGGGCGGGCTGATCGTCTTCGCCTCGATCTGCGTGCCGTTCCTCGTCCTCTCCGACCGCGACGCCCAGAGCCTCGCCGTCTTCGGCGTCGCGATGGGCTGCGCGGCGCTCGGCTTCGCCGACGACTACATCAAGATCGTCAAACGCCGCTCGCTCGGCCTCGCCGGTCGCTGGAAGCTGCTCGGCCAGCTGATCCTCGCCTTCGGCCTCTGGTGGGTGGCGCGGCACTCGGTCGGCCTGGAACCGACGCTCTACTTCCGGATCGGCGAGGGCAGCCTCGACCTCGGCCCGGTCCTCTACTTCGTCCTCGTCTTCCTGGTCATCGCCGGTACCTCCAACGGCGTCAACCTGACCGACGGCCTCGACGGCCTCGCCGCCGGGTCCTGCGCGATCGTCCTCCTCGCCTACACGGCGATCGCCTTCGTTGCCAACGAGCAGCAGAACCTGGCGCTCCTCTCCGCCTGCCTGGTCGGCGCCTGCATCGGCTTCCTCTGGTTCAACGCCTTCCCGGCCTCGATCTTCATGGGCGACACCGGCTCGCTCGGCCTCGGCGGCGCGATCGGGGCGCTGGCGGTGATGACCCAGACCGAGGTCCTGCTGATCATCATCGGCGGCATCTTCGTGATCGAGGCGCTCTCGGTCCTGCTCCAGGTCTTCGCCTTCAAGACCTTCCGCCGCCGCGTCCTGCTGATGGCACCCCTGCACCACCATTTCGAGATGATGGCCTGGTCGGAGACGAAGATCATGCTCCGCTTCTGGATCATCGCGGCGGTCTGCTCGGGGATCGGCTTCACGCTCTACCAGCAGAGCATCGGGCGCTAGGGCCATGCCGGAAGTCGAGCTGAGCGCCGGCCGGATCGACTATCAGGACACCGGTGGGGACGGGCCGGTCGTGGTGCTGGTCCCGGGGCTGATGATGGACTGGAGGCAGTGGCGCAAGGTGATCGACGAGCTGAGGCCGGAGTTCCGCTGCGTCTCGCCTTCGCTGCCGATGGGGGCGCACTTGAAGCCGATGAGGCCCGACGCCGACCTGACCCTGGTCGGGATGGGGCGAATCGTCACCGAGTTCCTCGCGGCGGCCGACCTGCGCGACGTCACCCTCTGCTTCAACGACTGGTGCGGAGCCCAGGTGATGATCGCCGACGGCGGGATGGACCGGGTCGGCAAGCTCGTCCTCGTCTCCTGCGAGACCGCAGGCAACTATCCGCCTGGCCTCGCCGGCTTCGCAGCCTGGCTCTCGGCCAAGCTGCCCGGCGGCTACCTCGCCGCGCGGGCGCTGCTGCTGCAGCCGCGCCTGCGCCGGCTGCCCTTCGTCTTCGGCCAGATGACCAAGCGCGGCGTCCCCGACGAGCTGATGCGCGACTGGATGGAGCCGCTGCGCAGACGCGAGATCCGCCGAGACCTGCGCCGCTACGCCGGCGACGCGATGCGCGGCAGGCACGACCTCGCCCGGGCCACCGCGGCGCTCCCCTCCTTTGAGAGGCCCGTCCTCGTCGTCTGGGACGAGGAGGGGAAGATGATGCCAAACGAGGCGGGCCGCGCCCTCGCCGACTCCTTCCCGAACTCCCGCTACGTCGAGCTATCCGACTGCTTCACCCTGATCCCCGAGGACCAGCCCGAGGCGCTGGCCGAGGAGATCAGGGGGTTCGCTTCGCGAACGTGACTAGTGTGTGTTACGCACACCAGATCTAATTCGAATAGTAAGGGTTCGAAACTAAGGATTTCGCATGAGTCGGGAACTTCCAGTTCCTTGACAAAGCCGCCGCACTTCCTTTACTTTCGGCTGGGCGGAGGAAGCTGGCGCGGCAACGGCAGCAGGCGGGCCTCCGAAGCCCTGGATACCCGACTGACGAACGCATCGTGAGCTCTAGTGGTCGCCGGGATACCCCAAGGACCTACCCAAGAAGCGATGCTTCTACTTAGAAAAACCTGTGTAATTAAAAGGAGCCCTACGAAAGCGTTGAAAGCCAGGCTTGCGCGACCCCCAGTGTGGCCTGATTAGGCAGCGCTGACCAGAGCCTGCTCTGCGTCAGCGTGGTGATGCCCGGGCTTTTGAATGCCACGAGCGAGACGTCATGAGCGGTTCCGAGTCGAGAAAAGGCAAGTCGGGTCCGGGTGCAGAGAAGTTTCCGCGGCCGGTCCCGGCTGCCGCATCCCCGGTCTCCCACCCGGAGGTGCCACCGCAGTGGGTGAATCCGGTCAATCCGATCGACCTCGACACCCCCGAGTCGATCTCGAGGTTCGTCGCCACCGAGGAAGCCCTCGAACGTCAGGCCAGGCGCGAAGCACGCGAAGAGCACGCCGATGCACGCACCGAGGTGGTACGAGCGGAAGGGGAGTTGATCCAGGCGCGGGCGAACAGCCTCAACCGATCGGCCGAGAAGCGAGGCGCTGAAGCGGACCTGCTTCGGTTCGAGCGGGTCGAACGGATCTTCCTGATGGTCGTGAATGCGATCTTCGCGATCCTCTTGGTTACCGGCGTGTTGGTCGGCGCCGAGTTCTTGGGAAGGGTCGTTGCGGCTGCAGCTGCATTCAACGGGTTGATGGGAGCCCTGCGCCTGATCCGGACGTATCGCTCCGATCGCGGTGGCGACTCGCCGCTTAAGGCCACCGGCGGGCAAGTTCCGCCTCCGTAGCCGCGAAGCTGTCGGGGTGCCCTCGATCGTCTTTGGCGAGAAGACGCGTCCCCCTCTGCCGCGGGGGCCGTTCCTCGTGGTGGGGCTTGCCCGCTCGGGGCAGGCGGCCGCCCGGATGCTGGCGGCGCGGGGGGAGGCGGTGCGGGCTGTCGATTCCGGGCATCCTGAGGGGGCGGCAGGGCTCGAGGGGGTCGGCGTCGAAGTCTTTCTGGATACGGATGGAGTGGCACTGCTCGAGGGGACGCGGACCGTCGTCAAGAGCCCGGGAGTTCCCCGGGAGGCCCCGGTGATCGCGGCTGCGCTGGAGCGGGAAATCGAGGTGATGGGGGAGCTCGAGCTCGCCTGGCGGGCGCTGCCGAACCGCTTCGTCGCCGTCACCGGCACCAACGGCAAGACGACCACGGTCGAGCTGCTCGGTCACCTCTACCGCACCGCGGGTGAGCCGGTGGCGGTGGCCGGAAACGTCGGCACCGCCCTCTCCGAGCTGGTCGGCGAGGCGCCGGTCGAGGAGACGGTCGTCTGCGAGTGCTCGAGCTTCCAGCTCGAGGACACGGTCGCCTTCGCGCCGGAGTGCGCGGTCTTCCTCAACCTCGCGCCCGACCACCTCGACCGCCACCGCGACCTCGAGTCCTACCTGGCCGCGAAGCTGCGGATCTTCGCCAACCAGGGCAACGGCGACCTCGCCGTCTACAACGCCGACGACCCCTTCCTCGCCGACGTCGACCTCGGTGGCTGCGCCCGCCGGATCGCCTTCTGCCGCGGCGCCGCCCCCGACTGCGAGGTCGCCGTCGCCGAGGGGGCGATCTTCTACGACGGCGAGCCTTTGATCGCCGTCGACGAGCTCGGCCTCTTCGGCGAGCACAACGTCGCCAATGCGATGGCGGCCGCGGCGGCGGCGCTGGCGATGGGGATCGACCGCGAAGACGTGCGCGACGGGCTGCGCAGCTTCGCCGGGGTCCCGCATCGCCTCGAGCAGGTCGCCGAGATCGGCGGCATACGCTTCGTAAACGACTCGAAGGCCACCAACGTCGCCTCGGCGACCGTCGGGATCCGCGCCTTCGCGGGCGGGGTCCACGCGATCCTCGGCGGCAGCGAGAAGGACGAGCCCTTCACGCCGCTGATCGACCCGGTCCGCGAACGGGTCCGCGCCTGCTACCTGGTCGGCGCCACCGCCGAGCGGATGGCGCGCGAGCTGGCGCCGGTGCTCGAGGCGGGGGTCGAGCTGCACCGCTGCGAGGACCTGGAGGAAGCGGTGCGCCGGGCGGCTGCCGCCGCCGGACCGGGCGAGATCGTCCTGCTCTCGCCGGCCTGCGCCAGCTTCGACGCCTTCGCCGACTTCGAGCAGCGCGGCGACCGCTTCCGCGAGCTCGTCGGGGAGCTGGAGCGGTGAGCGCGAAACCGGCTTCGCTCCGCCGCGGCAAAGCGGTGCGGAAGAGGAAGGCAGCGAAGAAGCGCCCGCGCGCCCGCGTCTCACCCGAGTACAACATGCTGCTGACGGCGACCCTCTGCCTGCTGGCGCTCGGCGTGGTGATGGTCTTCTCCGCCAGCTCGACGACGAAAGTGCTGCAGGAAGGCGGCCTCTCTAGCAGCGCCTACTACCTGAAGCGCACGCTGATCTTCGGCGCGGTTGCGCTGGTGATCATGCGGGTCGCCTCGCACGTCGGGCTGCAGAAGGTCCGCAGCCTGACGCCGGTCCTGCTCGGCGGCTCGATCTTCCTCCTCGTCGCCGTCCTCGGCGCCGGCAGCGAAGTCAACGGCGCCACCCGCTGGATCGGCGGCGGCTCGCTGCAGATCCAGCCCTCCGAGCTCGCCAAGGTGGCGCTGATCCTCTACGGCGCCGACCTGCTGGCGCGCAAGCCGAAGCGGGCCCGCTCGCTGGAAGGGATCATGCCCTTCCTCCTCGTCACCGCCGCCTCGTGCCTGCTGATCATGCTCGAGCCCGACATGGGGACGACGATGGTGATCGTCTTCGCCGTCGCCGCGACGCTGATCGCCTCCGGCGCCAGGGCGGCCGACCTCGGCAAGATCGCCCTGGTGATCGGCGGCCTGATGCTGCTGATGGCGGTCGTCGAGCCCTACCGGATGGCCCGCCTCACCTCCTTCCTCAACCCCAGCGCCTCGGCCGAAGGCGCCGGCTTCCAGGCCGCCCAGGCGAAGATCGCCCTCGGCTCCGGCGGCTTCTTCGGCGTCGGCATCGGCAACGGCGTCTCCAAGGCCTTCTATCTGCCCGAGGCCCACACCGACATGATCACCGCGGTGATCGGCGAAGAGCTGGGAATGGCCGGGATCACCGCGCTGGTCGGCCTCTTCGGGATCTTCGGCTACGCGGGCCTCAAAACCGCCCAGAAGGCGAAGGACAACTACTCGAAGCTGCTGGTCGCCGGGCTGACCTCGTTGGTCCTGGTGCAGGCGACGATCAACCTCTTCGCAGTGATGGGGCTGGCGCCGCTGACGGGGGTGCCGCTGCCCTTCGTCTCCTACGGCAACAGCTCGCTGATGGCGACCCTGTTCGCCGTCGGCCTGATCCTCAACGTCGCCCGTGGCGGCTCGGCGAAGGCAGCGCGCAATTCGACGCCGACCGGCGCTGGCAAACTGCGCGTCGTCCAGGGCGGGCGTTCGCCCGCAAGGAGTCAAAGGAGTGGAACCAGCGGTGCCAGGAAAGCCAAAGGTGGTCGTAGCAGCGGGGGGAACGGCGGGGCACGTCGTACCCGCCATGGCGGTCGCCGACGAGCTTCGGGCTAGTGGGGCCGAGGTCAGCTTCCTCGGCACCCGCGACCGGATGGAGGCGGAGCTGGTGCCGGCCGCCGGCTACGAGATCGACTTCGTCAAGGTGCGCGGGATCGACCGGCGCAACCCGCTGAAGGCGGCGCGCGCCGGGGCCGAGGCGGTCGCGGCGGTCGCGGCTGCGCGCAAGGTGCTGCGGCGACGCAGCGCCGACGTGGTGATGGGCGGCGGCGGCTTCGTCGCCGGTCCGGCGGGCCTGGCGGCGGCGCTGACGCGGACGCCGCTGGTCCTGACCGAGGCCGACAGCCACCTCGGCTTGGCGAACCGCTTGCTGGCGGGAAGGGCGCGGCGGGTCTGCCTGGCGTTCCCGATCGCGGGACGGGAGGGCGAGCCGTACCTGGTCACCGGGCGCCCGGTCCCGAAGGCCGTGCTGGAGGGCGATCGGGCCAAGGCGCGCGAGCGCTTCGGCATCGCCGCCGACGCCCGCTGTCTCCTCGTCTTCGGCGGCAGCCAGGGCGCCCGCACGGTCAACTTCGCCGCGCTCGAGGCCTTTGCCGAGAATGTGAACGAAGTCGTCCCCGGCATGCGGGGAGATGTCGGTTCACGCAATTTCCACGTCCTCCATATCGCCGGCAAGCGCGACTACCCCGAGATCGCGAAGCGGCTCGTGGTCGCGCCCGGCAACGAGCGCTACACGCTGCTCGAGTACGAGCCGAACCTCGGCGGCGCCCTCGCCGCCGCCGACCTCGTCCTCGCCCGCTCGGGTGGGTCTATCTTCGAGCTGGTCGCCGCCGGCCGCCCGGCGATCCTCGTCCCTTTCCCGTTCGCCACGGCCGATCACCAGAGCGCGAACGCCGAGTGGATGCGGAGCGGCGGCGCCGCGACCGTGGTCGTGGACGCCGAGCTGACGCCCGAGCGCCTGCGCACGGAGGTGGAGGCGGTGCTGGGTGACGAGGAGCGCCTGACCGAGATGGCCGCCGCCGCGCGGAAGCTCGCCAGGCCCGACGCCGCCCGCCGCATCGCCGACGAGGTCCTGAGGGCGGCCGCATGACGGACGGACTCCGCGAGACCGCAAAAAACCCGAATATGTCCGGTCCCCTGCGGTTTCGCGAAGGGAGATCCGCATGAGCGACTGGTCCGGACGGCGGCTGCATTTCATCGGCATCGGCGGGGCGGGGATGAGCGGGCTCGCTCTGGTCTGCGCCCGGCTCGGTGCCACGGTGACCGGCAGCGACCGCAGCGACTCCTCTTATCTGGAGCGTTTGCGCGAGGCGGGGCTGGAGCCGGTCGTCGGGCACGACTCCGCCAACCTGCCGGAAGGGGCGGAGGTGGTCGTCTCCACTGCGATCGGCGCGGATAACCCGGAGCTCGTGCTGGCCCGCGAGCGCGGGGTGGAGCCGATCCACCGCGGCGCCCTGCTGGCCGAGCTCTGCGCCGAGAAGCGTCTGATCGCGATCGCCGGCACCCACGGCAAGACGACCACGACCGCGATGACCGTCTGGGGGCTGCGGGCGACTGGCGCCGATCCCGCCTTCTTCGTCGGCGGCGAGGTGGCGGGGCTCGGTCCCGACGGGGGCACTTCCAACGCCGGCTGGGGCGAAGGCGAGTGGGTGGTCGCCGAGGCCGACGAGAGCGACGCCAGCTTCCTGCGGCTGCGGCCGGAGGTCGCCGTCGTCACCAACGTCGAGATGGACCACCACACCCGCTGGGGATCCTTGGCCGAGCTGCACGAGGCTTTCCGCAGCTTCGTCGGCCCCGCCCGCGGCCTGGTCGTCCCGGCCGACGAGGAGATGGGCTGGCTGGGTAAGCGCAGCGAGGCGGTTCGCTTCGACGCGACCGCGCCCGGCCCCCTGGACCTGCGGCTGGCAGTCCCGGGCCAGCACAACCTCCGCAACGCCCGTGCCGCCCTCGGCGCGATCGAGCTCGCCGGGCTCGACGTCGCTGCCGCGGCTGCGGCGCTCGCCGGCTTCGCCGGCGTTCACCGCCGCCTGCAGCTGAAGGGCTTCCGCGGCGGAGTCCGTATCTATGACGACTACGCCCACCACCCGACCGAGGTGCGGGCGGCGCTCTCCGCCCTGCGGGAACTCGATCCGAGCTACCTGATCGCCGTCTTCCAGCCGCACCTCTACTCGCGGACGAGGGCGCTGGCGACCGAGTTCGGGGCCGCGCTTGCGCTCGCCGACGAGGTCGTCGTCCTCGACGTCTACCCCGCCCGCGAGGAGCCAGTTGGCGAGCTCGCCGGGGTCAGCGGCCTGCAGGTCGCTCAGGCTGTGGCCGAGAAGATCGGGGGAAAACCCGTCTGGTGGCTGCCGGAGGAGGAGACGGCCCAGCGCGCTCTGGGCGAGTGTCTCGGTCGAGCACCGGAGGGCACTGCGCTGGTGACGATCGGAGCGGGGGACGTCTTCAAGCTCGGCGAGGCGCTGGTCACCGAGCCCGTCGCAGCCAGTGAGGCGCCCGGATGAGCGCGCCGCCCGAGGGGGTGCAGCGGGACTTTCCGCTGGCGCGGCTGACGACCGTCCGTACCGGCGGCTCGGCCGACTGGTTCGTGCGGCCCGCCGACGAGGAGGCCCTGGCGGCAGCGCTCCGCTGGGCGGATTCCGAAGGGCTGCCGGTGGACGTGGTCGGCTCCGGCTCCAACCTCCTCGTCGCCGACGCCGGCTTCCACGGCCTCGCGATCAAGCTGGACGGAGATCTGGCGGAGATCGAGCGCGACGGCGAGCGGGTCGTCTGCGGCGGCGGCTACCGCTTCCCCTCGGCCGCGGCGAAAACCGCCGGTTGGGGCCTCTCCGGGCTCGAGTTCGGGGTGAACATCCCGGGTACCGCCGGGGGTGCGGTGCGGATGAACGCCAACGCCTACGGCGGGCAGCTGGCGCGGGTGCTCGAATGGGTCGATATCTGCACGGTGGCCGGGACCGATCGTCGCGGTCCGGACCAGCTCGGCTTCGAGTACCGGCGCTCCAACCTGAAGCCGGGGGAGATCGTCGCGCGCGCTTCGTTCCACCTCCAGCCCGGCGATCCCGAGGAGATCAAGGCCACCCTCGCCGAGATGCGCGATCGCCGCCGCCTGGCCCAGCCTTCGGGGATCAAGACGTTCGGTTCGACCTTCAAGAACCCGGACGACGAGGGAGCGATGGGGCGGTCGTCGGGACAGCTGCTGGAGGCGGCCGGCTGCCTGGGGCTCCGCCACGGGGGAGTTCGCTTCTCCCGGAAGCACGCCAACTTCGTGGAGAACGACCGCGGCGGGACGACGGCCGACGTACTCGAGCTGATGGCGGAGGGGCGGCGGCGCGTGCACGAGCGCTTCGGGGTCGTCCTGGAGCCCGAGGTACAGATCCTGGGGGAGGTCGAGTGGCCGCGCGGCTGGGATCTGTAAGGGCCCGAGTCATTGCCGGGGTGGCGGTTGCCGCCCTCCTCGCGGTCCTGGCCTACTGGTTCCTGATCCGGCAGGACGCCGCGGAGCCTCACGTGCTGGTGCCGCGGCTGGCGGCGACGATCGGCGAGGGCGAAGGCGCGATCGGGGTGGCATCGGATGGCAGCCTCGTGCGCTGGCTGCCGCTGCCCGAAGAACCGCCGCTGCCGCGGCTGTCGCTCGAAGGGCCGCCGAAGAGAGGGGGGAAGGTGAAGGGACCCGCACTGGAACAGGTCCGCGTGCTCGCCGCCGTGCCCGAAGAGCTTCGTCCCTACATCGAAAGCAGCAGCTATGGAGAAGAAAGCGGGGTCGTCGTCACCTCGACCACGGGCATCGAATTGATCTTCGGGGACGATTCCCAGGCGGCGAAGAAGTGGCGTGCCGCTGTCGCCGTGCTTGCCAACCCGGAAGTGACCGCGCTTGATTATGTGAACCTGCAATCGCCGAGCCGTCCTTCTTACGGAGGCTCGGAACACGAACTGCCATCCGCGCCTTGAGCCCTGGATGACCCTCTGAAACCGCGCTGCCATGCGACTTTGTAAACCCTCAAGTATAAGTTGAGCCTCGGGCAACCCTCGAGTAAGGGTTGAGGAATGAAGCTGCACATCCGCCTGCGGCCGTTTGACAGAGGGGCGAGAATGCCCTACGTTCAAGCGCAATTTCCGCTCTTCCTCCGGCGACTCGAACACTCGATCATCGCTGAAGGCTCGGACGGAACCAAGGCTCAACTCAACTGAAAGCTTTCAATAGCGCCAAGGGAAACCGGGCGCGCTGGAGAAAATCGGGAGATGGAATCCACTTACCTCGCGGTCATCAAGGTCGTCGGCGCCGGCGGCGGTGGCACCAATGCGGTCAGTCGCATGATCGACGCCGGCATTCGCGGCGTCGAGTTCGTCGCCGTCAACACCGACGCGCAGGCGCTTCAGGCCTGCGACGCCGACATCAAGCTCTCGATCGGACAGGAGCTGACCCGCGGCCTCGGCGCCGGCGGCAACCCGGAGGTCGGCGCGGGCGCGGCGGCGGAGAGCCGCGACGAGATCAAGGAGGCGCTGAAGGGGGCCGACATGGTCTTCGTCACCGCCGGCGAGGGCGGCGGCACCGGGACCGGCTCGGCGCCGGTCATCGCCGAGATCGCCAAGGAGGAGATCGGTGCGCTCACCGTCGGCGCCGTGACCAAACCGTTCGAGTTCGAGGGCAAACGGCGGATGCAGCAGGCGCTCGAGGGCATCGAGAAGCTGCGCAACAAAGTCGACACCCTGATCATCGTTCCGAACGAGAAGCTGCTGCAGGCGGTCGAGCGGCGGACCAGCGTCCTCGAGGCGTTCCGCCAGGCCGACGACATCCTCCGCCAGGGCGTCCAGGGCATCACCGACCTGATCACGATCCCCGGCCTGATCAACCTCGACTTCGCCGACGTGCGGACGATCATGCGCGACGCCGGCTCGGCCCTGATGGGCGTCGGCTCGGCGACGGGCGAGGCCCGCGCGCTCGACGCCGCCAAGGCGGCGATCACCTCTCCGCTGATCGAGGAGTCGATCAAAGGCGCGACCGGGATGCTGCTGAACATCACCGGCCCCGAGGACCTCGGCCTCTTCGAGGTCAACGAGGCCGCCCAGCTCGTCCAGGCCGAGGCCGACGACAACGCCAACATCATCTTCGGCTCCGTCGTCGACCAGTCGATGAAGGACGAGGTCCGGGTGACGGTGATCGCCACCGGGTTCGAAGGCTTCGAGCTGCTGGCACGCTCCCCTCAGCGGGTGCGGCGCCGTTACGAGAGCCGCCCGCGCGTCTCCGCCGAGGACACGGACATTCGGAAACTCCGGGTCAGCGACGACGACATCGACGTCCCTGGGTTTCTCAAGGAGTAAGTGGTTGGGGAGGGGCACCCGGCCCCTCCGGCCACGTTCGTCAGTCAATAGCCTGGGAGTCGATGCGTACTCCTCTTTATGAGCAGCATGTCGCCCTTGGGGCGAAGATGGTGTCGTTTGCCGGTTGGGAGATGCCGGTCCAGTACGAGGGGATCCGGGAGGAGCACTCGGCGGTGCGGTTGCATGCGGGGATGTTCGACGTGTCGCATATGGGACAGGTCGAGGTCGAGGGCCCTGGCGCGCTGAGCTTCCTTCAGCGGGTGCTCTCCAACGACGTCGCCAAGGTGCACATCGGTGGGGCGCAGTACTCGGTGCTCTGCAACGAGGACGGCGGCGTCATCGACGACCTCTTCGCCTACCGGCTCGGGGGCGACCGGTTCCTGGTCGTCACCAACGCCGCCAACCACGAGACCGACCTCGAGTGGCTGGGTCGCCAGAGCCGAGCCTTCGACGCGATCGTCCGCGACGTCGCCGACCGCTATGCGATGCTCGCGATTCAGGGTCCACACGCTCGCGGCGTCGTCAGCCGCGCCCTGGGGATCGAGCTGCCGCCGCGCTTCCACGTCTCCCACGTCCAGATCGGCCGCCGCCCGGCGCTCGCCTGCGGCACCGGCTACACCGGCGAGGACGGGGTGGAGCTGCTGCTCGACCCGGAGGTGGCGACGCCGATTTGGTGCGAGCTGCTCGACGCCGGCGTCGTCGCCTGCGGACTCGGCGCCCGCGACACCCTGCGCTTGGAGGTCTGCTACCCGCTGCACGGCAACGAGCTGACCCCGGAGCGAAACCCGATCGAAGCCGGTCTCGGCTGGTGCTGCAAGGAGGAGACGGGCTTCATCGGCTCCGAGGCGATCGCCCGCGCCCGCGCCGAGGGCGCCGCGGAGACGCTCGTCGCCTTCAGGATCGGGGGCCAGGGGATCCCGCGCGAAGGCAACCCGGTGATGATCGGCGACGAGCAGGTCGGCGCGGTCACCAGCGGTACCTTCTCGCCCTCGCTCGAGATCGGCGCCGGGATGGCCTATGTGCGCAGCGACCTCGCCGAGGTCGGGACCGAGATCGAGATCGACGTGCGCGGCAAGCGCCGCCCCGCCCGGATAGCTTCCAAGCCTCTCTACGCGAAAAGGAGCTGAGCCTTGTCCGACCCGACCTATCCCGACGACCTTCGCTACCACGAGGAACACGACTGGGCCCGGATCGAGGGGGAGCAGGCGACCTTCGGGATCACCTGGTACGCGCAGGACTCGCTCGGCGAGGTCGTCTTCTTCGACCCGCCCGAGGTCGGGGCAATGATCCAGAAAGACTCCTCCTACGCCGAGGTGGAGTCGGTGAAGGCGGTCAGCGATGTGATCGCGCCGATGTCGGGCGAGGTGGTCGAGGTCAACGAGGCGCTCGTGGACGCACCGGAAAGGGTCAACGAGGACCCTTATGGAGACGGCTGGCTGGTCAAGGTGCGGCTGACCCACCCGGAGGAGTCCGAGGCGCTCCTCGGCGTCGAGGAATACCGCAAGTTGCTGGACTCCTAGGCGCGAAGCCGATCCTCCCGCTTCCCTAGCCTTGGTGGGGTGACCCGCTACACCTCCGCGACCCCCGACGACCGGGAGGAGATGCTCGATGCGATCGGCGTCTCCGCGGTCGACGAGCTCTTCGAGCAGATCCCCGAGCCGCTGCGGTTGGGGCGGCCGCTGGCGCTGCCGGAGGGGATGGGCGAGGCCGAGGTCTACGAGCGGCTGGCGGGGCTGGCGGCGCGGAACGCGGACGCCGAGGAGCAGGTGTGCTTCGTCGGCGCCGGGATGTACGACCACTACGTGCCGGCGATCGTCGACGCGATCACCTCGCGCAGCGAGTTCCTGACGCCCTACACGCCATACCAGCCGGAGATCTCGCAGGGCGGCCTGCAGGTGATGTTCGAGTTCCAGACGGCGATGTCGGAGCTGACCGGGCTGCCCGTCTCGAACGCCGGGTTGTACGAGGGGCCGTCGTCCGTGGCTTCGGCCGGCTACCTGGCGATGGGCGCGACCAAGCGCAAGCGCTTCGTCGTCTCCCGCGGCGTCCACCCGCACAGCCGCGAGACGCTGCGGACCTACTCGGTCGGCTACGGCGCCGAGGTGGTCGAAGTAGGGCTCGCGGGCGGGTCGACCGATGCGGCAGCGCTGGCCGGGGCGGTCGACGACGAGACCGCCGCGGTCTTCCTGCAGAGCCCCAACTTCCTCGGCGCGGTCGAGGACGTCGCCGCGCTCGGCGCGGCGGCGAAGGAGCACGGGGCGCTGCTGGTCGTCGCCTGCGACCCGATGACCTTGGGGATCCTCAAGCCGCCGGGCGAGTGCGGCGCCGACATCGCCCTTGGCGAGGGGCAGCCGCTGGGCAACCGCCTGGACTTCGGCGGCCCTTCGTTCGGCTTCTTCTGCGCAACCGAGGCGGAGATTCGGCGCATGCCGGGACGGATCGCCGGCGAAACCGAGGACGTCGACGGGCGCCGCGGCTTCGTGCTGGCGCTACAGACGCGCGAGCAGCACATCCGCCGCGAGAAAGCAACTAACAACATCTGCACCGCCCAGGCGCTGAACGCGCTCGGGGCGATGGTCCACCTGGCCTGGCTCGGGCGCCAGGGCTTCCGCGAGCTCGGCGAGCTGCTGATCCAGCGGACCGCGTACGCGCGCGAGCGGCTGGCTGCGGTCGACGGGGTCGAGCTGCTGCACGAGGAGCCGGTCGCCCGCGAGTTCGCGGTCCGGCTCGACGCTCCCGTCGGCGACGTCCTCGACCGCGTAGCCGAGCGCGGGATCGCCGCCGGCTACCCGCTCGGCCGCGACTACCCGGAGTTCGAGGACGGCCTCCTGGTCGCGATCACCGAGCGCAGGACGAAGGCGCAGATCGACGAGCTGGCCGAGGCGCTGGAGGCGGCGATCGGCGCAAAGCGTGGTTCCTTTGTCCGGGATGGCAGGACTAAGGAACCACAAGTCGGGGGGGCGGCCTGATGGCGCTGACCGAGACGCCGATGCAGGCCGAAAAGGCGCGGACGATCTTCGAGAAGTCGAAGCCGGGCCGTCGGGCGGCGGCGCTGCCGGATATCGAAGTCCCCGAGAAGTCGCTGGCCGAGCTGATCCCCGAGAACCTGCTGCGCGCCGAGCCGCCGCGGCTGCCGGAGATCGCCGAGCCGGAGATCGTCCGCCACTACAACCGGCTCTCGCGGCGCAACTTCGACCTCGACACCGGCTTCTATCCGCTCGGCTCCTGCACGATGAAGCACAACCCGCGCCTCAACGAGCGGGTCGCGGCGCTGCCCGGTCACTCCCGCCTGCACCCGGCGCAGGATCCGCGTCGCGCCCAGGGCGCGCTGGAGTTGATGTGGCTGCTGCAGGAGAGCCTCAGCGAGATCTGCGGGCTGCCGCACGTCAGCCTGCAGCCGAGTGCAGGCTCCCATGGCGAGCTCGCCGGCCTGCTGCTGACCCGCGCCTACCACGCCGATCGCGGCGAAGAGCGGAGCAAGGTGCTGGCGCCGGACACCTCGCACGGGACCAACCCGGCCTCGGTGACGATGGCCGGCTACAGCGTGGTCAAGGTCGCGACCGACGAGCGCGGCGGCGTCGAGATGGCCGACCTGCGGGCGAAGCTCGCCGAGAACGAGGGCGAGGTCGCCTGCCTGATGCTGACCAACCCGAACACGCTCGGCGTCTTCGACGAGAACATCGCCGAAATCGCCTCGCTGATCCACGAGGCCGGCGGCACCCTCTACTACGACGGCGCCAACCTCAACGCGGTAATGGGCCACTCGCGGCCCGGCGACATGGGCTTCGACATCGTCCACGTCAACCTCCACAAGTCGTTCAGCCAGCCTCACGGCGGCGGCGGTCCAGGCGCCGGTCCGATCGCCGTCTCCGACCGAATCGAGCCGTATCTGCCGAAGCCGCAGGTGGTCCGCCGCGCGGCGAGGAACGGCCATGGCCCGAGCTTCGACCTCGACTTCGAGCGGCCGAAGTCGATCGGTCGCCTGCGCGGGTTCCAGGGCAACTTCGGCGTCTTCGTCCGCTCCTACGCCTACATCCACAGCCTCGGCGGCGACGGCCTCGCCGAGGCCAGCGAGACGGCGGTCCTCAACGCCAACTACCTGAAGGCGCTGCTGGCCAGGGGTCGCGCCGGCGAGCGCCTGCCGATCGCCTTCGACCGGCATTGCATGCACGAGTTCGTGCTCTCCGGCAAGCCGATGAAGCGCGATCTCGGCCTGGCCACCCTCGACCTGGCCAAGCGCCTCCTCGACTTCGGCTTCCACCCGCCGACCGTCTACTTCCCGCTCTTGGTCGACGAGGCCCTGATGGTCGAGCCGACCGAGACCGAGACCAAGGAGTCGCTTGACGCCTTCGCCGAAGCGATAGAGAAGATCCTCACCGAGGCCGAGGACAACCCCGAGGTGGCGAAGAGCGCCCCGTACACCACGCCGGTCCGCCGCCTCGACGAGGTCAAGGCGACCCGGCAGCCGGTCGTGCGGCAGGCGCTTGGGTAGGGGGCCGGGAGACCGTCCCCAGACACCACTCGCCAATGGCTCGTGGTTGAGTGTCTGGGGACGGTCTTCCGGCCCCCTACAGTTGCGGCAAGTTCTGCTCCAGGTGGAGGACCGGGTCGAAGAGGTCGCCGTGCTTCTCGATGCGCTCCAGCACGTCGTCAGTCTCGAAGACGAGGTGGCCGCCCTTGCCTGAGTCGGCAGCCTGTTCGACCTCTTCCCAGGTGATCGGGGTCGAGCAGGTGGGGCGTTCGCGCGCTCTCAGGGAGTAGACGGAGATCGTCGTTTTGCGTTCGTTGTTCTGGTACCAGTCGATGAACACCTTGCCGCTGCGGTCGGTTTTCTTGCCCATTTTCGCGAGGGTGTTCTCCGGGTCCTGATTGGCGACGATCTGGGCGAGCGCCTGGCCGAAGGGGCGGGTCTCCTCGTAGGAGGTCTTGGAGTTGAGGGGGACGTAGAGCTGCATGCCCTTCGAGCCCGAGGTCTTGGCAAAGCACTGGAGGTCGAGCTGGCCGAGGACCTCGCGCAGACGCAGCGCCACCCGCGCGCAGTCGACTACGTCGGCGGGCGGGCCCGGGTCGAGGTCGAAGACGAGCGAGGTCGGCCGTTTCGGCGCCCTGCTCTTCGAGAGCGAGGGGTGCAGCTCGATCGCCGCCAGCTGCGCCATCCAGATCAGCGTCGGCAGGCTGTCGCAGACGCAGAACTCGATCACGCCGGCCCGCGGCCCCGCCTGCACTTTCGCCGTCTTCACCCACTTGGGCCGGTGTTTCGGGCAGCGCTTCTCGTAGAAGGCGGCGTCGAGGTCCTCGACCCCTTCCGGGAACCGCCGCAAAGTGACCGCCCGCCCGCTCAGGTGGGGAACCAGCGCCGGCGCCACCTTGGCGTAGTAGTCGACCATCTCGCCCTTGGTGAACCCGGTCTTCGGGTACAGGACCTTGTCGAGGTTGGAGAGCTTCAGCTCCTTGCCGTCGACCTCGACCTGCTGGGTCTCGCCCACGTGCTAGAGCCTATTTGGCGGTTTTGGCTTTGGAGCGCGAAGAGCTTTTCGATCTCGATTTCGAGCCCGATTTGCGCTTCGCCTTGGAGGCTTTCGATTTCGGGGCTTTCTGCGCCCCGTCGCCGCTGCCCTTCTCTTTTACTGCGGCGATCGATTCCTCCAGCGCCGCCATCAGGTCGGGGGCTTTGGTCGCCTTCGGCGCCTCGGCCTCCGGCGCGACGATCTCCTTGCCTTCGGCCTTCTGTTCGATCAGCGCCAGCAGCTGTTCGCGGTACTCGTCCTTGTAGGCCTCCGGTTCGAATTCGGTCGAGAGCGAATCGATCAGCTGCTCGGCCATCTCCTGCTCGCGCTTGGCGACTTTCGGCTTCTCGTCCGGCAGCGCGTCGTCGAGTTCGGAGGGCGGGACCACCTCGTCGTGGAAGCGCATCGTCGTCAGCGTCAGGACGCCGTCGGAGGCGCGGATCGCCGCCAGGTGCTCTTTGTTGCGGAAGACGAAGCGGGAGATCGCCGCCTTGCCCGAGCCTTCCATCGCCGCCGCCAGCAGCGAGTAGGCCTTCTCGGCGCCCTCGGCCGGGCCGAGGTAGTAGGGGCTGTCGAAGTACATGGGGTCGATTTCCTCGATGTCGACGAAGTCCTGGACGTCGATCGCCCGCGTCTTCTCCGGCGCCAGCGCCGCCATCTCGTCTTTGCTCAGCGGCACGTACTGGCCGGGCGTCAGCTCGTAGGCCCTGACGATGTTCTCGTAGGGGACCTCCTCGTCGGTTCCCTCGGCGACCCGGCGGTGTTTGATCCGGGCGCTGTCGGACTCGCGGATCTCGCGCAGGGCGATGTTGCGCCGGGCCACGGCGCTATAGAGGCGCACGGGCACGTTCAGCAGCCCGAAGCTAATGGTGCCACTCCAAATCGCTCTAGCCATTGCGTGCGTTCCTTACCTGGGGAAGTCCTCTTACCCGGATTCTTTCAACCAAACGCTGCCGCAGGCCATAGAGGTGACCAGACGGGAGCGCTCTTGCGCAGCGCCGAAGTCGTGGTTCCTTTGTCCGGCCATGCCGGACAAAGGAACCACGCGATGGGGGATGATCCGCCGGTGCTCTTCGAGCTTCGGGACGTGGGGCTGGACCGCGGCGGCAAGACCGTCCTCGACTCGCTCAGCGCCGGGATCCCGGAGGGCGCGGCGGCGATCGTCGGCCCCTCCGGCGCCGGCAAGTCGACGCTGCTGCGGCTGCTGAACCGGCTCGCCGATCCCGATCGCGGCGAGATCGCCTACCGCGGCCGGCCGCTGCGCTCCTACGGACCGCTGGCGCTCCGGCGCGAGGTCGCCCTGGTCCCGCAGCTGCCGGCACTCTTGGAGGGGACGGTCGAGTCGAACCTGCGCTACGCGGCCGAGCTGGCCGGCGAGCCGCTCGAGCTGGAGCGGACGCTCGCACGCGCCGGGCTCGACTCCTCCTTCGCCGAGCGCGACGTCGAGAAGCTCTCGGTCGGCGAGCAGCAGCGGGCGATGCTTGCCCGCGCGCTGGCGCAGCGTCCCCGGGTCCTCCTGCTCGACGAGCCGACCTCGGCCCTCGACCACGCCGCCCGCGACACGATCGAGGCGGCGCTGACCGAGCTGCGGCGGGAGCTCGAGATCTCGACCGTGCTCGTCAGTCACGCCCCCGAGCAGGCGCGCCGCCTCGGCGACTGGGTGCTGCGGCTCGAGGGCGGACGGCTCGCCGGCTGCGGCCCCCTGGCGGAGGTGCTGGCGTGACCGCCTCCGCCAATGGTTCCTTTCGTTCGCTCTGCGGCCATAAGGAACAGGCGGCGTGAACACCTCGATCCACATCGCCCTCTGGCAGGTCGCCGCTTCGCTGGCGCTCGTCGCCCTCGCGGCGGCGATCTCCTTCTGGCAGAAGGCCGACCTCGAGCGCGACATCGGCGTCGCCACCGCCCGCTCGATCGTCCAGCTGACCCTGGTCGGCTACGCGATCAAGCTGATCTTCGAGGCCGACACGATCTGGCTGGTCCTGGTCCTGCTGGCGGTGATGGTCCTCTTCGGCGCGATCACCGCCCGCAGCCGCGCCAGGAAGGTCCCGGAATCCTTCCAGCCGCTGCTGATCGCCCTCGCCCTCGCCGGCGGCACCACCCTCGGCCTCGTCGTCGTCCTCGGCATCTTCGAACCGACTCCGCGCTACCTGGTGCCGGTCGGCGGCATGGTGATCGGCAACGCGATGACCGCCTCCGCCGTCGCCCTCAACCGCCTCGGCGACGAGATGGGCGACGCCCGGGCCCGCATCGAGGCCACCCTCGCGCTCGGCGCCACCGCCCGCGAAGCCGCCGCCCCGACCGTCCGCCGCTCCCTGCGCTCGGGGATGATCACCCTCGTCGACTCGACCAAGACCACCGGCCTGATCTTCTTCCCGGGCACGATGGTCGGGATGCTCCTCGCCGGCGCAAGCCCCACCGACGCCGTCCGCCTGCAGCTGATCCTCCTCTACACGCTCCTCGGAAGCGTCTCGATCTCGGCCCTCACCGCGACGGTCCTGGCGTACCGAAACTTCTTCACCCCGGCCGCGCAGCTACGCGAACTGGAGGAGCCGGAGACCGCCGCTGCCTAGACTCGTCCGGTGTCCCGCCGGCAACTGCTGACGCTGGTCGCGACGATCCTCGGTTCGACGGTCGTCTTCCTCGACAGCACCGTGGTCAACGTCGCCCTGCCGGCGATCAGCGAAGGGCTCGGCGCCGGCCTCTCCGGCCAGCAGTGGGTGGTCGAGGCCTACATGCTCACCTTGGTCTCGCTGCTGCTGGTCGGCGGCTCGCTCGGCGATCAGTTCGGGCGCAGGCGGATGTTCGTCATGGGGCTGGTCGGCTTCGGTGTCACCTCGGCGCTCTGTGCGATCGCGCCGACGACTGAGTTCCTGATCGCGGCGCGGGCGCTGCAGGGGATCGCCGGGGCGCTGCTGGTGCCGGGGTCGCTGGCGATCGTCGCCGCCACCTTCGAGGGCGAAGCGCGCGGCCAGGCGGTCGGCACCTGGACGGCCTGGACCGGGATCGCGACGGTGATCGGGCCGGCCGGCGGCGGCGCCCTCGTCGGGCTCACGTCCTGGCGGGCGATCTTCTGGGTCAACCTGCCGCTGATCGCGGCGACGGTGGCGCTGACCATGCACTCGGTGCAGGAGAGCCGCGACCCCGACGCCTTCCACGGCGTCGACTGGGGCGGGATAGCCCTCTCGGCGGCCGGCCTCGCCGGCCCCGTCTTCGCCCTGGTCGAGCAGCCGAAGTACGGCTGGGGCGACCCGCTGGTCTGGGTGCCGCTCCTCGGCGGCATCGCCTGCTTCGCCCTCTTCGTCGCGCACGAGGCGCGGGCGCGCCACCCGATGATGGACCTCGGCCTCTTCCGCATCCGCAACTTCGCGATCGCCAACCTGACCACGCTCTCGGCCTACGCGGGGCTGATCGGCGGCCTCTTCTTCGTCGGCCTCTTCCTCCAGCAGGTGGCGGGCTACTCTCCGCTGGAGGCCGGACTGGCGACGACGCCGATCTCGGTGATCCTCTTCGTCCTCTCGCCCCGCTGGGGCAAGCTCGCCTCCGGCACCGGGCCGCGGCTGCCGATGACCGTGGGCCCGATCATCGGCGGCCTCGGCCTGCTCCTGATGCTGCGAATCGGCCCCGGCGCCGACTACGCCACCGACGTCCTGCCCGCGGTCCTCGTCTTCGGCCTCGGCCTCTCGGCGACGGTGGCCCCCCTGACCGCCACCGTGCTCGACTCCGTCCCCGAGCACCGGGTGGGCATCGCCTCGGGAATCAACAACGGCGTCTCCCGAGTAGCGGGCCTGCTCGCGATCGCCATCCTGGGAGCCGTGATCAGCGCCCGCTTCGCCGCGGTAGCCGGACCCGGCGTCTCCGGCGGCCCCCTGATGGCGAACGCCCCCGCCGCCTCAACCTCGGCCTTCCACCTAGGTGTAGCCATAGCCGGCGTCCTGATGGTCCTCGGCGGCATCGCTTCCGGCTTCGGCATCGAAAACCCAAGGCGAAGCACCAAAGCCGTCCCGGCAGGAGGCAACGCAGCGGCAGGCGAGTGCGGCCACAGCAGCGACTGCGACTCTTCGCGCGACCAGCAAGAAAAGGCAGGGGTAGCTGCCGACCCCGCTAAAGCTTGAGGGGCAGCCGCTGCGGCTCGTCGGGCCGGGATGGGTGTCACTCGATGCGGCCCCTCGGCCGGGATGGGTGCCCACCAAAGCGCTCGATAGCCGGGACCGGTGACCCCTCGAGCCGGCGGATACTCAAAACGGCGACCTAATTGAGGGGTTGGCGAAACGATTGGCGAAAGTCTTGATCTGCATCGGTAGTCCCTCCTAGGTTCGCCCGGTCCTAATCAACAAGTGGCCGGGCGACTGCGCAAACAGCCCCCGGCCGTGGCACAGGAGGGTGAACTCCCATGCACCACAAGGCTACGTTAGGCCCGGCTGAAGAAGACCACGTATACGAGCAGGCGGTCCTGACCCACGTCCTCTTTTCGCAGCCGACCATCCTCCGGCTCTGCGATCTCAAGCGCGAAGTCAGGCCGGGAATAGGCAACTCAGACCCCGCAGACGCCGTTGAAAGGGCGGTGCGGGAACTCGTCAAGGTCAACCTGCTCCACCGCCACGGCGATTGCGTCCTGCCGACCTCTACGGCGGTCTACGTCTCGGAGATGGACCTCGGATGAGTCCCGAGCGGATCAAAGCGCAGTTCGGCCGCAACCTTGCCGAGGCGCGCGGTTGGGCGGGACTGACCCAGGCCGAGCTTGCCGAGCAGACCTCGGTCAGGCGGATCGAGATCGGGCGTTACGAGACCGGGATGCGTTGCCCGCCTCTGGATCGGGTCGTCAGGCTCGCAGAGGTCTTGGGCTTGCAGGTCCGCGACCTGCTGTTTGAAATCGAGTAGAGCGGGCGCGCGAAAGCGCGCAGGCCAGCTTGGTCAACACCGTCAGGTCGGTGTGGAGTCGGACGCGCTCAAGGCCACGGACTCGCAGGGGCTTCAACCCCCATTCGTGCTTGAGCCGTCCGAACTCCCGCTCGACCGCCACCCGCTTGCGGTAGGCGCTGTTCCAGCGCTTCGACTTGTAGGGGATCAGCGGGTGCAGGCGGTCGGCCTTGATCCAGGTCGAGGCCGGTTTGCACTTCCCCTTCGGGCAACGCCACTTCGAGGCGCCGCGCTTTCGGTCTGACCCGGCGAACTTCCAAGTGCCGTGCTCGCACTCCGGCGGCAGGTGGTCGCCGCGCTTGACGCCGGTCGTCTGTTTGAGGGGAATGATCGGCAGGCAGTCGCGCTCGGCGCATTCCTCATGAATCGGACCGGAGTCATAGCCCTTGTCCATCGCTGCCGTGTCAGCCATGCACCCGCGCCGCCTGGCTTCGTCGATCAGCATCGCGGCGAACCGGCCTTCGTTCTCCCTCGCGCCTTCGACCCTCCACGCAACCGGAAGACCCGTCGCCACGCAGGCGGCAAGGTGCAGGCGGTAGCCGTAGAACGAACCGCCCTTGCGGGTGGAGATAGCCGAGCGGCGCCCCCAGCTTGCGTCGGGGTCGGAGAAGCGCCGTGGCACCTTGACCTCGCCGATGTCGCGCTGGCCGTTCGCGTAGGCCGGCATGTCGCTCGCGTCGATGGCGAGGTCCGTGCCGTAGGTCGGCAGCTGCGCCTTCAGCCCTTCGACCACGGAGTCGATGCAGCGCTCGACTTTCTCGCCGTTGTCGCGCAGCTTGTCGGCGAAGCGGTACGCGGCCCACTTGCTCGGCGGTTCGCCCTCGCAGCCAAGGACGCGCTGCAAGCGCCAGTGGTCGGCGACCAGGGCGACCACCCGCGTCCACGTCGGCAGGGCGTAGAGGGACTTCGCCAGCGCCAGCCCGATCATCGTCCGGATCGGGTAGCCGGGACGCCCCGTCCAGCGGGTAGCTTCAAGCTCCCCGATCAGGCGCCCAATCTCGGGCGAATCGAGGAGTTGTTCAAGCGCGGCAGTGGATGCCGTGCCCCCTGCTAAGTTCGGCGGTGCCAATCGAGCTATACCTCGTTTGGTCTGCCCCTCGGACGCGCCAACGTCGCGGGGGGCTTCTTCTTGAGTCTTGCCCGCTCAGGCTATACGTCGGATCGGACGGAACACCGCTCTGGAATGCGGAAAAACTGGGATTAGGGGCGCTTCAAAATCTCATGGTTGCAGTGATTGCGAAGCACGATGATGCCGTCCTCCCAATGCCACGTAACCCGGTTCTTCATGTCCACGTAAGCCTCAAAGACCTTTGGTTTCTTCGTTCCGCGCACGACGTGCGTCTGAAGCGACGGGTGCCGAGGGTTTTCGCCGAGGCGCTGAACAGTCTCAGCGATTGCTGCCTGAAGGTCAGGTTCCTTCTTCTGGAAACGCTTCTTGAACGAAGCGCCATACCGAAGGGGAGGCATTCAGTCGCTGAACAGGTCCCGAACCGCGTCTGCCGGATCGTTAAAGGTCCGGGCGTGTCCGGCCTTCAAATCGGCTAGGGACGCCGCCTCATCACGCTGCCACTGGCTCGACCAGTAGTAGACCTGATCAGCGGGGATGAAGAGGGGAACGTGCCGGTTGGCCATCGCCTTATTGGTCGCCATATGCGACCCGCCCAGCAGACGGTTGCGAGAGCTACGCCCCGACAGAATCGCTTCTTGGCTGGTGGCTACCTTGGTCGTCACAGTTTCTCAGTCCTCATCGGTATCGCCACGGATAGTTTCGAGCACCCGGATGAGATCGTCAAGACCCTGGGGCGAGAGCGCGATACGGGCGATTGGTTTTACAGGGATGTAGCCGCGCGTCTTAAGTCGCTCAAAATCGTCCTCGGTTGAAATTTCCGGAGGTAGCTGGGAGCCAAGGTTGACGAAGTATGCGTTCGGGCCAGCAATAGCGACGAACGCATTCGCGAACTGCACGGGCAACTCGTCAGCGCCGATCCAGGCCTGATCCAGTTCGATCTCTTCAGGAGCTTTGGGCATTGCAGTGTCTACTCGGCAGGAAAGGACTCAGGCGTTAGGCCCAGAGCCAGTCAGGCAGGATACGAAAGTCCAGGCGCCGGCGCTGCGAAAAGTTTTGAGCGGGATCAGTTGTGCTCGCATCTTGGGGTAGCTTTCGCCCTAAGGCGAGGTATCTGGAATTCAGCTAGCGCCGCAACCCCGCATGGCTACTGGGCCTGCGAGTTTCGCCAATCCCTCAATTAGGCCGTCGTTTGTCGGAGCGAGGGGTCACCGGTCCCGGCTTCCACCCCCCGAGTGAGGGGACGCCCATCCCGGCCCCCTCACCACTAGGCTCCGTCCCTCATGTCCAAGCCGATCATCTTCAGCGGCATCCAGCCGACCGGCCGCAAGCACCTGGGCAACTACATAGGCGCAATCCGCCAGTACGTCGAGGGCCAGGAGCGGGGCGAGCCGGCGATCTTCTGCATCGTCGACCTGCACGCGATCTCTGTCCCCTACGACCCGGTCGAACTGCGCGAGCGCGTCTACGACACCGCCGCGATCCTGCTCGCCGCCGGGCTCGACCCCGAGCGCTGCATCCTCTTCCGCCAGTCCGACGTCGCCGAGCACGCCGAGCTGACTTGGCTGCTCTCCTCGGTCACCTCGCACGGCGACCTCAACCGCATGCACCAGTTCAAGGAAAAGGTCGGCAAGGACCGCGAGCTCGCCTCCGCGGCGCTCTTCTACTACCCGGTGCTGATGGCCGCCGACGTCCTCGCCTACCGCGCCACCGAGGTGCCGGTCGGCGACGACCAGCGCCAGCACGTCGAGCTGATGCGGGAGATCGCCCGCCGCTTCAACGCGCGCTTCGGCGAGGCCCTGGTCGTCCCGGAGCTGGTCGTCCCGGAGGTCGGCGCCCGGATCATGGACCTGCAGGAGCCCGAGCGGAAGATGTCGACGACGGGCGGGACGCCGCAGGGGACCGTGCTGGTCCTCGACGAGCCGGACGCGATCCGCAAGAAGTTCCGCTCGGCGGTCACCGACTCAGGCCGGGAGATCACCCGCGCGACGAACAAGCCGGGGGTGACCAATCTGATCGACATCTTCTCGGTCGCCTGCGAGCGGGACCAGGCGGAGGTCGAAAGGGAATTCGAGGGCTCCGGCTACGGCGACTTCAAGCAGGCGGTCGGCGACGCGGTCGTCGAGTACCTGGAACCGGTCCAGCAGCGCTACGCGCGGCTGCGCCCGGACGAGGCAGAGCTCGACCGCATCCTCGGCCTCGGCGCCGAGAAGGCACAGGCGATGGCGGCGCCGGTCGTCGCCGGCGTGCGCGAGCGCATGGGCTTCGGCTCCGCCCAAGAAGGCTGAGCGAACGTACTTCTCCCCGCATACGGGGAACAACTGCCTTCGGCTGGAAACGGGTTGTCCCGCTGCGCCTCTAGTCTGCCCTCTGTGGCCGTTGCCGACCTCGACCTCGATCTAGACCTCGACGTCTTCGCCGGGCCGTTCGACCTGCTGATGGCGGTCGTCCTACGCGAGGAGGTCAGCCTGCTCGACCTGCAGCTGGGCGAGGTCGTCGTCGCCTACGTCGAGCACCTCGAGCGCGAAGGCGAGCTGGAGCTGGAGGTGGCGACGGAGTTCCTCGTCCTCATCGCCGCCCTGCTGGAGCTGAAGTCGCGGCTGATGCTCCCCGGCCCCGACGAAGAGCTGGAGGAGATGAAGCCCGAGGAGGCGCTGGAGGAGCTGCTGGCGCGGATGCTCGAGTACCGGCGCTACCGCGATGCCGCAGCCGAGCTCTCCGGGCGCTTCGAGGCCCAGCGCGGCTACCTCTACCGCTCGGCGCCGCTGCCGCCGGAGCTGCGACGGGTGGCGGTCGAGGCCGCGACCGCCGTCTACGACCCCGACCAGCTCGGCGCCGCCCTCGGCGACCTGCTGACCGAGCCGCCCGACCTCGACGTCAGCCACATCCGCCCGACGGTCTCGCTGGAACGGCGGCTGCGGGCGGTCCGCGACGCGTTGCTGCGGCGCCAGGACTTCGACTTCGACGAGGAGTTCGGCCAGGAGGACCGGCTGACCCAGGCCGTCACCGTCTTCGCGATGCTCGAGCTCTACCGCAAGGGAGAGGTGACCTGGGAGCAGGGCGAGTGCTTCGGGCCGATCCGGGTGAAGAAGGTCATGCCGACCGCGAACGTGTCGAAGAGCGGATGAGCGACCTCTCCCGCACCGTCGAGGCGCTGCTCTTCCTCTCGCCGCAGCCGGTCGCCGTCAAGGACCTGGCCGAGGCGACGCAGGCGACCGAGGGGCAGGTCGAAGAGGCGATCGGGCTGCTGCGCGAGGACCTCGCCGAGGGTAAGCGGGGGGTGGTGCTGCGCGAGGTCTCCGGAGGCTTCGCCCTCGCCTCCGATCCCGCCAGCGAGGAGGCGGCGCGGCGCCTGCTGGCGAAGCCGCGGACCCCGCCGCTGACCCAGGCGCAGGCCGAGACGCTGGCGATCGTCGCCTACCTGCAGCCGGTGACGCGGCCGGAGATCGCCCGCATCCGCGGCGTCACCTCCGAGTCGGCGGTCACCAGTCTCGCCGAGCGCGGCCTGATCGAGGAGGCGGGCCGCTCCCAGTTCGGCGCCGCGATCTTCAAGACCTCCGAGCTCTTCGAGCGACTCTTCGGCCTCTCCGGCCTCGACCAGCTGCCCGACCCCTCGAAGTTCGACCCCACCCCCGAGGACGAGCGGGACTTGAGAGAGCGACTCTTGAAGGCCGGCGAACAGCGAGCCGAGTGAGCGGGGTGGGGGAGGGTCCGGGGAGGGTCCTCCAGACAACAGCTGGGGAGCGTCTGGAGGACCCTCCCCGGACCCTCCGGCCGTGAGGCTCGCCAAGTTCCTCGCCCATGGGGGAGTTGCCTCTCGGCGAAAAGCTGAGGAGATCATTGCCAAGGGGTTGGTGACTGTCGGTGGCGAGGTGGTGAGAGATCCGGCTCGTGATGTCGAGCCCGACGAGGCCGTGCGGGTCAACGGGGCGCTTGTGGCGGCGGAGGCGCGTGAGGTCTGGTTGGTGAACAAGCCGGTGGGGGTTGTCTCCACGGCGCGGGAGCCGGGGAGCCGGACGCCGGTGGTGGATTTGGTCGAGACGGAGGCGCGGCTGTACCCGGTGGGGCGGCTCGACGCGGATTCGAGCGGCTTGTTGCTGCTGACGAACGACGGCGAGCTGGCGAACCGCCTGACCCACCCGCGGTACGAAGTGCCGAAGACCTACGAGGCGCGGCTGAAGAAGGCGATTGCTGCTGGTGACCTGGAACGCCTGGGACGCGGGGTGGAGTTGGAGGATGGACCGACGGCGCCGACGCAGGTGAAGCGCAAGGGGGATCGCGCGATCGAGATCGTCCTGCGCGAAGGGCGGAACCGCCAGGTGCGGCGGATGCTGGAGGCGGTCGGGAACCAGGTGGTGGCACTGCGGCGGGTGGCGTTTGGGCCGCTCCGGCTGGGTGGTCTGAAGGAGGGTTCTTCAAGGCGTCTTTCGGAGGACGAGATCGCTCAGTTGCGCGAGGCGTCCGAGTAGAAGTTCCAGCCGCTTTGGGGGGCGGCCAAATCCCCCTCCTACAAGCTTGTGCGAGGGGGATTTGGCCGCCAGGAGCGGTTAGGAACTACGGGAGATGGCGCCAGGAGGGGGTTTGTCTCACGGCTGAGATGACGGAGCGGCTGTGGCGGAGAGGCGAGCAACGACGGTGGCGGCGATCGCCTCGGCTTCTCGCTCCGCCTGGCGGCTCGTGACACGGAGGACCGAGTAGCCGGCGCGCATCAGTTCGCGGTCACGCCAGCGGTCGCGCTCGAAGGCAACAGCGGCGCCGTGGAAGTCACGGCTGTCGGCCTCCAGGGCGAAGCGGTGGTCGGGCCAGAGGAAGTCGACCTCGATGCGGCCGCTGGCGAGCTGCACAGGTGCGTTGAAGAGCGGCGGCGGGAGGTCGCGGCGGACGATCAGCGGCAGCACCTTTGCCTCCAGCGGACTCTTGAGCTTCCCGCGCTTGCCGAGGAGCGGCGCCGCCCCGCGCCACTCGTCGATCAGCTTCAGCAGGGCCTTCATCCCACGGCGCCTCGGATCGATTGAGGCTTCAATCGCCGCGAGGTCGAGCATTTCCAGCCGAGCCGCTCGCTCGAAGGCGCTCCGCAGCGTCCATTCGCCCACGACGCCCGCGAGGTCAACCTGCGTCCGCGCCGGGCTGGTGCAGGGGATGTCGTCGAACGTCCCGGTCTCCTCGAGCCGCGGCGGGCGCACGCGGTGCAAGCGGATGCCGTCGATCTTCCGCCCACGTGAGCGGGGAGCGATCAGGTCGATCACAACCGGTCCCTCA
>DASTAR010000025.1:0-26050 GCA_035712505.1 Solirubrobacterales bacterium
CGTCCCCGGTATCCGGGGACGACGAGGTTCACGCTTCCGTCTCTACCTCGACCTCGCTCAGCTGATGCGTGTCGACGTCGTAGACGAAGCCGCGCACGACGTCGCGGTGGGGGAGGAAGGGGGAGGAGCGGACGCGGCGGATCGACTGGCGGACGTCCGCCTCGACGTCTTTGAACGACTCGATCGCGAAGGAGGGGGCGATCCCGGTCGTCTCCTGCAGCTCCATGCGGAAGCCGTCGTCGGTGATCGTCTGCATGCCGCAGTTGGTGTGGTGGATCAGCATCACCTCCCGCGTTCCCAGCCGCCGCTGCGAGATCGCCAGCGAGCGGATCACGTCGTCGGTGATGACGCCGCCGGCGTTACGCAGCACGTGCGCCTCGCCGTGGCCGAGGCCGAGCGCGGCAAAGACGTCGAGCCGCGAGTCCATGCAGGTGACGACGGCGAGGTGCCGCTGCGGTTCGACGTCGAGGTGCCGCTCGGCGAGCCCGGCGGCGAACTTACGGTTGTTCTCCAGCAGCTGGTCGATCGTGTCCATGGCGCGGCAGCCTAACCACGCGGTTCCCTTTGCACGTCATCGGTGCAAAGGGAAACACGGGATCGCACGGTTTCCCCCGCTCTGCGCCGGGGTAGCGGCGAAGCCAGAGACGACCGACCCGGCCACGACGAATCGCGACAAGGAGGGGAGCTCCGATGGAGACCGGAAGCCTCGACAAGGGAATCTTCAGCGGCGATGCCTCCGGCAGCCGCGAGGAGATCGTCGCGCTGCTGACCAAGGCCTACTGGATGGAGATCGAGACGGTGATGAGCTACCTCGCCGCCTCCACCAACCTCGACGGCGTCAGGGCGCAGGAGATCCGCGAGTCCCTCGCGACCGACGTCGAAGAGGAGCTCGGCCACGCGAAGGAGTTCGCCAACCGGATCAAGGAGCTCTACGGCGTCGTCCCCGGCTCGAAGGACTTCCGGCCCGAACAGGGCTTTCTGCAGCCGCCCGAGCACCAGACCGACGTCGTCGCCGTGATCCGCGGCGTGATCGAGGCCGAGACCGGCGCGATCGAGCACTACACGCGGATCATCGAGGAGACCGAGGGCATCGACCCGGTGACCCAGGACATGGTGATCGCGATCCTCCGCGACGAGCAGGGGCACCGGCGCCTCTTCGAGGGCTTCCTGCGCGAGTACGAATTCGAAGGCAAGGCGTAGCCATCAGGCGCCGCGGCTCCGCCGCGGCCGGCGCACGAAACCGTCCTGATGCCCATGCGCTATCTCCACCTCTGCGCCCACGAGCAGTTCCCGCCCGACCAGCTGCTGGGCCAGGCGGTCGCCCGCTTCGAGGGCGAGCACGGGGCGAAGGTCGGCCGCGAGCTGCGTCCCAACCCGCGGCTGCAGCCGGTCGCCTAGGCTGCGGACCGAGATGGCCGACGCCAACGACGTCCAGATCCGCCCGGCGACCGAAGCGGACGTCCCGCTCGTCTTCGACCTGATCCTCGAGCTCGCCGAGTACGAGCAGCTCGCCGACCGGGTCGCCGGCGACGCCGAGGTCCTGCGCCGCACCCTGTTCGAGGAGAATGCGGCCGAGGCGCTCCTGATCGAGACCGCCGGCGGAGAGGCGATCGGCTACGCGATCTTCTTCACCACCTTCTCCAGCTTCGAGTGCCGCTCGGGGATCTGGCTCGAGGACGTCTACGTCCGCCCCGAGCACCGCCGCGGCGGCATCGGCCGCGCGGTGATGGAGCACCTGGCCCGGCTCGCCCGCCAGCGCGACCACGTCCGCCTCGAGTGGGTCGCCCTCGACTGGAACGAACCGGCGCTGAAGTTCTACGAGGGCCTCGGCGCCCGACGCCTCGACGACTGGGTCATCCACCGCCTCGAGCGGGACGGAATCGACAGATTGGTTTCCCGGGGGCGTGGGTAGGAGAAGCTCCGTCCGTCCTGGGAACCAACGAGAGGAGCTGTCGATGGTCGGTGCGCTGATTGCCGCTTTGATCGTGATCGCGATCGTGCTGGTGCTGCTGAAGGTGGCCGTGGCCGGAGGGATCCTCGGCCTGATCGCGATCATCCTGCTGGTCCTGCTGCTGCTCGGCCGGCTCTAGGAGCGGCTTAGGGGCAGCGACCCAGGCGTCGCAGCTTGCGCCGGTAGACCTGCATCGAGGCGTGGCGCCAGTCGCCGTGGGTCTGCCGCCGCAGGCTCGGCACCAGCTCGCGGTGGTACGGGGAGCTGAGGCTCTCCGCGTGCCCGATCACGTCGTGGACGCGGATGTGGAACCTGCAGCGCAGCCACTGCGTCAGCCGCAGCGAGGCGTGCAGCTCGCGCGGGTTGCCGAGCGCGTCGCCGTCGCCGTAGCCGACGTGCTCGATGCCGATCGCGGTCCAGTTGAGGCCGACGGTGTGCCGGCAGCGGGTGCGCAGGTTGACGAGCCGGAAGATCCGCCCGGAGGAGCCGATCACGAAGTGCGAGCAGACGTTGGGCAGCTCGTGCAGCTCGACGTCGGGAACGTCCGGCGCGAACGTGTTGTAGACGGCGCGGGCGCTGCTCGTCTGCGACATGTGCTCGACGATCACGTGCGGGTGCCGCAACCGCCAGGTCCGTTCCCCGTAATGTCGCTCTGAATAGGCAGCCATCTCCCGCTTCCGTTTCGCCCGGAACGGGATCGGCCAAAGCGCGATCGGCGGCCGCGCCACCCGCGCCCGCTGCGCAGGCGCCGACGGGGCAGCATGCGCGGGAGAAGCCGCGAGCAGCACGGAGGTCAGGAGGGTTGCAAGCGTCCCCACACCCGAACTGCATCAAATTTCCGGCCTGGCAGGTAGGAAATTTGATGCAGTTCGGGTTAATCGCGGCCGAAGAGGCTGACCAGCGCCGGGATCAGCAGCGTCCGCGCCAGCAGGGTGTCGAGGAGCAGGCCGACGCTGAGGGCGAAGGCGATCTCACGGAAGGCCTCGATCGGGATCAGGGCGACGGCGGCGAAGGAGAGGGCGAGGATCATCCCGGCGACGGTGATCGCCCGCGCCGCCCGCGAGCCGGCGGTGCGGATCGCCGGCCGCAGGTCCTGCCGCTCGGCCTCGCTCCAGATCCGGCTGATCAGGAAGACGTTGTAGTCGGCGCCGAGGGCGAGCAGGAGGATCGCCGTCGCGATCGGGACGAAGAAGGCGAGCCCTTCATAGCCGAGCAGGTCTTGGAAGACGTACACCGTCAGCCCCAGCGCCGCCGCCACGGTCAGCACGCTCACGCCGACGAGGTAGAGGGGTGCGATGCGGCTGCGCAGCAGCACCCAGAGCAGGACGAGGAGGACGAGCAGCGCTGCCGGGGCCACCCGCTCGAATGCGGTCCAGGTGTCTTCGTTCAGTTCGGCGGCGATCGAGGTGTCCCCGGTCATCCCCATCCGGGGCGACCCCAGGCCCGCCTGTTCGAGCATCGTCGGCATTTCTTCTTCGAGGCCGGCGAGGATCTGCGTCCCCTTGGCGCTGTCGGGATTGCCGCTGAGGACGAGGACGTAACGCGCCGCGTCGCCGTTTTCGGAGACGAGGATCCCGTATGGCTGCCGGCTCTTCGGTTCCAGCGCCGGTCCGACGACTTCCGAGACCCCGTCCTGTTCGCCCAGCGCCAGCTGCAGCGCGGCCAGCTGCTGCTGCTTTTCGCCGATCCCCGGTTCCCGCAGCATCAGCATCGTCGGCCCGACCACCCCCGGACCGAGATTTTCGCTCGCGACCTCGTAACCCTGGTGCACGTCGGTCGAAGGCGGCAGGCCGCTGATGATCGGGTTGCCCAGCTCGAGCTTGCGCAGCCCGCTCGCCGCTGCAACCAGAAGCGCCAGGCAGAAGATCGCGACGATCGCCGGATGGTGCGCCGCGAAGCCCACCACCCGGCCGCGCGGCCCGCGCTCCTTCGGGTGCCTTCGGTGCGTTTCCGGGGAGGGGCTGCTCGGCCAGAGCAGGACCCGCCCGAAGATCGCCAGCATCGCCGGGATGAAGGTGAGCGCGACCGCGGCGCCGACGACGACCGCGACCGCCATCCCGGGCCCGAAGGCGGAGAGGAAGCGCACCCCGGAGAGCAGCAGCGTCAGCGTCGCCCCGGCGATCATCAGCGCCGCGGTGAGGACCACCGGCAGCAGTCCGGTCGTCACCTCGGTGGTCGCTTCGCAGGAGTTGAGGCCTTCCTGGAGGCGGCGGCGGTAGTCGGACGCAAAGAAGACGAGGTAGTCGGTGAGCACGCCGAAGAGGAGTGCGACGATCACCGGGTCGACCTCGCGCGGGATCGAGATCGAGTACCGCTGGCTCGCCCAGCCGAGCACGTGGTCGGCGATCTGGTAGGCGATCGCCACCGTCCCCAGTCCCAGCAGCGGGATGCCGATCGCCCGGAAATAGAGCGCGAGGATGACGGCGACGAGGACGATAGTGGCCACCGTGACCCAGATCAGGTCGTCGTTGGCGATGTTGGTTTCCGCCCGGCTCGCCGGCACCGCCCCGGTGACGTGGACGGTCGGCGCGCCCGTCGCCTGCCGCAGTTCGGAGGCGAAGCGGTCGACCGCTTCGGTCTGCTCGCTTTCCGTCAGCGCCGGGTCGATGTAGAGGTAGACGACGAGGGTGGAACCGAGCCGCTTCGATTCGAGCAGGCCGGGGGCGTCGAGCAGCGGCACCGCGCGCAGCTCGGCCGACCCTTCCGGCTTTTCGTCGATCCCGGCGATGAAGCCCGCCGCCGCCTTGCCCTGGTCGACGGTGAAATCGCCCGGTTGGTGGGCGACGACCATCGTGCGGCTGAGCACCGGCAGGCCGAAGGTTTCGATCGCCTCTTCTTCGACCTCGATCGCCCCCGAGTTGCGCGGCAGCAGGCTGCCGAGGTCGTTTGCTTCGGCGCCGAAGATCGAGGGGAGGTTGAAGCTCACCCAGATCGCCGCCGCGATCCACGCCGGGACGATCAGGAAACGGAGGGCGACGATCAGGCGGGCGAGCATTCGCACCCGCAGCCATTACCCTCCTCGCCGCCAGTTTCACGCCAATTGCGCTGGGTACCCACTTTCACTAACCACCCGGACGGAGGAGGCGCAGACCGCAATGGCGGACATGAACGAGCGCGATGCAAAGCTGGTCCAGTACCTCAGCGAGGCATATGGGAAGGAGCGTGAACTGGAGGCTGCCCTCCAGGCCCACATCGCGATGACGGTGAAAGGGCCGTACAGGAAACGGCTGCAGCAGCACCTCAAAGAGACCAAGAGCCATGCCAAACAGGTCGAGCGCCGGATCAAGAAGCTCGGCGGCGGCGGGCAGGCGCTGCAGGGCGCGGTCGGCAAGGTCGCGGCGATGGCGAAGGGGCCGCTGCACGCGATCCGCGGCGACAGCGAGCAGGAGAAACTGCTCAAGAACGCCAAGACCGAGTACTGGAACGAGCACGAGGAGATCGCGACCTACCTCGGCATCGAGACGCTGGCGGAAAAAGTCGGCGACCCCGAGACGGCGAGACTCGCGAGGGCGATCCGCCGCGAGGAGGAAAGGATGGCCGGCTTCCTGCTCGGTCAGATCAAGCAGCTGACGGGCGCGATGGTGAGGTCGGAGATTCCCGCGGCCCAGCGCCGCGCCAGCCCCCGGGCCGGCCAAGCGAAAAAAGCGGGAGCGTCGCGATCCAAAGCGGCGAAAGCGAGCACGTCGGCGAGAAAATCCCGGGTCGCGAAAACCCCGGCCAAAGGCACGGGCGGGGTGAAGAGGACTTCGGCGCGGAAAGCCACCGCGAAACGCAAAGCGCCGGCGAGGAAAGCCGCCGCGAAACGCTAGCCGGCTCCGACCGCGAGCTCCCGGGAGGCCTCGGCTTCCGCCGAGGCGTCCCGAGGCCTGACGGCGAGCACGACGAGGTCGTCGCGCAGGGTTCCCGAGCTGCGGGCGACGGCGTCGGCGCGCAGCCGCTCGGTCAGCTCGTCGAGCTCCAGTCCGGAGAGCGACTGGGTCATCTCGCCGAAGGCCGCCGGCCCCTGGTGCGTCGATACCGGCCCTGCCTCGAGCCAGCCGTCGGTGCAGAGGGCGAGGGTTGCGCCCGGGTCCAGCACCCGTTCGTGCCGCTCGACGTTCGCCTCCCTCCAAGCGCCTAGCACCGTCCCGCCGCCGAGCAGCTCCGGCTCGGTCTCGGCAGTCAGCGCTGCCGGGGGATGGCCCGCCGAGGCGAGGGTGAGGCGCCAGCCCGCCTCGTCGCGCTGCAGGCGAGCCAGCATCGCGGTCGCGAAGTCGTTGAGGCTTTCGCCGGTGAGGAGCAGCTCGTTGACCCGCTGCAGGACCTCCCCGGGCTCGGCGATCTCGCGGGTCAGGCCGCGCACCGAGTGGCGCACGGCGACCGAGACGCTGGCCGCCGTGCTGCCCTTGCCGGCGACGTCCCCGACCAGGATCCAGCAGCCGTCCTCGGTCGGCAGGACGTCGTAGAGGTCGCCGCCGATTTCGATCCCCTCGCCCGCGGCCTCGAAGACGACCGAGATGTCGAGGCCCTCCACCTCGGGGGGTCGCGGCGGCCGCAGCCCCCGCTGCAGGCTTTTCGCCACCCGGTCGCGCTCGCGGTAGAGGCGGGCGTTGTCGAGGGCGAGCGCCGCTCGCTCGCCGAGCTCGGCGAGGAAGTCGAGGTCTCCCGGGTCGTAGCGCATGTCTCCGTGGGCATGGAGGAAGGAGATGGCGCCGAGGACGCGGCCGCGGGCGACCAGCGGCACGACCGCGGCCGAGTTGTACCCGGCATCGCGCATCAGCTGCAGGTGGTCGTCGTTCTGGGAGACCTTGTCGACCACCTCCGGCGCCTTCAGGTCGCGCCAGATCATCGGCTGGTTCAGGCGCAGCACCTGCGCCACCGGGTGCTCGCCGCCGGGATCGAGCGGCTGGGCGCGGCGGATCTGCTCGAGCCGCGCCGCCATCTCCGGGTTGGCGCCGGCGGCGATGCTGTCGCCGTACCAGCCGTCGGCGCGGCGGAAGTCGATCAGGCAGATCTCGGCCAGCTCCGGCACCGCGGTCGAGACGATCGTCCGCGCCGTCTCGACCGGGTCCAGCGAGGTGTCGAGCAGGCGGCTGGCGGCGACGAGGAAGTCCTGGGCGCGACGCCGCCGCACCTGGGCCGTGATGTCGCGTGCCACCACCGAGGCGCCGATCAAACCCCGCATCGGGCTGCGGATCGGGGAGACGGTGAGGGAGACGGAGATCCGCGCCCCGTCGGAGCGGAGCCGCTCGGTCTCGTAGGTGTCGAGGCGTTCGCCCCGCTTCACCCGCTCGAGGATCACCATCTCCTCGTCTTTGTGGTCGGCGGGCACGATGAATGAGACGTGGCGGCCGATCGCTTCCTCGGGCGTGTAGCCGTAGAGGCGGGCGGCGGCCGGGTTCCAGGTGGTGACGATCCCGTCGAGGTCCTTGCTCAGGACCGCGTCCTGGGTGCCGCGGACGACCTCGGCCAGGTGCTGGCGGAAGCGCTCGGCCTCTGCGCTTTTCGCCTCCGCCCGGCGCCGCGCGATGAAGGTCCCGAGCTGGTCGGCGAATCCGGCGAGGAGCGCCATCAGCGCCTGCGACTGCGCTTCGAAGGCGAGGGTGTGGAACTCGGCGACCGCGAGAACGCCCTCCGGGTCGCCGATCGGGACCGGGATCGCCAGCGCCGCCTCCAGCCCGAGCTCGGCGGAGACCTGGTAGCGCGGGGCCGTGGTCGGATAATCGCGGTAGTTGGGGGCGAGCGCGATCTGGCCGGTGTCCCAGGCGTCGCCGGGCAGGCCGGTGCCGCGCTTGAAGCTGAGTTCGCGGCTGCGGCGCCAGAGGGGCCGCGCGTCGAGCTCCTTGGTGCTCCACCCGGCGACCAGCCGCAGCGGCTCGGAGTCATCCACCACTTCCCACATCGCCCCCGCCTCCCAGCGCAGCAGGTCGGCGACGATTTCGAGGAAGCGCGGCGCCACCTGCTCCAGCGAGTCGCCCTCGATCAGGCGGGCGGCGAGCTCGCGCTGGCTCTGCAGATAGCGCCACAGCTCCAGTTCCTGTGGCTCGTTCATCCCGTTCAGAAAACTACCCCCTCGAAACTCTCGTCCCCCATGCGGTCAGCCCCATGACCGGATGCAGTTTGCCCGCTTGGACCGAGGGTAGTGGAGGCGGCGACGGGTTTGGACGGACAGGAGAAAGCGGGAGACCATGTTTCGGTGTGACAACTGTGGAAGCGGATACTCGGCACAGGCGGCGTCCTCGTGGACCTCATGTCCCAGGTGCCTGGCGAAAGAGAAGGTTCAGGTCCCCTTGACCTTCGAGCTCGGCTGGCAGCGCCGGGACGTGTGCGGTCCGGCCGCTCCCGCCGTCAGGGAGCCGGTGGGCGCCCAGTCGGCACTGCGTTAGGGCAGCGCCCCCTCGGGTAGCCGGTGGGAAACGACTGCTGAGAGAAAGGGGCAAGAGATGTCCGATCGCTTGCAGGGCAAGAAGATCGCCTTCCTCACCGCCAACGAGGGGGTCGAGCAGGTCGAGCTCGTCGAGCCGCTGAAAGCGGTGCGCGATGCCGGCGCCGAGGCCGAGCTGCTGGCGCCGGAAGCCGGCGAGGTCCAGGCCTTCAACCATCTCGACATGGCGGAGACCTTCGAGGTCGACCGCGCCGTCGGCGAGGCCGACGCAGGCGAGTACGACGGCCTCGTGTTGCCGGGCGGGGTGGCCAACCCCGACCAGCTGCGCACGAAACCGGAGGCGCTGGAGTTCGTCCGCGGCTTCTTCGCGGCCGGCAAGCCGGTCGGGGTCATCTGTCACGGGCCGTGGACGCTGATCGACGCCGGTGTCGCCGAGGGCCGCACGCTCACCTCCTGGCCGAGCCTCGAGACCGATCTGCGCAACGCCGGCGCCAACTGGGTCGACGAGGAAGTCCACGTCGACCAGGGCCTCGTCTCCAGTCGCAAACCGGACGACCTCGAAGCCTTCAACGCCAAGATCGTCGAGGAGTTCGCAGAGGGCGTGCACGAGGGCCAGCGCGAGAAGGCGAACGTCGATTAACCCCGGCCGATCAACCCCGGCCGATCAACAGGAACAAGAGGAGGCGATGGCGATGCCACCACGAGGCGTCAAGAAAGGCAGCAAACGCGACCGCCAGTACAAGCACATCAAGAAGAGCGAGAAGGAATCGGGCCGCTCCGAGAAACGGGCGGAGGAAATCGCCGCCCGCGCCGTCAACAAGGAAAAGGCGCGCTCGGGCCAGGCCAAGACCTCCTCGCGCAGCTCCCCCAAGGGCCGCTCCGCCAGCAGCCGCGGCGGCAAGCAGTCCGGCAAGGGACCGGGCGGCAAAACCCGCGAACAGCTCTACAACGACGCCAAGAAGCTGGGCATAGAAGGCCGCTCGCAGATGAACAAGAAGGAACTGCAGAAGGCGGTCAGCGGGGCGAGTTAGCTGCCGCTGGTCAGCGAGCTGGGCGTGACGGCGAAGAAGTTTTCGATCCCGCCCCGCTGGGCGCGGCTGTGGACCAGCTCGAGGCAGCCGCATCTGTGCAGCGTGCTGGCGTGGTAGGAGACGACGGCTGGTCGCTGGCCGATCTCGGGTGAGAGTTCGGCCGGGCTGGCGACTCTGCCATCGAGGGCCTGCAGGATCGCAACCCTGACCGGATGCGACAGCGCTCGCACCAATTCCTGCTTTCCTCTCTCCGCCACGGGAGAAACCTCCTGCATGAGACCACCTGGGGCCAACCTTAATTTTCGGCTTTCCAACTCGACTTTTCGCGGAAAGTGGGGGGAGGGTTTCGGCTGCCGCGACCTCGCCGCCGTCTACCTCGCCAGCTCCCCGAGTGCTTCCAGGGCCTGACGGTCGACCCGCAGCTCGTCGATCGCTTCGACCACCTGGGCGGCGCCGGCCTCGCGCAGCTCGGCCTCCGAGAAGCCGCCGGTGAGGACCGCGAGCGTCGGCAGCCCCGCCCGCTTCGCCGCCTTCACGTCCCAAACCGAGTCGCCGACCATCACCGAGGGGTCCTCGTTGCCGGCCTTCTCCAGCGCCGCATGCACCAGGTCCGGCTCGGGCTTGGTCGCCTCGACGTCGGCCGAGGTGGTCCAGCCGTCCACCAGCTCCCGGGCGTCGAGCAGGTCGAGGTAGTGGTCGACCTCCTCCTGCTTGGCGGAGCTGGCGAGGATCACGGTGTTGCCCTCCTCCCGCAGCTTCTCGATCAGTCCCCGTGCTCCCTCCATCGGCTCGACCTCGCCGATCAGCTCGCCGTAGGCCTCGGCCTCGGCTTGGCGGATCGCCTCGCCGTCGGCCGCCGCCGCCTCCTCCCCGATCAGCGAGTCGAGGATCTGGTCGCCGCCCATGCCGATGTGGCGATGGACTTTCCACATCTGCACCGGGTGGCCGTGCGCGTGCAGGGCCCGGTGCCAGGCGAGGGCATGGTGGTAGTTGGTGTCGACGAGGGTTCCGTCGACGTCGAGGATCGCGTTCAGTGACATAGGAGCGGGGGTACCCGGCTGACGATGAAAGATGTGCGGATCGGCTGTTCGGGTTGGGCTTACGACTCCTGGCGGCGGGGCATCTACGAGGGCGTGCCGCCGGCGCGCTGGCTCGAGCGCTACGCCGAGGTCTTCGACACCGTCGAGGTCAACAACACCTTCTACCGGCTGGTCAAGCGCGAGGTCGTCGAGGGCTGGGTCGAGCGCACCCCGCCCGGCTTCCTCTTCGCGGTCAAGGGCAGCCGCTACCTCACCCACATGAAAAGGCTGCGGGGGATCGAGCAGGGGCTGCAGCGCTTCTGGGAGCCGCTGGAGCCGCTGCGCGAGAGCGGCAAGCTCGGCCCGGTGCTGTGGCAGCTGCCCGGGAACTTCCACCGCGACGACGCCGTCCTCGCCGCCGCCCTGGAGCTGCTGCCACCGGCCCGCCACTGCGTCGAGTTCCGCCATCCGAGCTGGTTCGAGCCGGCGGTGATGCGGCTGCTGGAGGAGCACGGCGCCTCGCTCGTCATCCCCCACGACGGCCGCCGCCCGCTGCCGGAGGCGCGACCGGTGGGGGAGCTGGTCTACGTCCGCTTCCACCACGGCGCCCGCGGCCGCAACGGCAACTACTCGGCCGCCGAGATCGACCACTGGCGCCGGCGGATCGCCGCCTGGCGCGCGCGCCGTGAGGTCTTTGCCTACTTCAACAACGACTGGGAGGAATTCGCCCCGCCGAACGCAATTTCGCTGCGGGAGGGGCTATCCGTGCAGCTGGTGTAGGGGCGAAGGCGACGGGTAGAGGTCAGGTATGTCAGTCAAGAACAGCATCGCCCGCAGGGCAATGAAGGTGACCGCGAAGCACACCGCCCATGGCACGGCTTCGAAGCTGAAGCGGGACCCGATGCGGACGGCGACGCTGCTCGGCGTCGGCGGCGCGCTCGGCGCCGTGGCCGGGTGGATGGCCGGCCGCACCACCGCGACCGCCTCGGCCGGCACCGGCTCCTAGTAGAAGCCGGGCCGACCGCGGCCGCCCTACATCTGCGGGGGCGCTCCGGGGGTCAGGACGAGAGGCGCGAGCGCAGGAGGTCCTTGCCCTGCTCGGCGCCCTTGCGGCTGGTCTCCTGGGCGCGGCGGAAGAAGTCCGCCAGGTCGGAGTCGCCGTCGCGCTCGGCGTCTTCGATGTAGGTCTCCAGCCGCAGCACGTTGCTGAGGCACTGCTCGACGAACCAGATGACGTTGTAGTCCTTGTCCTTCGTACCGGTGACGTGCCCGGTCTCCTGAGTACCCATTTCCTCACTCCTTCGGTCGCTTGCGCTCGTACCCTGCGACTACCCCCTCGCGAGGAGAGGGAAAACGAACCGATCGAGTTTCGTGCCCGCGCAGCAGGGTAATCGCCCGGCATGTACCTGATACCGATTGCCTTGATCATCCTGCTGGCGCTGATCGCCGTCGCCTGGTCGCCGATCTTCGCCCTGATCATCTTCGTCATCGGCTTCGTCGCCTTCCTGGCCTGGGCCGCGGCGAACCGGCGCGCCGACGAGAAACTCGCGCCGCCCGAGCAGCCGGGGCGGCAGCCCCACAACGAGGACGAGGCCCCGACTGGCATCTGGGGCGAGCGTCGGCCGTCATGAGCACCGAGATGCGCCCCGAGGAAGAGCGCGACCCGATTGCCGAGGAAGAGGCTGACGCCGCAGCCGTCGAAGCCGCCGAGATCGGCGGCCCCGCCCCTGACGACCCCGGCGGCGATCCCGCCGAACGGCCGCTCGTCGAGAGCGGCGAGGGCGAGGCGGAGGGCTTCGAGGTCGCCGAGGCCGAACTCGTTGACAACGCCGAGCACGGCGACGAAAGAGGCTTTCCCAACCGCGATGCCGGACGTCCGGAGGAGCCGACCGACACCGTCTACGGCGAACCGGACCAGGAGATCCATCAAGACGAGTAGGAGGCCCCGATGCCCCACCGAGTGATCGCAGTCGTCACCGACGAGCTTCACGGGACCGAGCCGATCGAGCAGCTGCGGTCCGGCGGCGACGGCGTCGAGGTTCGCGTCGTCGTCCCCGCGGTCGAGGCGAACCCGCTCGAGCACACCCTCGGCGACGTCGACGAGCCGCGCAGGCAGGCCGAAGAGCGGCTGGAGCGCGTCCTCCGGCACCTGCGCGACGGCAAGGTCCAGGTCAGCGGCGAGGTTGGGGACCCCGACCCGGTGCAGGCGGCGCAGGACGCGCTGCTGAAAGCCCCGGCCGACGAGGTGCTGATCTTCGAGCACTGCGAGGCGGAGCACAAGTGGTACGAGAACGGGATGTTCGAGCGGGCGGCAGAATCGATCGAGCCGCCGCTCCGCCTGGTCGTGCTCGAGCACGCGGACGGCCGGCCCGACCACGTCGTCGACGTCGAGGAGGTCGGCCGGGGCACCGTCAATCCGCTTGCCGACAAGGAATTCAGCGGCGGCGCCTACGTCCCCGGCATGACCAGGGCCGACCTCGCGGGAATGGTCGCCGGCATCGCCGGCACGATCGTCGTCGCGATCCTCGCCGCGGCCGTGGCGGCCGACAGCGCCACCAAGACCGGCTGGGCCGCGGTGGCGATCCTGATCGCGATCGGCGTCGCCCTCGCCAACCTCGCGCACGTCGTCGGCCTCACCCTCTTCGAGACCGTCCGCTACCGCGGCGGCTTCGCCCGGTTCTTCCGCACCCTGGCCCTGGTCGGGACGCCGCTGGCGATCGCCGTCAACGCCGCGATCCTGATCTTCGGCTAAGAGCCGCTCCTCTCCGTCACCCAGGCCGCGCCTCGGCCGGTTCCTCGCGCCGCAGCGCCTCCAGCACCTCCTCGGCCAGCTTCGAGCCGTCTTCGGGGCGCAGCGGCGTTGCGTTGACGCGGAAGACGACGCCGTCGGCGTCGAGCTCCTCCAGGGAGACGCTGGGCTTGTAGCGGGTGGGGACGTCGATCGCCTGCAAGAGGCGGTCCTCCACCTGCCTTGGGCTCGTCTGCACCGGGAAGCGGACCCGTACGTCGACTTTGTCGGGCTCGCGCAGGGGCACGACGACGAGGCTGAGGAGGACGTTGTTGGGGACCTTCAGGCGGTCGGCCCCCTGGCTCAGCGTGGTGTAGAAGAGGCCGAGCGAGGAGACGGTTCCCTCCAGCGAGCCGGCCAGGGCGCCGCCGACCAGCCGCACCCGTTCGCCGACGCGGAAGGGGCGCGTGCTCTGCAGGACGAGGCCGGCGAAGATCCCGCCCAGCGCCTGCTGGGCGGCGAGGCCGAGGAGGACGGCGGTGAAGGCCCCGCCGACGGCCAGGGTGCTGGCGGTGACGCCGGCGATCCGCAGCGCCAGGACGACCACGCCGGCGGTGGTCAGGAAGCGGATCACGAAGCCGGTGGTCCCCGCGGTCGCCGGGTCGAGCCGTCGGTACAGACGGGGAGAGAGGCCGCGCGTGAGCCAGTGCGTCGCCGCGGTGCCGACGATGATCAGGACCGCGACCGTCCCGGCCCGCACCCACTGCCCGTAGCCGGGCGCGATGCTCCGGCGGTTGTAGTACACGAAGAGCGTTCCCGCGATCAGCAGCAGCGCCGCCAGGAGGCCGCCGAGCTGCCGCTTCGAGAAGCGCGGCGCCAGCTCGTCCTGCAGCCCCAGCGCCTGCCAGGCATGGCTGCGGGTCTCGAACAGCTCCCGGGGGAGCCGCGGGCGACGAGGCTGGCGAGGCATCATGTTCGGCTACCCCGCGGATCCGCCTCCTATGCGGACGAAAGGACCTTTGCCGAGGCTGAAGGGCGCCGGCTCAGCCGGACATCGCGGCGAGGGCCTCGTCGCGGGTGCCGTGGACCGGGATCGAGAGCTCAAGGCCGGTGATCTCGAGGACGCGGCGGACCTGGTCGTTGTGGCTGCAGATGACGAGGGCCCGGCCGTCTTCGCCGTTGTCCAGGCGCTGCCAGGCGCGGACGATGAGGGCGATTCCGGTGGAGTCGATGAACTCGCAGCTGGAGAGGTCGATCAGCACCGAGCCCTCGCCGCTCTCGAGCGCCTGCTCCAGCGGTCCCTCGAGTTCGGGGGCGGTGCTCAAGTCGAGCTCGCCGCGGACCGAAATCGTCCGTACCCCATGCTCGAGGCCTCCTACCTTCACTTCGAACGGCGCCGGGTTCACCGGCACGATCCTACCGCAGGAGGACTCGATCTCCGCCCCCGCGGTTTGCCTCCCTGCTGCAGGGGTAAGCACCTCTTGATGCGAGACAGCCGGATATGCTCGCGACTCCACTGACGAGCCTCGAAGTTCCCGGGGGCAGGCTGCGAGATTGAATACCTCAACCAACGATCGTTCGGGGCTCCAGATGTCCCTCCCGGCACGTGCCGAGAACGTGGCGGTCGTCCGCCACGCGCTGGCGGGGCTGGCCGAACGGCTGGGAATGGACGAGCCCTCTCTGGCCGACCTCAAGACGGTCGTCACCGAGGCCTGCATGAACGTGGTCGTCCACGCCTATGCGGGCATGGAGCCCGGGCCGCTCGAGGTCGAGGCCGAGAGCGACGGCGACGGCCTCACGGTGGTCATCCGCGACCACGGCAGCGGCATCCGGCCGCGCCCCGACGTCGAGCGCCCGAGCCTGCGGATCGGCTTGACGCTGATCGCGGCGCTTTCCAGCAGCTTCGAGATCAAGGGCGGCGCCGACAAAGGCACCGAGATCCGCATGCACGTGCCGATGGAGGCCCGCGAGGACGCCGCCAGGAACGGCTCGACCTACGCCGTGGCGGCCGACGACGCGACCCGGATCAGGGTCGGTCCGCCGGAGATCGTCGGGCCGGTGCTGAGCCGCGCGCTCTCGGCCCTGGCCGCCCGCCAGGAGATCAGCGTCGACCGCCTCTCCGACACGATGCTCCTCAGCGACGCGATCTCCGCCCGCGCTCCCCAGGGCTTTACCGACGGCCACGTCTCCCTCAGCATCGCCGAGCTGCCGCAGGGGATCGAGCTCAAGGTCGGACCGATGACCCACGGCGGCGCCGAGCGCCTGCGCGCCAGCTTCGAGCTGCCCGAGCTCGGCGGCTCGCTGGAGGCGCTGACCGACGAGCTGCGGATCGAGGAGGGCGACGAAGGCGAGTTCCTCGTAGTGGGCATCTCCTCGCTCTCGCGCAACTAGCGCAGCACCCCGGGCCGATCTTCGCCGCTCAGGCTTCGGGATCGCCGGCGGCCGCGCTCTGCTCGGCGACCTCGGCGCGGATCCGCTCCAGCGTGCGCCGCAGGATGCGGGAGACGTGCATCTGCGAATGGCCGATCCGTTCGGCGATCTGCGACTGCGTCAGATCCTCGACGAAGCGCAGCTGCAGGACGAGGCGCTCGCGCTCGTCGAGGTGGGGGAGGGCGCCCTCGAGCGCCAGTTTGTCCTCGACGAGCTCGTAGCCCGCGTCTTCGTCGCCGACCCACTCGGCTGCCGGCGATTCTTCTGAGTCCTCGCCGCCGACCGGCCGGTCGAGCGAAAGCGGTCGCCGGTTGTGGTTCGCCTCGAGGACCTCGAGCACGTCGGTGGGGTCGACCTCCAGTCGCTCGGCAATCTCGGGAACCGAAGGCGATCGCTGCAGCTCGACGGTCAGCTCGGAAATCGCTTTCTCCACCTCCGCCATGCGGTCGTGGAGGCCGCGGGGAACGCGGACGGTCCAGACGCGGTCGCGGAAGTGGCGCTTCAGCTCGCCGAGGATCGTCGGCGAGGCGAAGGCGGTGAAGGGGGCTCCGCGGTCGGGGTCGAAGCGATCGATCGCGTTGACCAGCCCCAGGCTCGCCACCTGCAGGAGGTCGTCGAAGGACTCGCTCGCGCCGCGGTAGCGCAGCGCCAGGTTTTTCGCGAACGGCAGGTAGCGCCGCACCAGCTCCTCGCGGATGGCCGGGTCCCGGTCTTTGACGAACCGCGTCCAGAGGACGCGCTCGCTGGCCAGGCCCTCGCCTGGTCCCGGGCTCGACTGGTCTGCGCTTCTCGGAGTCTGCTTGCTATTCACAGCATCGGTAATGGGGCGCGATACTTATCCAACGTCGCTGCCCTGAGGGCGTCAGTCCGAAACCGTGCAGCGCGGCGAAATACCGTCGTAGCAACCATACCGACAAGGAAGTACCGCCTCCGGGTCAGCCGTCGCCCGGCGCGCTCGCCTCGACCGGCGCCGGGAGGTTGCCTGGCCGGCGGCGCCGCTCGACTGGAAAGCGGCGCGCCCCAGGCAAAGAACGCTAGGACCTAGCTGGCAGCCTCGGTCTCACCGACGGCCTCGGCGTTGCTGCGCCCATTGGCCTTGGGCGACTTGAAATGCAGTAGGTGGACTCGGCTGAGCGTTCCCTCTTCCTCGTTCTCACCGAGGCGGCTGTTCGATTCAGCCTGGATCTCGATGAGGCGGTCGAGCGTGCCGTTCAGCAGGCCGGCGACCTCGGACCAGCCTTTTCCGTCCAGGACCATCGGGGTGCGACTGATGTGGAGCTCGTCGACTTCCTCCAACGTGCCCGCCTTCGAGGCAGCCTCGATGTCCTCGAAGATGGATTTGAGAACGGCGGCAGCCATCCCTGGTCGCAGGCTGGCGGGCATCTGCGCCCACTGGTCGTCGGTCAGGAGCTGACGGCGGGTGGCGCGGTAGAAGTGCTCGGTGGCGCCGCGGCGCTGCTTCGTATCGACGAGCTCGATGCAGTCGTATTTCTCCAGCACGCGCACGTGATAGGCGACGAGGTTGAGGCTCTCGTCAAGAGTCTGGGCGAGCATGTTCGGGCTCGCGACTTTCTCGTTGAGAATGATCAGGATCTGCACCCGCAGGGGGTGCGCGAACGCTTTGGCGACGATCTGTTCGACGCCGTCTTTCTTGTTGTTCTTCGTCTTCGGCAAGGCCTTGTTCCTTAGGTCGGGTGCAGGACTTTGGCCGATAACAAGACTTTACAGGCTGTCAATCAGGAAATTCACAACGGTCCCGCTTTTTCCGAATATTGACGAGTTTTCCTGGATTCACCTTGATTGCTGGAATCATTTAGAGTATTAATTGCTCAGTTGATTTAGAGCACAAGCCGCGAACCGGGCGGCTGGGCAGTCAAGGGAAATGAAGGGGAGGTGGGATCAAGTGCGGATGGGAACGATGCAGGAACGCGTCACTCCGACGGCTGGCACCCTCAAGGGCAACTAGGGCGCCATGCCTGGAGGGACGGCGATCGGGGCGCCTGACAAGCTTCAGGGGCGCTCCGAAGCTCCCCTGATCGTCGCCGCGATCGCCGTCCCCACTTCCACCAGGTCATTACCGGTCCATCAGCTCGTCGAAGCGCAGAGCCGCTCGCGTCGGCGCGACGAATTCCTCTCCCCGGTGGAGAAGGCCGGCGCCGGCCAGGTCGCGCACCGCTCGTTCGACCGCGTCATGCGCGCCGAAGTCGCCGCACCTGGCGCCGAATTCACGCGCCAGCTCCTCCAGCGTCAGCCGCGTCGGGTGCAGGTCCAGCAGCTGCTGCAGCACCGCCGATTCGACACCCTCGTCCTCTGCCCAGGTCGTTTTGTATTCCTCGGTCGTCTTCATGGCCCCTCCATGCTCGAGTAGAGGCGTTGCCGGAACTCTCCCCCGGTTCCGCCGTCGATGGCCACCGACTATAGGGACCGGCGGAGACATCTTGTCTGTAGGTGTAATGTCTGAAACGTCTTTGTAACGGCGAGGGCCTACGCGTCCTCGCGGACGCCGCCCATCTCGGTGAAGACGGCGGTGTATCCGCCGTCTTCACGCCGCTCGTCAGCGATCACGTGAGAGACCGCGTTGATCAGTGCCAGGTGCGTGAACGCCTGCGGGAAGTTGCCGAGGTGGCGCCCGGATTCCGCCTCCAGCTCCTCCGCATAGAGGTCCAGCCAGCCCGCCGCCCCGAGCAGCCGCTCGCAGAGCTCCCGCGCCCGCCGCCCCTCGCCGATCTCCGAGAGCGCCGAGACCAGCCAGAAGGAGCAGATCAGGAACGTGCCCTCGCGACCCTGGAGGCCGTCGTCGGTCTCGTCCACCTTGTAGCGGCAGACGAGCCCGTGTTCGGTGAGGCCGGCGGCGATCGCGTTGACGGTGGCGCGCACCCGCGGGTCGTCCGGCGGCAGAAAGCGGAAGAGCGGGATCAGCAGCAGCGAAGCGTCGAGGGCGTCGGTGTCGTAGTGCTGGCGGAAGATCCCGTCGCGGACCCCGCGCTCGAGGATCTCGGCTTTGATCTCCTCGGCTTTCGCCTGCCACTCCTCGGCCAGCGCCTGCCACTCCTCACCGCGCTGGTCCTCGGGCACCCAGCGGGCGAGGCGGGCGCCGCGGTCGACCGCGACCCAGATCATCAGCTTCGAGGAGACGTAGTGCTGCGGCTCCCCGCGGGACTCCCAGATCCCCTGATCGGGGTGCGGCCAGGCCTCGATCGCGGCTTCCACCTGGTAGCGGATCAGCTGGCGGTCGGCCGGCGTGCCCCTGCCGCGCAGCGCTTTCTCGTGGACGTAGACCGAGTCGAGCAGCGAGCCCCAGACGTCGTTCTGGCGCTGGTCGTAGGCGCCGTTGCCGATCCGCACCGGCCTGGCGCCGCCGTAGCCGGAGAGGTGGTCGAGCGTCTTCTCCTCCAGCTCGGTCTCGTGGCCGATCCCGTACATGATCTGGAGGTCGGGATGGTCCCTGCAGACGTCGACGATGAAGCGCATGAAGTCGCGCGCCTCGCGGTCGAAGCCGAGCGTGTGCAGCGCCCAGAGGCTGAAGGTCGAGTCCCGGATCCAGCTGAAGCGGTAGTCCCAGTTGCGTTCCCCGCCCGGCGTCTCCGGCAGCGAGGTGGTCGGAGCGGCGACGATCGCGCCGGTCGGGGTGTAGGTGAGCCCCTTGAGGACCAGCGCCGAGCGCTGCAGGTGGATCCGCCAGGGGTGGTCGGGAAAGCTGCCGTCGCGAAGCCATTCGCGCCAGAACTCTTCGGTCGAGTCGATCCGCTCCAGCCCCTCCGGGGCGCTGCGCGGGCCGCCGAGGCCGCCGTCGCTCCAGGTCAGGGCGCAGAAGGCGTGCTGGTCTTCGAGCAGGGTCACCGTCCCGCGAGCGGCGCCGTCCTCGATCCGCAGGTCCATGTCGCTGGTCAGCTGCAGCTCGGTGCCGTCCGGCGCGCTCGCCACTGCTTCGCCGAGCTCGCCGCCCCTCCAGCGTGCCGCCTCGGCGCCGTAGGCGAAGCGCGGCAGGCACTCCATCTCCATCTCCACGGTGCCGTCGATGCAGGTGATCGTCCGCAGCAGCGAGTGGTCGGCCTCGTGCTCCGTTTCCGGGCGACCGCGGCGGTTCGGGTCGTCGCAAGCGGCGGGCACCCAGTCGGCGATCGTCAGCGCGTCCTTGACCACGGCCCAGCCGGTATCGGTGACCCAGGTCGTCTCGATCACCAGGGTGCCGGGCGAGTAGCGGCGGCTGATCGGGACGATCACGCCCCTGGGCCGCAGCGACATGTGGCCGGCGCCGCGGTCGAGCAGGGCGGCGAAGGCGCTCGGGGAGTCGAAGCGCGGGCAGCAGAGCCACTCGACGCTGCCGCTGAAGGAGACGAGGGCGGCGGTGTGGCAGTCGGACAGGAAGCCGTAGCTCGCGATGGGCGGAAACGGATCGGTGCGGGAGGCCACGGCCGGTGCCAAGCTACCAGCGGTCTACGCTGAATTCGATGAGCCTGCCGATCGCCCACGTCGACGGCGTCTTCGCGCCGCTGGAGCTGGCGCCGCTCTTGATCGCCGCGGCGCTATACGCGAAGCGGTCGATGACCCTGGCCGACCGGGGCCGGCCGGTGCCGCTCTGGCGCCAGGTTTGCTTCGCGTCCGGGCTGCTGCTGATCGCCGCTGCCCTCGTCTCGCCGATCAGCGAGGCGGCCGAGGAGCTGGTGATCGCCCACATGGTCGAGCACCTGCTGCTCGGCGACTTCGCGACGCTGCTCCTCGTCCTCGGCCTGACCGGGCCGCTGCTGCAGCCGGTCCTGGCGATCCGCGTATTCGACCGCCTGCGAATCCTCACCCACCCGCTCGTCGCCTTCCCGCTGTGGATCCTCAACTTCTACCTCTGGCACGTCCCGGCCCTCTACGACGCTGCCTACGGAGGGGCGCCGGTGCACGCGCTCGAGCACGCCACCTTCATCTTCTTCGGCTGCCTGATGTGGATGCCGGTCTTCGGGCCGCTGCCCAAGCCGCAGTGGTTCACCGCCGGCTGGAAGGTGGTCTACGTGATCGCGGTCCGCTTCGCGGGGGTGATCCTCGGCAACGTCCTGATGTGGAGCGGGACGGTCCTCTACACGATCTACGCCAGAGGCGAGCACGAATGGGGGATCTCGGCGCTGGCCGACCAGAGCACGGCCGGCGTGGTGATGATGGTCGAGGGGACCTTCCTCGGCCTCGGCCTGCTCGCCTGGTTCTTCTTCGAGGCGGCGCGCGAGGGGATCGAGCGGCAGCGCCTGCTCGACCTGGCGCTGGAGCGCGGGGTCGAGCTGGACCCGGCGCGGGCGCAGCGTGCCGTCGCGGCCGGCCAGGGCGCGCGGCTGGAGCGGCAGATCCTCGAGGCCGGGAAGGAGAGCCATGTCGCCGCTGGATAGAGGGCGCGCCTGGCTGGTCACCGGGCCGATCGGTCGCGGCCTCTCGTTCGCGATCGACTTCTCGGTCGCGCTGCGCACCATGCTGGCGCGGAGGCGGTGAGCGATCCTCTAGGGTCACGCGTTCGATGAAGACCACCGTCAAAGAGCTGCCCGATTCCCGCGCCGAGGTGCAGGTCGAGGTGCCTGCCGCCGACGTCGACAAGGCCACTTCCCGCGCCGCCCGGGCGCTGGCAAAGGAGATGCGGATGCCGGGCTTCCGCGCCGGCAAGGCGCCCGCCTCGCTGGTGATCCAGCGGATCGGCTTCGGCTCGGTCCTGCAGGAGGCGATCCGCGAGGCGCTGCCGGAGTGGTACGAACAGGCGCTCTTCGACTCCGGCGTCAGCCCGATCGGCGACCCGGACATTTCCATGGTCTCGACGCCCGAGGACGAGGGCCAGCCGCTCGAGTTCAAGTTCGAGGTGGGCGTGCGGCCCGAGGCCACCCTCGGCGACTACAGGGGCCTCGAGGTGGGCAAGGAGGAGAAAGAGGTTCCCGATGAAGTCGTCGAGACCGAGGTCGAAAGGATCCGCGAGGGCTTCGCCCGGCTCGAGCAGGTCGAGCGCGAGGCCGAAGAGGGCGACTCGCTGCTGATCGACTTCGAGGGCTTCGTCGACGGCTCCGCCTTCCAGGGCGGCGCCGCCGAGGACCACCTGCTGGCGCTCGGGTCGGGGCAGCTGATCGAGGGTTTCGAGGAGCAGTTGGTCGGGTCCGAAGCGGGCGAGGAGCGCGAGGTGAAGGTCACCTTCCCCTCCGACTACCAGGCCGAGCACCTGGCGGGCAAGGACGCCGTCTTCAAGGTCAAGGTCAAGGAGGTGCGGGAGAAGGTCCTGCCCGAGCTCGACGACGACTTCGCCGCCGACGCCTCGGAGTTCGACACGCTGGAGGAGCTGCGCGCCGACATCCGCGAGAAAGTCGGCGCCGCCCTCGGCAGCCGCGCCGAGGAAGACTTCCGGCTCGCCGCGATCGACGCCGCCGTCGAGGCGGCGACCGTCGACGTGCCCGACCAGCTCGCGACCGCCCGGGCCGAAGAACGCTGGGAGCGGATGGAACGGCAGCTCGCCGGTCGCGGCATGGACCCGAACGCGTTCCTCCAGATGCAGGGCAAAACGCGCGACGAGCTGATCGCCGAGACGAAGGAAGACGCCGAAAAGGAGCTGAAGCGGGAGGCGGTCGTCACCGCGATCGCCGAGGCCGAGGCGATCGAGGTCTCCGAGGAGGAAATGGTCGAGGCGCTCGAGCACAGCGCCGAACACGAACGCACCACCCCGGAGAAGCTGCTGGAGCGCCTGCGCAAGAGCGGCCGCGACTCGATGGTCCGCGAAGACATCCGCGCCCGCAAGGCGATCGAGCTGGTCGCGGAGGCGGCGAAGCCGATCCCCAAAGAGGAAGCCGACGCCCGGGCGGAGAAAGCCGAGGCCCGCGAGAAGCTCCTCGCGCCGGAGGGCAGCACCAAAGGCCCGAAATCCGGCGAGCTCTGGACTCCCGGCAGCGACTAGAGCTCAGGGCCAAGGCCCCGCTGTACAGGGGGCCGGCACCCCTCCTCCGGAATTGACCTCCCCTCCGCTTCCGCTGCGGGGAGAACATGCTGCGCGGCTCCGCCGCGCCCCAGGATCAGATTGCATATCGCCGAACATTCCCCCGGAGGGGCACCGACCCCCCTCCCGACAGTTTCCGGCCGACGCACTTACGCGAGTCCGTGAAATTCCTTGCTGTACACGGTTTTTGACGGACTCGCGAGCAGCTCGTCTCCCAGAACGTGTCGGAAAGGGGTCCGGGGGTCCTCTGAGGGAATGTTCGGGCGACATGCAATCTGGTTCTTGCCCGCCATAGGCGGGCAGCATGTTCGGGAGCCGGGCCCGATAGGGCCGCGACAAATTCACTCAGAGGACCCCCGGACCCCTGTACAGGTCACCGACTGAGCCGCCGGAGGGCTTCTATAGAGTGCGGTCCATGAGCCCTCTGGTCCCGATGGTGGTCGAGCAGACCTCGCGCGGCGAGCGCGCTTTCGACATTTACTCGCGCCTGCTGGGCGAGCGGATCGTCTTCCTCGGCACGCCGGTCAACGACGACATCGCGAACCTGATCGTCGCCCAGATGCTGCACCTGGAGTCCGAGGACCCGGACAAGGACATCAGCCTCTACATCAACTCGCCCGGCGGCTCCGTGTACGCGGGCCTGGCGATCTACGACACGATGCAGTTCATAAAACCCGACGTGCAGACGATCTGCGTCGGCATCGCGATGAGCATGGGGGCGCTGCTGCTGGGCGGCGGCGCCGCCGGCAAGCGGATGGCGCTGCCGAACTCGAAGATCCTCATCCACCAGGTCTCGGCGGGGTTCCAGGGCCAGGCGACCGACATCGAGATCCACGCCAAGGAGATCATCGACGTCCGCCGCCGCCTCGACGAGATCATCGCCCGCCACACCGGTCAGCCGTTCGACAAGGTCACCAAAGACACCGAGCGGGACTACTTCATGAGCGCGGAGGAGGCGAAGGAGTACAACATCGTCGACCGCGTGATCGAGCACCACTGAGGCGCCTCCTCGCCTCCGTCCTCCTCGTCACGGCGGTCTTCGTCGCCGGTGCCACGTCTACCTCCGCGGCAATCAGGAGCCGCGACGGAGGCGTCCCTTACTACGGGCACGTCTTCCCCGTCCAGGACCCGCACGGAACTCGGGGGCCGGTTGGCGACTACCACGCGCCGCGCGACGGCGGGCGAATCCACGAAGGCTTCGACATCACGGCCGCCTGCGGCACCGAGCTGGTGGCGGTGCGCAACGGCCGGGTCCTCCGGCAGGGCTACGACCCGGTCCTCTACGGCAACTACCTGCTGATCCACGGCGAAGGCGAGGCCCGCAGCTACTTCTACGCCCACATGCCCCGTCCGGCTCTCGTTCACAAGGGCGAGCGTGTGTGGGAGGGGGAGCGGGTCGGCGCCGTCGGCGAAACCGGCAACGCCCGCGGCCTCGGCTGTCACCTTCACTTCGAGATCCACGTCCACGGAGTGGCGATCAACCCCGAACCCGAGCTGCGCCGCTGGGACCGCTACAGCTGATCCCGTGGTTCCTTTGTCCGGATATACCCGACAAAGGAACCACGGGATGACTAATCGTCCTGGCGGAGCCCCCGCTCGAACCAGAGGTCGGCTTTGGGGTTCTCGTTGTAGGCGGGAACCTCGCAGTAGCCGGCGGAGCGGTAGAGGCCGACGGCCGGGGTGAGGTAGTCGGAGGTGTCGAGGCGGACCGCCCGGCAGCCGTGCTCCAGCGCGATCTCGTCTAGGCGGGCGAGGATCCGGCGGCCCAGGCCGCTGCCGCGGAAGGCCGGCGCCACGTACATGCTCTTCACCTCGGCGATCTCGGTGCTGAGGTAGCGGACGCCGCCGAGGCCGGCCGGCTCGCCGTCCGCCCGCGCCAGGAGCAGCACCCCGTTGGGCGTTACCAGGTCCTGCGGCGGCCCCTTGGCGATCTCCTCGTCGAGATCGACACCGGCCCCCTCGCGGTCGTAGACCAGCGGCCCGTCGGCCTCGCGGACGAAGTCCGCATAGAGGCGCCGCACCTCCGGATCGTCACGGGAGATCGGGTCCAGGCTGAAAGTCACGGATTTGACGCTAACGCGTTGCAGAATTTCTCCAATCTGAGCGCCACATGTGCGCTTTAGCCTGGCACAATTCCTTCTGTGACTCGGAAGGAATTGTCTGAAGCCACTGCTGAGGCGGCTGCGCTCACCAAGCGAGCAGCCGCCCGCACTGAGTGGGCGCGTGCGGGGATCGAGGCAGCAATCGCGCGGCAGGAGGCAGCAATCGCGCGACAGGAGAGCGCCACTGCGAACTTCAAAGAGGCGGAGACGCGCCGTGATGCCGATTGGGCTTGGCTTCGCGAATCAAGCGAGCGGCAGGAGAAACTGCTCCAGAGCCAGATCCACGGGACTGACGAAATCATCGCCGAGCTGCGAGACCAGCGGGACGAGCGGCGCGCGCTGATCGAGGCTCTGCTCCGGTTGACGGATCGACTACCGCCCCCTCCGCCGCACCTCAAGTCGGCCTGACCTCGTGACTCAGACCCGCAGTTCGTAGCTGAGCCACTCCGAGCGCTCGGCGCCGGTGGAGTCGTAGAGGCGCTGAGCCGTGTGGTTGTCGGGGGCGGTCGACCACTCGACAAAGGGGACGCCGCGCTCGCGGGCTACTTCGGCGGTCGCCTCGATCAGGGCGCGGCCGACGCCCTCGCCGCGCGCCTCCTCGCTGACAAAGAGGTCATTCATCAGCACGCACTCCACCGCCTCCAGCGAGCTGAAGTGCCAGTAGAGGCAGGCGTAGCCGACCAGCTTGCCGTCCCGGCGGGCGCCGAGCAGGAGGCCGTCCCCGCTCGGGGCCAGGAAGCGGCGGAAGAAGGTGCGGTTGCGCTCTTCATCGATCTCCTCGACCTCGTAGAAGCGCTGGTAGGCGGCGATCAGCGGCAGCAGCTCCTCGAATTCCCCGTCGGTGATCGGCGCGATCTGCGGCCCGGCCATCCGCCCACCGTAGCGCCACGCAAGGCGGCGCTCATGTGCAGGGACAGCCCGGCCGATGCCGTAAACGACCTCACGAACCGGTGCAGGTCCCCGTCTAAGCTTTGGGACGCCGCCGGAGGCAAGAGAACATCCCGTTAGGAGGGGATTCCGCTGGCACGTCCTTCAGACTCGAACGAGCAGCTCCTCTGCAGCTTCTGCGGCAAGTCGCAGCGCCAGGTGAAAAAGCTGATCGCCGGCCCCGGCGTCTACATCTGCGACGAGTGCATCGACCTCTGCAACGAGATCATCGACGAGGAGCTGACGGCCCCGCCCGCCTTCGAGCTGGAGAACCTGCCGAAGCCGCAGGAGATCTACGACGTCCTGCAGGAGTACGTGGTCGGCCAGGAGGCGGCGAAGCGGTCCCTCTCCGTCGCCGTCTACAACCACTACAAGCGGGTCCAGATTGCCCAGTCCGACGAGACCGAGGTCGAGCTGCAGAAGTCGAACATCATGATGCTGGGCCCGACCGGCTGCGGCAAGACGCTGCTGGCGCAGACGCTGGCGCGGATCCTCAACGTCCCCTTCGCGATCGCCGACGCGACCGCCCTGACCGAGGCCGGCTACGTCGGCGAGGAC
>DASTAR010000026.1:0-2066 GCA_035712505.1 Solirubrobacterales bacterium
GATCGTCGATCGCCTCCGCCGCGATCGTGTTCAGGACCGTGTTCGGGAAGGCGAGCGACATGCTCGATCCCAGTGCCCGGAACTCGAATTTGTTGCCGGTGAAGGCGAACGGCGAGGTCCGGTTGCGATCGCCGCCGTGCATTGGCAGCGGCGGCAGCACCTTCGCCCCCAGGTCGAGGAAGGAGGCCGGGGTGCTGGGGTCGCCTTCGCCGGTGGCGATCGCCTCGAACACCCTCTCCAGCTCGGCGCCGAGGAAGATCGAGATGATCGCCGGCGGCGCCTCGTTGGCGCCGAGGCGGTGGTCCTGGCCGATGTTGGCGACCGAGGCGCGCAGCAGCCCCTGGTGCTTGTTGACCGCCTGGATCACGGCGGCGCAGAAGAACAGGAAGTGGATGTTGTCCGCTGGGGTGTCGCCGGGGTTGAGCAGGTTGGCCCCGGTGTCGGTCCCCATCGACCAGTTGTTGTGCTTGCCGGAGCCGTTGACGCCGGCGAAGGGCTTCTCATGCAGGAGGCAGACGAGGCCGTAGCGGCGGGCGACGTTCTCCAGCGTCTGCATCAGCAGCTGCTGGTGGTCGGAGCCCACGTTGGAGTTCTCGAAGATCGGCGCGATCTCGTACTGGGCCGGCGCCACCTCGTTGTGGCGGGTCTTGACCGGGATCCCGAGCTTGCGCATCTCCAGCTCGGACTCGAGCATGAAGGCGAGGACGCGCTCGGGGATCGAGCCGAAGTAGTGGTCGTCGAGCTCGTGCCCCTTCGGCGGCTTGGCGCCGAAGAGGGTGCGGCCGGTGGAGATCAGGTCGGGGCGCTCGAAGAAGTACTGCTCGTCGATCAGGAAGTACTCTTGCTCCGGCCCGACGGTGGTGAAGACGCGCTGGCTGTCCTCGTCGCCGAGCAGGCGCAGCGCCTTGATCGCCGAGCGGGAGAGGGCGTCCATCGAGCGCAGCAGCGGGATCTTGGCGTCGAGTGCCTCGCCGGTCCAGGAGGCAAACGCAGTCGGGATGCAGAGAAGCGCCCCGTTGGGGTTCTCGAGGATGAAGGCGGGGCTGGTGGGGTCCCAGGCGGTGTAGCCGCGGGCCTCGAAGGTGGCGCGGACGCCGCCGGTGGGGAAGGAGGAGGCGTCGGGCTCGCCCTGGATCAGCTCCTTGCCGGAGAAGCCGGCGAGCGCCTGGCCTTCGCCGGCGGGCTCGAAGAAGGAGTCGTGCTTCTCCGCGGTGGAGCCGGTCAGCGGCTGGAACATGTGGGTGTAGTGGGTGGCCCCGTTCTCCAGCGCCCATTCCTTCATCGCGCCGGCGACCGCGTCGGCCAGGCTGGGGTCGAGCGCCTCGCCGCCCTCGAGGGTCGTCTGCAGCTTCTCGAAGACGTCGGCCGGGAGGCGTTCGCGCTGCACCGCGACGGAGAAGACGTTCTGGCCGAAGTGGTTGTTCTCCGGCAGGGTCAGGTCCAGCGCGCCCAGCGCGCCTCCGTTGGAGCTCCACTGCGCGGCGGTCACGTTCTGCTGGCGGATGCGGCTCATCGGTCCTCTTCGTTCCTCGCTTGGCGCGCGTCCGGGCCGGACGCGTTGGGTTGCGTGTCTCGCTCCATGGCAGGAGCCAAAAGAGCCTAATGGGGAACCCCGGGCATGGGGTTGTCCCTCCGTACAGATTCGAGGCGGGAGGGCTTGTACCGAGTGGCGGCGCGCTCAGCCGGCCAGCGGGCGGGCCCTCAGCAGGCCGAGCGGGTGGCGCAGCCGGAAGCCGTGGGTGGGCTGCAGGTATTCGCTCCAGCCGGGGCCGCTGCGGTCGCCGTCGTCGCTGTAGGAGGTGTCCCAGCGCAGGCCGGCGATGATCGCGAAGACGTGTTCGCGGTTGGCGTAGATCCGCACCCAGCTGCCGCCACCGCCCCGGCCCCAGCGCATGAAGCCGGTGGAGTCGAGCGGCCAGTCGAGCAGGCCGGCCGCGTGCATCACGTAGCTGACCGAGCCCGAGCAGTCGTAGCCGCGCGACCTCCAGTTGCGGTGGCCGCCGCCCCAGACGTAGGGCCGGTGGCGGATGCGGTTCGCCGCCTCGATCATCGCCTTGACGGCCGGG
>DASTAR010000027.1:0-4800 GCA_035712505.1 Solirubrobacterales bacterium
AGCCTTCCCGCTGGTCCGAGAGCGGCGTTACCGTGAACCTTCATCCGGGTCCTCCTTCGCTTGGGCGTCAGAACCGCAAGCGTCTTGGAGGGCCCGGATGGCCTTTCAGGCGTTCACAACGTGTGTGGGCGGGTCACCTAGCGCCGAGGGCGGCTGACCGCCCGGCAGATCCGCCCGACCGCCTCTTCGACCAGGGCCGGCGAGGTGCCGAGGTTGAGGCGGGCGAAGCCGGCGCCCTGCGGCCCGAACTGCGGTCCCGGGCTGAGGGCAAGCCGGCCGCGCTCGAGGATCGGCTGCGAGGGATCGGGGCCGAGCCCGAGCCCGCGGAAGTCGAGCCAGGCGAGGTAGCCGGCGCGCGGCGGCTCGTAGCCGACCTCGGGCAGGCGCTCGGCGAGCAGCTGCCCGAGCAGGGCCCGGTTGTGGTCGAGCACCTCGAGCACCTCGTCGAGCCACTGCCCGCCCTCGCGGAAGGCGGCGATCGAGCCGATCGCGCCGAGGTGCCCGCAGTGGGCGGCGCTGACCGGCAGGCGCTCGGTCACGGCGGCCGCCTCGGCCGAGGCGGTGACGATCTCGGCGCAGCGCAGGCCGGCCAGGTTGAAGGCCTTCGACGCCGACCAGAAGGCGATCCCGCGCCGGCGGGCCGCCTCCGAGACGGTGAGGAACGGGTGGTGCTCGGCGCCCGGCAGGGTGAGCGAGGCGTGGATCTCGTCGGCGAGGACCCAGGCACCATGCCGGGCGGCGGAGTCGGCGACGGCCTCCAGATGCTCGCGGGAGGGCACGGTCCCGGTCGGGTTGTGGGGGCTGCAGAGGACCAGCGCCCTCGCGCCCGCCGCGAAGGCCCGGTCGATCCCCGCGGGGTCGAGCTCGGTTCCCGCCAGCGGCACTTCGACCAGCCCGCACCCGGCCTCCTCGACCACCGAGAAGAAGGGGTGGTAGACCGGCGTGTTGACGACGGCGGCGTCGCCGGGTTCGGTGACCTCCTTCAGCACCGCCGTCAGGGCGCCGACGACGTCCGGGCTGGGGGAGACCGCGGCCGGATCGACCCTCCAGCCATGGCGGCGCAGCGCGAACTCGCTGAAGGCGTCGCCGAGCCCGGCGGGATCGGGATAGCCGCAGTCATCGAGCTCGACGGCCCCCAGCAGCGCCTGCTTTACGGGTGCCGCCAAGGGGAAGTCCATCTCCGCCACCCAGGCGGGCAGCACGTCGGCCGGGTAGCGGCTCCACTTGGCGCTCCGCCGCCGGCGCAGGCGTTCGAGCGAGAGCTCGGTCAGGTGGACGGAGAGGTCGGGGCGCACTGCCGGAACTGTGCCAGTTGAGCGATTTGAAGCAGAAATGCCACTTGCACCGGACCGGCAGCTATGCGAACATATGTTCGTGTTCGCTCCAGTGAGAGACCGCCCCCTCCAACCGGGTCCTCACCGGCGACACCGCCAGGTTTTCCGGCGTACCGCAGAGCAGCCGGTCGCGCGCCAGGCCGAAGGAGAGTTGCGTTCGTCCCTTCGGACGCGGGGGCGGGAGGCAAGTCCCCTTCCCTAGATGCCGCGCACCGACGATCCTCAGATCGGCCTCAGCAAGGCGATTCGCCAGCTTCGCAAGCAGGAGAGGTTGAGCCAGGAAGCCCTCGGGTTGCGCGCCGACATCCACCCGACCTGGGTCTCGCACCTCGAGTCCGGCAGGGTCAATCCCACCTGGGGCAACGTGCGCCGCATCGCTCGCGGCCTGCGGGTGCCGCTGCCGGTGCTGGCCGCCCTCGCCGAGGACCTCGAGCTCCAGCATGGGACTGCCCCCCGGCCAGGGCAGGGGGCCGGAGGGCAGTAGGACCCCTGCATTGGGGTGGCTGAGGCGAACTCTAATACTCAGCCATTCGTAAAGTGTTTTTGTGCGCCCCACCGGGCGCCGAAGCGGACACCGGATGCGAAGCAGTTCCTCGATTTCCAGGGTTTTAGTCAAAAGATTTGACTTTGCGCAGGAAGCATGCTTATGCTGCCGCAGCGCTTGAGCAATCAGGGGACTGGGCTCGGGGGCGGGGAAACGACATAGCTAGCACCCGTGCCTTAATCGGTTAAAGGGTCGGCGTTGTAAGCCGAAGATCCGGGTTCGAGCCCCGGCGGGTGCATTTCGGACAACTCGAAAGCAGACGTTCGGAATCACTACAGCTATGGGCGAGAACATCTTCACCACTTTCGACAGGGTCGCCGCCGGCGAGGGCGGCAAGGCGCTCTGGGCGGCGCGGGCGCCATACCGGCCGGAGCCCGGCTTCGATCTGATGCTGATCCCACGGCTGCCGAAGGGCAGGGACTGGCGGGAGGACGCCGACGCGAAGGCGGCGCTCGACCGGCTCGAGGCCGAGCCCTGGGTCGCGGCACTCGACCGCGAGGGCAGGCAACCGACGATCGAGCTCGCCGACGAGTGGATCGAAGCGCAGGGCGAGCAGATCCGCTCCGGCGCCTTCGGCAACGGCGCCTTCGCCGACATGGCCGCCCGGAACCGCTACGCCGTCTACTTCTGGGGCGCCAACACGACCAAGGCGTTGCACATCGGCCACCTCCGCAACCTCGCCGTCGGCAACGCGATCGCCGGGGCGCTGAAGCAGGCCGGGGCGCGGGTCGAGAACCGCAGCCTGATCTGCGACGTCGGCCGCAGCATGGGCGAGGCGATGGCGGGCGTCGCCACCCGCGCCGGCGAGGACGCCGGCCCCGACGCGAACGAGAAGTCCGACCACTTCGTCGGCTTCTGCTACGCCGACTACGTCACCGCCAGCCGCAACGGCGGCGCCGGCGACGACGGCGCCGAGGACTCGGTCGCCCGCGAGTCGACCAGCTACGACGACAAGGCCGACGAGATGATGATGCGGGTCCTGGCCGGCGACCAGAAAGCCCTGGAACTGTGGTCGCGGACCCGCTCCTGGGTCGTCTCCGGTCAGCGCAAGACGCTTGCCCGCCTCGGCATCGCCTTCGACAAGGTGATCTACGAGTCCGACTACCTGCCCGAGGTCGCCGAGTACATGAACCAGGGCCTCGCCGACGGCACCCTGACCAAGCGCTGGGGCGACGACATGGTCATGTACGAGACCGAACGCGAGGAGCTGGAAGAGATGCCGCTGGTCCGCTCCGACGGCCTCCCGACCCAGCACATGCGGGCGCTCGCCTACTGGGCCGCCGCCGACGAGCTCGACGACGTGATCTCGATGCAGGTCTGCGGCAACGAGTGGGTGGCCCACGTCACCTGCCGCCGCAAGCTGATCGACGAGATGGGTCTGACCAACGGCAACGGCAACGCCAGCGCCCGCGGAGGAGGCCCGCCGACCCACGACATCTTCCACGGCATGGTCGCCCGCGAGAACGAATCGATCAGCTCCTCGAAGAAAGGGGCGCTGCTGATCGACGACCTCGTCGAGTGGCTGGAGGACGAGCTGTCGCGCAATTCCGAGCTGGCCCAGGAGATGGCACGCCACCCGCACCCCGAGGCGGTGCCGGCCCAGGTCGCGCTCGGCTACTTCCTCCTGCAGCCGACGACCAAGCAGGTCAAGTTCGGCAAAGAGAAGCTTCTGGTCGAAGGAAAAGGGAGTCTTGGCTGGGACCTGGCGCGCGCGCAGGCCCACCACGCCTCCGCCGAGATCGAGGGCGAGCGTCCGGCCGAGGACCCGGACTACCGCTTCGCCGTCGTCCAGTCGGAGCACTACCGGGTGCACCTGCGCAGCGCCGTGGAGGAGTTCGACGTCGCTCCGCTCTCCAAGTACCTCTCCCATTTCGCGCGCTGGTACAGGGAAGACGAGCGCGCACCGGAGGTCGAGGCGGTCGTGCGGCCGGTGCTCGAGGAGGGCCTGCGGGGCCTGGGACTGGAGGGAGCCTGACGTGAAGACGCTGCTGGTCGACAACCACGATTCCTACACCTACAACGTGTTCCACCTGCTGGCCGCGGCCTCCGGCGAGGAGCCGATGGTGGTCAACAACGACGCGGTCAGCTGGCGCGTGCTGACAAGGATGGACTTCGACGCGATCGTGCTCTCGCCGGGCCCCGGGCACCCGAGCCGCTGGCACGACTTCGGCGTCTGCAGCGACATCCTCCGCCACAGCGAAATCCCGGTCTTCGGGATCTGCCTCGGCCACCAGGGGATCGGCAACCTGCTCGAGGGCACGGTCAACCGGGCGCCGATGGCGATGCACGGCCGCCTCAGCCGGGTGATGCACGAAGGCAAGGGCCTGTTCAAGGGCGTGCCGCAGGGCTTCTCGGTGGTCCGCTACCACTCGCTCGCGATCACCTCGCCGCCCGGCCCGGAAGGCAGCATCGTCGCCTGGTCCGACGACGGCGTCGTGATGGGAGTCGAGCACACGAAGCGGCCGATCTGGGGCGTCCAGTTCCATCCCGAGTCGATCTCGACCGAGTACGGGCTGAAGATCGCCGAGAACTTCTTCGACCTCGCGGCCCGGCACAAGCGCGAGGGGGAGCGGCCCGCCGGGCGGGCGACGATCGCGCCGCGGAGCGCCCGCCGCGCCCCGGCCCCGCAGAGCGACGAGGGCGGTGAGCTGGAGCTGCGGATGCGGACGATCCAGGGCCAGGCGCCGACCGAGCACGTCTACGAACGGCTCTTCGCCGACGCCGAGACCTCCTTCTGGCTCGACAGCGCCGACGCGCCGACCTGGCTCGCCCAGTGCTCCTACATGGGCACCAGCGCCGGCGCCGAGGGCTGCTTCGTCACCTACGACGTCGACAGCGGCGAGGTCCAGGTCGACCGCGGCGGCGTGCGGACGGTCGAGCGCCGGTCGATCTTCGACTACCTCGACCGCGAGCTGAGGCGGA
>DASTAR010000028.1:0-4782 GCA_035712505.1 Solirubrobacterales bacterium
GACCTCGCCGATCGACTCGATCCCGAACTCCGCCAGCAGCGCCATCGTCACCTCGACGCGGGCCCGGGCGGCCTCGCGCACTTCCCCTGCGTCGGCCAGCTGACCGGCGGTCGGCTGGTTCTGCGGCGCCGCGACGACGACCCCCGAGACCTGCTCCTGGCGCTCGCGGACGCCCTGCAGCAGCATGCGGCCGCCGGCGACCTCGTTGAGGAAGACCAGCACCGGCCTGCGCTCCTCCGACTGCTCCGGGGTCATGGCGTGCTCCCGACCACGCTGGGTTCGCCGGCCGGCACCTCGGCACCTTCGCCCGCCATGATCGCGTGCCTGGCGCCGGGAACGCCGTACTCGTACGGCCCGCCGACGACGCGCGGGATCTCGTCGAAGTTGAAGATCGGGGGTGGCGAGGAGACCAGCCACTCGATCGACTTGGCTCGCCAGGGGTTGGCTCCGGCGAGCGGGCCGTAGCGCCAGCTGACGATCATGTTGTAGATGAAGACCAGCTGCACGGCGCCGAGCAGGAAGGCGAAGCAGCTGATCAGCAGGTTCCAGTCGCCGAACTGGGCCGCGTAGTCGGCGACCCGCCGCGGCATCCCGTCCATGCCCACCCAATGCATCGGCAGGAAGGTTCCCCAGGTGCCGATCACGGTGCCCCAGAAGTGGACGCGGCCGAGCTTCTCGTCGTACATCCTGCCGGTCATCTTCGGGAACCAGTGGTAGACGCCGGCGAAGATCGTGAAGACCGAGCCGCCGAAGAGGACGAAGTGGATGTGGGCGACGATGAAGTACGTGTCGGAGACGTGGATGTCGATCGGCACCATGCCCAGCATGACGCCGCTGATGCCGCCGAACGTGAAGGTGACGATGAAGGCCAGCGCGAACAGCATCGCCGTCGAGTAGGTGTGGATCTTGCCGAAATACAGCGTTCCCAGCCAGGAGAAGATCTTGATCCCGGTCGGAACGGCGATCAGCAGCGTGGTCAGCATCATCGGGACCCGCAGCCAGGAGAACATCCCGGCGACGAACATGTGGTGGGCCCAGACCGAGTAGCTGAGGACGACGATCCCGATCAGCGCCAGCGCCATCAGGCGGTAGCCAAAGATCGGCTTGCGGGCGTGGGTGGCGATGACCTCGGAGATGATCCCGAAGCCCGGCAGCATCATGATGTAGACGGCCGGGTGGGAGTAGAACCAGAAGATGTGCTGGTAGCTGATGACGTCGCCGCCGGCCGCGAAGTCGAAGAAGTTGGTGTGCAGGACCCGGTCGAGGAGCACCATGAACTGGGCCCCGGCGATGAACGGGGTCGCGGCGACCACCAGCAGCGAGGTGGAGAGGTTGGCCCAGACCAGCAGCGGCATCCGCCAGAAGGTCATCCCCGGCGCCCGCATGGTGATGATCGTGACCAGGAAGTTCAGGGCGGTCGCGATCGAGGAGGCACCGGCGAACTGGACGCCGAGGTTGAAGAAGGACTGACCCAGGGGCGCCCCCGTCGAGAGCGGCGCGTAGCCCGTCCAGCCGGCGTCGAAAGCCCCGCCGGGAGCCAGGAAGCTGGAGAGGAAGAGCAGACCGGCCAGCGGCAGCATCCAGAAGCTGAGCGCGTTGAGCCGCGGAAAGGCCATGTCGGGGGCGCCGATCATCAGCGGCAGGACGTAGTTCGCCAGCCCGGCGAAGACCGGGATCACGAAGAGGAAGATCATGATCGCGGCGTGGGTGGAGAAGAGGCTGTTGAAGGTGGAGGCGCCGACGATCTGGGTGCCCGGCTGGGCGAGCTCGGCCCGGATCAGCATCGCCATCAGACCGCCGATGAAGAAGAAGATGAACGTGGTGCAGACGTACTGGACGCCGATCACCTTGTGGTCGGTGTTGAAGCGGAAGTAGTCCTTCCAGCTGCGAGCGCCGTGCTGGGAGTGGTCGTCGGGAATCGTCGGCAGGCCGGCCGCCCAGCGCAGCCAGTAGTCGAAGCAGCCGAAGCCGGCGAGGAAGCCGAGGGGCGCCGTGATCATCGGCACGATCACGTGCGGGTAGACGGTCTGTTCGGTCTGAAAGATGGGCAGCCCGGAGATGGCCCGCAGGCAGACGACCAGGCCGAAGCCGAACGCGCCGAAGACGAGCGCCCCCAGCGCGCCTCGAATCCACCCAGGTTGCTTGATCGACGCCGCCATCTAAGTCGCCTCCAATTATGCCCCGCCGGCGCCGAGGTCCGGGGGGTTGGTTTCGGTGTCCTGCTTGACCGATTCCATCAGGGCAGACGGAGTCTTCTCGGTCAAGCCGGCCACCCACTTCTGGAATTTGTCCTGGGGTTCGACCACGACCTTGGCCCGCATCGTCGCGTGGCCGAAGCCGCAGAGCTCGGTGCAGATCAGCTGGTAGGTGCCGACCTTGTCAGGCGTCACGATCGCGGTCGTGGTGATCCCGGGGACGTTGTCTTTCTTGATCCGCCACTCGGGAACCCAGAAGGAATGGATCACGTCCTGGGCGTGCATCTTGAACTGGATCTGCCGGTTGACCGGGACGTGCAGTTCGCCCTGGATGTATTTGTAGCCTTTGCCGGGATAGGCGAAGCTCCAGGCGTACTGCTGGGAGAAGACGTCGACGGTGAGGTGGTTGGGCTTCGACTCTTCGATGTCGTGCAGGACCTTCCAGCTGTAGCCGCCGCCGAAGAGGACGATGATCGTCGGGATCAGCGTCCAGGCGATCTCCAACCGCGTGTTGCCGTGGATCGGCTCTCCGTCGGACTCGTCGCCGGGTTTCGCTTTGAATTTCCAAAGCGCGTAGAACAGCATCACCATCACCAGCGAGAAGACGAACGACGAGATCACGATCATCACGTTGAGCAGATGGTCGATCTGGGGAGCCGCCGTGGAGGCCTGCTGGCCGTCCCAGTGGATCGAGACCATCACCGCCGACATCACCGCCGTCAGGGCGATCGTCGCGGCGAGCATCTTCGCTATCGGGAGGCGGCCGTACATGTGCGGGCGGGCATTCTATTGAAGCGGCGGCGGGAGGTTTCGCCGCCTCACGCGACGCTTGGCACAAGGCTCCCCGCCGCCCCTTCAGACTACTCCGCGAGCGGCAGTTCCCGAACATCGCCACGGGCCGCGGCGAGCACGCCCCGCGCCACCCCTTCCCAGCTCCACAGGCGGCCAACCGTCTCGACCAGCGCCGCCCGGGCCTCCTCGCGCACCGCCTGCGGCAGCGAGAGCCAGGCGCTCAGCCGCGCCGCGATCGCCTCCACCGCGCCCGGCCCGACCGGGAAGGAGACGAGGGGCCCGACCGACGGCGGCAGCGCTGCCGCGAGCTGGCGCGAGACCTCGCGCATGCCGGAGTGGCCCGCCGAGACCGGCAGCGCCCCGCAGGCGGCCGCCTCGACCGCGACCATGCCGAAGGCCTCCGGGAAGGTGCTCGGCATGACCAGCGCCTCGGCGCGCGGAAGCAGCTGGGCGACCTGATCGTGCTCGAGCCTGCCGATCAGCTCGGCTGAGCCCGCGGCGCCACGCGCGGCCTCGGCGTATCCCGAGGGAGGATCGGCGAGGAAGGCAGAGAGGATGGGCAACGGTCGCTCCTCGCCGCCCTCTGGCGCCCAGCCGAGGGCTGCAACCCGGCGCGCCTCGCCCAGGTCGCCTCCCTCCAGTGCCGCCAGGAGGCGGCGCAGGGTCGCCTCGTAGGCCCCGTAGCCGGCGATCTCGAGGCGCGCGTCGGGATGCTCGGCCCGTACCAGGGGCCAGGCGGCGAGCAGCAGGTCCACGCCCTTGGAGACGATCAGCTTGCCGACGAAGGCGACCAGACGCTCGCGCCGGCCTTCGGGATGGAACCCGGCGACGTCGACGCCCGGCGGTCCGAGCCGCGTCTTCTCCTCCAGGCCCCCGACCTCCGGCAACGCCTCCCAGAGCGACTCGGCAGTGTGCCTGGAGCCGACCAGGACGCCGGCGGCCGCCTCCATTCCCTCCCGCGCATAGGGCCGGAAGCGCGGGTGCGGCTTCACCGTGTACTCCAGGGCGGAGCCGTGCACCTTCGCCGCGAAGGGGGCGACGCCGGCACGGGCGAGGATCGCCGGTCCCATCACCAGGTGGTTGGCGAGGCCGACGTCGATTCCGCCGGCAACGGCAGCGACTTCCTGCACGGCGGCGACGTTGGCCGCGATGTAGCGCTCGAGCTCGGCGTCGCTCAGCTCGGGGAAGGCCTTCACCTCGAACCCCTCGTAGGGGTCCTTGACGTAGACCGGCAGCAGGCCGCCGATGTCCGGGTTGTGGATCGCGACGCCCTCGAGCCGCACCTCGCGGTCCTGGCAGAGCAGGTGCACCTCGTGGCCCAACGTGGCCAGCGCCGAGGCCAGGTTGACGTGGTAGGTATTGCTGCCGGTGCCGCGCAGCATGTAGCCGTGGAAGACGAGGACGCGCATCGGAGTCGCCCAAGCTAATAGTCTTCGCGGCGATGAACGAAAAGCAGCTCTTCCGGATGCGCGCCAGGGCCTCGGGCCGCGAGGCGCTCGCCCACGCCGAGCCCGGCCAGAATTACATCGATCGCGAGACCGGCGAGGAGATGGAGCCGGTGGCGATGGTGCTGCCCCTGGCCCCTTCCGCCTCCTCCCTCCCGCGCAGCCCCGAGAACCTCCGGGCCTGCCGGCGCTGCGACCAGCTGATCGGGCTGGACGTCAGCGACTGCCCTTACTGCGGGCTGCGCCAAGAAGCGCTTTAGCGGGCGGCGGGAGCGGGGTCGGCAGGACCCCCTCACTCGCCTGACTGGCTGGATCGCTTGCGGCCGTCCGAGATGGAGCTCCCGGCCAGC
>DASTAR010000029.1:0-6951 GCA_035712505.1 Solirubrobacterales bacterium
TTCAGCTTCGTCGCTTCGGCCAACTGCCTGCTCTACGAGCGGGTGCGGCCGGTCTTCGCCGACGTCGAGGAGGAGACGCTCGACCTCGATCCCGCCGCCGCGGCCGCCGCGGTGGGGGAGAGGACGGTCGGCCTGCTGCCGGTCCACATCTTCGGCTACCCGGCGGCGATGCCCGAGCTCGAGGCGCTCGCCTCGCGGCACGGCCTCGGCATCCTCGAGGACGCCTGCGAGGCCCTCGGCGCAGTCGACTCGGAGGGCCGCAAGGTCGGCGCCCGCGGCAACCTCGCCACCTTCGCCTTCTACGCCAACAAGCAGATGACGACGGGGGAGGGGGGGCTGATCGTCCCCCGCGGCGCCGAAGAGGCCACCCGCCTGCGCTCGGAGCGCAACCAGGGTCGCGCCGTCGACATGGGCTGGCTCGACCACGACCGCCTCGGCTTCAACTACCGCCTCTCCGACCTCGCCGCCGCGCTCGGCGTCGCCCAGGTCGAGAAGCTCGACTCGCTGCTGGAGCGCCGCGCCGCGGTGGCGCGGCTGTACGGGGAGCGCCTGGCCGGCATCGAGGGGCTGCGCACGCCGATCGCCGCCCGCGCTACCGAGGCCCGCAGCTGGTTCGTCTACACCGTACGCCTGCCGCGGGGCGCCGATCGCGACGCGACGATCGCCCGCCTCGCCGAGCGCGGCGTCGCCTCCAAGGCCTACCTCCCCTGCATCCACCTCTTTCCGCACCTGCGCGAGCTCGGCTACCGCGAGGGCCAGTTCCCGGTCGCCGAAGCCGCTTCCGCAGACTCGCTGGCGCTGCCGTTCTTCCCGGCGATGGGCGAGGCGCAGGTGGACCGCGTCTGCCAGGAGCTCGCCGCAGCCCTCGGCCAGGCCCCGCTCCCGGCATAATCGCCGGCCGATGTCTCGCTTTCGCAAGGATCCCGACCCGCGCTTCTGGCGACTCAACCGCTCGCTCGCCTTCGACTCGTGGCTGGCGCCCTACGACATCGACCAGTCGAAGGCCCACGCTCGCGGCCTCTGCGGGATCGGCGTCTTGAGCGAGGACGAGCTGGGCCGGATCGAGGGCGGGCTCGACCGGGTCCGCGCCCGCATGGCCGAGCACGGCTTCGAGTTCGAGCCCGCCGACGAGGACATCCACATGGCGATCGAGCGCCTGCTCGGCGAGGAGATCGGCCCGCTCGCCGGCAAGCTCCACACCGGCCGCTCGCGCAACGACCAGGTCGCGACCGACGTGGCGATGGTCGTCCAGGCGCATTCGCTCCGGGCGATCGAGCTCTGCGGCGCCGCGATGCAGCGCCTCCTCGGCCTCGCCGAGGACCACAAGGACTGGACGATGCCCGGCTACACGCACCTGCAGCGTGCCCAGCCGGTCTACCTCGGCCACCACCTGCTCGCCTATTTTTGGATGCTCGCCCGGGACGTCCTGCGCTTCCAGTTCGCCCTCGACAGCGCCTCGGTGATGCCGCTCGGTTCCGGCGCCCTCGCCGGCGTCAACTGGGAGATCGACCGCGACTCGGTCGCCGCCGACCTCGGCTTCGCCCACGTCTCCCACAACTCGATCGACGGCTCCTCCAACCGCGACTTCGTCCTCGACTACCTGAACGCCGCCTCGACCTGCGCGATGCACCTCTCGCGCCTCGGCTCGGAAATCGTCATCTGGAGCTCCAGCGAGTTCGGTTTCTGCGAGCTCGACGAGTCCTTCTCCTCGGGCTCCTCGATCATGCCGCAGAAGAAGAACCCCGATTCGGCCGAGCTCCTGCGGGCCAAGAGCCCGCGTGTCGCCGCCTCGCTGCAGACCCTGCTCGGGGTGATGCACGCGCTGCCGCTGACCTACGGCAAGGACATGCAGGAGGACAAGGAGCCGCTCTTCGACGCGATCGACACGATCGAGGCGCTACTCGACGCCAGCGCCGGGATGCTGGACGGGATCGAGTTCCACCGCGAGCGGATGGAGGAGGCCTCCGGCGACGAGATGCTGGCGGCGACCGAGGTCGCCGACCTGCTGGTCCGCCGCGGTGTCCCGTTCCGCGAGGCGCATGGGATCGTCGGCGGCCTCGTCCGCGACGCGGTCGAGCAGGGCAAGTCGCTCTCCGAGCTGGCCCCCGAGGAGCTGCGCGAGCGCTCCGAGCAGCTCGACGACTCCTACTACGAGGTGCTGCAGCGCAGCAGCTGGCTGGAGTCGAAGCGGATCGCCGGCGGCACCGGCTCGGCCCCGCTCGCCCGCCAGCTCGAGGAGGCGCGGGAGACCCTCGCCGCCGTGCAGACGCGCCTCGCCGACGAGCGCGGGTGAAGGAGCGCCGTTCAGGGTCTGGAAGCCGGGCCCAACGGCTCGGAGAGCCGTTGGGGGCTGATTTCTACGACCGATCGGTTCACGAGGTCGCCCGGGACCTGATCGGCTGCACGCTCCTCTACGAAGGCTGCGGCGGCATCATCGTCGAGACCGAGAGCTATGAGGCCGACGATCCGGCCTGTCACGCCTACGTCGGTCTGACCGAGCGCACCAGGGTCCTCTTCGGCCCGCCCGGCCACGCCTACGTCTACCTCTCCTACGGAATCCACAGCCTGCTCAACGCGGTCGCCGAACCCGAGGGGGAGGCGGCCGCGGTCCTGATCCGGGCCCTGGAACCGACTCACGAAATCGAGCTGATGCGCGAACGGCGGCGGGTGAAGAGCGATCTCGACCTCTGCTCTGGGCCCGGCAAGCTGACCGAGGCGCTGGGGATCGACCTCGGCGACAACGAGCGCGACCTCACCGAGAAGCCGTTCCTGATCGCGCCGCCCGCAGGGGAACCACCGGAGATCGTCACCGGCCCGCGGATCGGCATCACCAAAGCGGTCGAGAACCCGTGGCGCTTCTGCGCCGCCGGCAACCGCAACGTCTCCCGGCCGCGTCCCGTTTGGGAGCACGAGACCGCAAAAAACCCGAATATGTCGGGTCTGTTGCGGTCTCGCGTCAGCCCGCGGTGACGCCGCCGCCACCGCCCGCGGGCGCGGCTTCTTCGGGCGCGGGTTCGGGCGTCGCTTCTTCCGGTGCGGCTTCTTCGGGTTCGGGCGTTTCGACCGGACCCGGTTCGGCTTCTTCGCCGCCCGCTTCGGGTTCGACCGGCGCTTCGTATTCGCTTTCGCTTTCCGGCGCTTCGTATTCGTATTCGGGCGATTCGCTGCTTTCCCCGGATTCGCTGGCGCCCTGGCCGCTTTCGCCTGCTTCCTTCGCCGCCCGGCGCGCCGCTTTTTCCGCCGCGTGTTCGGCCTGGATGTCGCGCCAGGCGGAGATCACGCTGGCCCAGATCAGGGCCGGGAAGGTGCCGCCCATCACCGGCCCGCCGTTGTAGAGCGTCTTCATCGGCGTCGCCGAGTCTGGGTAGCCGACCCAGACGCAGGCGGTCACTTCATCCTGAACGCCACCGCAGAACCAGGCGTCGACGTTTTCCTCGGTCGTCCCGGTCTTGCCCCACTGGCCTTCGACGCCGATCTGGGCGTTGGTGCCGGTGCCGCTGGAGACGACCGTTTCGAGGATGCTCTTGGCCTCTTCGATCTTTTCCTGGTCGAAGACCTGATGGTGGATCGAGTCGTTGTCGCCGCCCTTGATCACGCCTCCGTCCTTGTTCGTCACTTCGGTGAAGGCGACGGGGCTGTCGCCGGGACGCGGCGCCAGCGTCCCGCTGACGCGGTCTCCGTTGTTGCCGATCGTGCTATAGGCGTAGGCCCAGCCGAGCGGAGTGGCGCCTTCTTTGAGACCGCCCAGGACCATCGCCGGATTGGTCGAGATCGGATCGTCGTAGCCAGCCTTGTGGATCGTCGAGGCGATCGAGCGGGTGCGGTCCTCGACCGTCCTGCCCTTCAGGCCTTCGAGCGCGAGGGCGGCGTAGATCGAGTTGTCCGAGTAGGTCGTCGCGCAGATGATGGTGCAGGAGCCGAGGTAGGAGTCCTCGTCGTTGGAGACTTCGAAGACTTCCCTGCCGTGCTTGCCGAAGTGGAAGGTCCGATGTTCGGAGGGGTAGACGGTTTCCGGCGAGATCCCCTCTTCCAGCGCCGTGATCAGGGTGAAGGGCTTGATCGAGGATCCCGGCTGGCGGTGCCCCTGCGTGGCCAGGTTGAAGGGCTTGGTCTGGAAGTCCGGGCCGCCGACCATCGCCTTGATCCCGGCGTTGCGGTCGTCGATCACCACCACCGAGGCGGTCGCCGGCGAGTAGCCGAGGTAGTCGTTGACCGCTTCTTCGGCCTTTTCCTGCAGCCGCAGGTCCAGCGTCGACTTGACTTTGAGGCCGCCGAAGAAGGCCTTCGAGGCGCCGTAGCGTTCGACCAGCTGCTGGCGCAGGTAGGCGGTGAAGTAGGGGGCCTTGGAGTCGAGGGTGGGGGGTTCGATGGTGCTGGGGGCGGGAAGGGCTTTCTGCTGGCCTTCCACCATCTGTTCTTCGGAGATGTAGCCAAGCTGCGCCATCTTTTCCAGTACCAGGTTGCGGCGGCCGAGCGCGTTTTCGGGGTAGACCTTGGGGTCGAAGGCCGAGGGGGAGGCGATGATCCCCGCCAGGGTGGCCGCCTCCCAGGGGTCGAGGACCGAGGCGCAGGGTTCCGACGGGGTGCCGCAGCCGGGGTGGGCGGCGCCGAAGTAGGTGCGGGCAGCGGCCTCGATCCCGTAGGCCCCCTCCCCGAAGTAGATCGTGTTCAGATACTCGGTGAGGATTTTTTCCTTGCTCCAGTGCTTCTCGAGGCGGTAGGCGAGCGCCGCCTCGCGGAACTTCTCCAGCACCGTGCGGCTGCCTTCGGCTTCGAGCGCGTTCTTGACGAACTGCTCGGTGATCGTCGAGGCGCCCTGCTGGGCGCTGCCGCTGACGATGTCGCTGACGAGGGCGCGGGCGATGCCGCGGAAGTCGACGCCGTTGTGTTCGTAGAAACGGGCGTCCTCGATCGAGACCACCGCGTTCTTGACGTTGGGCGAGATCTGCCCCGAGCTGAGCAGGATTTTGTTCTGGTCGCTGGTCAGCGTCCCGATCGGTTCCCCGTTGTCGTCGAGGACTTCGCTGTTCTTCGACGCCTTGTACTGGGCGAAGTCGTAGATCGCCGGCAGGTCCTGGGAGATCGCGGCCATCATCCCGAAGATCATCGAGACGACGGCGAGCATGCCGAGCCCGAGCAGGACGAAGAGGATCCGCAGCTTCTTCAGCCTCGGCTTCGTTCTCCGGGAAGGCGAGGGCGGCCCCGGCGCGGTGGCAGAGATCGGGGGCGGAGGGGGAGGCGGGATCTCACCGCCGCCGTTGCTCCGACGTTTCAGTCGTAGGACAGCCATCAAGAGGGCGCAGCTGCAAGCCGCAAAAAACGGCTCGACGTCCTCACGGTCCGCCGAGCGAAGGCGGCAGTCTAGCATTGCCGCCGTGCCCGACCTGACGCGAAACGCCGTCGACGTCCTGCCCGAGGGGCGGCTCGCCGAGCAGTTGCAGAGCGGGAAACCCCTGCGCGTGAAGCTCGGGATCGACCCGACCACGGCCGACATCCATCTCGGCCACACGGTGGTGCTGGAGAAGCTGGCCGAGTTCCAGCGCGCCGGCCACACCGTCGTCCTGATCATCGGCGACTTCACCGCTCGGGTGGGCGATCCAAGCGGCCGCTCCGCCACCCGCCCGGTGCCGACGGCTGAGCAGATCGAGGAGAACGCGGCGACCTACCAGCAGCAGGCGTTCAAGATCCTCGACCGCGATCGGACGGAGGTCCGCCGCAACGGCGAGTGGCTGCGGATGGAGCCGGAGGCGCTGCTGGGGCTGCTGGCGCAGACGACGGTGGCGCGGCTGCTCGAGCGCGACGATTTTCAGAAGCGGATGGCAGCCGGCCAGCCGATCGCCGCCCTGGAGCTTCTCTATCCGCTGCTGCAGGGGTACGACTCGGTCGCGGTCGAGGCCGACGTCGAGCTCGGCGGCACCGACCAGAAGTTCAACCTGCTCTTCGGGCGCGACGTCCAGAGCGCCTACGGACAAGCGCCGCAATCGATCATGACCCTGCCGATCCTGGTCGGCACCGACGGCGTGCAGAAGATGAGCAAGTCCCTCGGCAACTACGTCGGCGTCACCGACCCTCCGGAGGAGATGTTCGGGAAGCTGATGAGCATTCCGGACGAGGCGATGAGCGAGTACTACCGCCTGCTGCTGGGCGGCGAGCAGCCCGAAGGCCCGCCGAACGAGGCGAAGCGCGAGCTGGGGCGGCGAATCGTCAGCCGCTTCCACGGCGAGGGCGCCGGGGCGGCGGCCGAGGAGCACTTCAACCGGGTCTTCGTGCGGCGCTCGGCGCCCGAGGAGATGCCGGAGGTCGATCTCGGCGAGTACCGGACCGACGACGACGGCCTCGTCCACCTGCCGCGGCTGATCGCCGGCGCTTTCGGCCTCAGCAGCAGCGAGGGGCGGCGCCTGATCCAGCAGGGCGGGGTCAAGCTCGATGGCAAGGCGGTGCCGGCGGAGCCCCTCGATCTCGAGGCTGATAGCCTCGACGGCAGAGTTCTGCAAGTGGGGAAGCGACGCTTCTGTCGCCTACGGGCCACCCCCTAGACGCACCCCCACGTGCAGTGCTATATTTCTTTGCCCTCTTGGGGCCGCCATGCGGCCCCAAGCGCTGAGAGCGGCGAGACCCGTCGCGGAGGCGCAGCGGTCTTTGAAAACTGAGCAGCGTGCACTCCGCGGATCCAAGCAACGATCTGCGGAATGTTTGAAGCCCGACCCATTCGGTGCGCCAGCGTGCCGGATGGTCTTGATTTACCTCGTCATGTCGGCCGTCGTACTTGTGTACTCGACGGCCAGCTGAGATATGACAGGCTCTCTGTAAAAGTACATTTCACGGAGAGTTTGATCCTGGCTCAGGACGAACGCTGGCGGCGTGCTTAACACATGCAAGTGGTGCGACGAACCAGGGCTTGCCCTGGGGCAAAGCCGCGAACGGGTGAGTAACACGTGAGTAACCTGCCCC
>DASTAR010000030.1:0-14035 GCA_035712505.1 Solirubrobacterales bacterium
GCTGATGGGCCTCCGAGAGAGACTTCCCGGCTCCCGGCGGGGGCCGGGCGAGGGCAGCGGCTCGGCGACGGCCGACTACGGCAAGACCGCGAGCTTCCTCGCGGTTGGCGTCGGCCTCACCGGGCTGATCACCTACGTCTACTTCTTCATCGCCTCGCACGTGCTCTCCAAGCCCGACTACGGGCAGATCACGGTGCTCTGGTCGGCGGTCTTCATCACGATCTCGACCCTCTACCGGCCGATCGAACAGCTGCTCTCCCGCCACATCTCCGAGCGCACCGTCAAAGGGCTGTCGCTGGCCCAGCCGATGCGGGTCGCCTCGACGATCCAGTTCGGCCTCTCGCTCTTCTTCGCCGTCGTCGCGCTGGCCCTGCGGGGGCCGATCCAGGACACGTTGCTCGAGGGCAACGAAGCCCTCTACTGGGTCTTCTTCACCTCGGTCCTCTTCTACGCCGCCAGCTACTTCGCCCGCGGCTTCCTCGCCGGGGAGCAGCGATTCGGGCTCTTCGTCGCGATGATCCTCTCCGAATCGTGCTTCCGCACGATCTTCGCGGTGATGGTCGCGATCGGCGTCCTCAGCGGCCAGTCGGCGGTCGCGATCGGGATCACCGCGGCGCCGGCGCTGAGCCTCCTGGTCGTCCCGTTCGCCTTCGCGCGGCGAGCGCAGAAGGAGCGAGAAACGCAACAGGCGCAGCCCGGCATGCCCGGACGCGAAGCGGAGGACATGCCGGCTGACGCGGGACGCGGAGCGGAGGAGGCGGGCCCCGATGCCTTCTCCTTGAGCCAGGGCGGCGGCTTCGCCGCGGCGGTCCTCGTGATCATGTTCAGCGAACAGGCCTTCCTCAACGCCGGGCCGCTGATCGTCCGCGGCCTCCAGGGCGCCGCCGCCGCCGGCTTCATCTTCAACGTGCTGATGCTGGCGCGGGCGCCGCTGCAGCTGTTCCAGTCGGTCTCGACCAGCATCCTCCCCCACCTCACCACCCTCCACCACAGCGAGGACGAGGACGCCGGGCGCGAGTTCCACCACACCGTGCGGATGGTCCTGCTCGGGATCGCCGCCTTCACGGCGCTGGTCGTGGTCGTCGTCCTGATCGCCGGCCCGACGGCGATGCAGATCGCCTTCAGCAAGAAGTTCACCTACGACCGCGCCGGCCTCCTGCTGGTCTCGGTCGGGATGGGCCTCTACCACTCCTCGGTGACGGTCAACCAGGCCTGCATCGCCCAGGGGCAGGTGCGGCGCGCAGCGGTGCGGTGGATCGCCTGCGCCGGCCTCTTCATCGCCTGGAACTTCGTGCCGCTGGTCAGCGACGAGTTCCGCCGCGTCGAGGTCGGCTTCCTGCTCGCCGCCGGAGTGCTCTTCTCGCTCCTCTACTTCGTCTACCGCCACCCGCACGAGCGCGCCGAGGACGTGCCGCAGCCCGGCTCGGCCGAGGAGCTCGAGGTGCGGGTGGGCATGCTCGACGAGAACGTCTGAGCGCTCGCTCACGAAACGTCGAGTAGTCATCGTTTCGTGAACTAGAGGGCCCAATCGATCCTCTAGGGTCGCCCCATCGGTGCCCATGACGCCCATCTGATCCTGGTCGCCGGCGCCCTCCTGGCGGCGGGAATCATCGGGGCGCTGGTCGCCGACCGGATGCGGGTGCCGGGATTGCTGCTCTTCCTCGCGCTGGGGATGCTGGCCGGTTCTGAAGGGATCGGCGGGATCGAGTTCTCCAACATGGAGCTGGCCCGCACCCTGGGCACCCTCGCCCTCGTCCTGATCATCTTCGAGGGCGGGCTGACCGCGGGCTGGGCGGAGATCCGGCCGGTGCTGGGCACGGCCGCGTCGCTGGGGACGATCGGCACGGCGGTGACCGCGGTGATCGCCGGCTTCGCGGCAAAGCTCCTCTTCGGCCTGAGCACGCTGGAAGGGATGCTGGTGGGAGCGGCGATCGCCGCCACCGACTCGGCGGCGATCTTCGCGGTGCTGCGCCGGAGCACGCTGGAGAAGCGGCTGGCGCGCTCGCTCGAGGGCGAGTCGGGCATGAACGACCCGGTCGCGCTGCTGCTGGTGATCGGCTTCATCGAATGGATCCAGCAGCCCGGCTTCGGGATCGCCGACATGGCCGGTTTGCTGGCGCTGAAACTGGGACTCGGAGCGGCGATCGGGCTCGCTCTCGGCCGCCTGGCGGTGCCGGCCCTCGACCGGGCGCGGCTGCCGAGCGAGGGCATCTACCCGGTGGCGACGATCGCCGTTGCCGCCCTCGCCTACGGCATCGCCGAGGTCGCCCACGGCTCCGGCTTCCTCGCCGTCTACCTGACCGCGCTCGCCCTCGGCTCGGCGCGGATCCCGGCGCGGCGCACGGTCGTCGCCTTCCACCAGGGTCTCGGCTGGGTGGCCCAGATCTCGCTCTTCATCCTCCTCGGGCTGCTGGTCTTCCCTTCCAGCCTCGACGACGTCGCCCCCGAAGCCCTGGCGCTCTCGGCGGTGCTGATCCTCGTCGCCCGACCGGTCGCCGCCGTCCTCGCCACCCTCTTCGCGCCGCTGAACATGAAGGAGCGGCTGATGCTCGGCTGGGCCGGGCTCCGCGGTGCCACCCCGATCTGGCTCGCCACCTTCCCGGTCGTCGCCGGGATCAAAGAGGGCGACGTCCTCTTCGCGATCGTCTTCTTCGTCGTCGTCAGCTCGACCCTCGTCCAGGGCGCCACCTTCGAGCCCCTCGCCGCCCGCCTCGGCCTCACCACCGACGAGCCGGCACTGCCGCGCCGCCTGCTCGAGTCGGGCCGCATCCGCCGCATGGGCGGTGACGTGATCGCCTACCGGTTGCCACCGGGAGCAGCCGCCGCCGGCCACCCCGTCCGTGACCTGGAGCTCCCCCGCGAGGCCCTGGTCAACGTCATCGTCCGCGACGGCAACGCAATCCCACCCCGCGGCTCGACGGAGCTGCAAGAGGGCGACGAGCTCCACGTCCTCGTCCGCAGCGAGCTGCGAGACGAAGTGGAGAAGCTGACGAAGAAGTGGGCAAAAGGCCCGATCGGCCGCGAAGCGCCCCCACCGCTCCCGCGACGCGGGGCGCCGCAGGTCTTCACGGTACGACCAGTGCGCGGGGATGGCGAGCTGGGTGAGGAGATCGACGGCATCCCGATCATCAGGGTGATGCGCGACCGTGGCGAGCAGGGTGCGTACTTGGTCGCCTTAGCCGATGGGCGCTTTGCCGTCACCGGCGCCGGCCTGATCGCGATCGGCGGCAGGCGCTCGTTGGCCGACTGGTGCACCCGCCGGGCCGAACAGCCGGATATCGACTCGGCAGCCAGGTCGTGGTGGCAAGAGGTAACCGGAGCACTGATAGCCCGGGGATGAGGGGTCGGGTGCCCCTCCCAGGCCTACGAGGCCCCGGCAGCCTCGGCGATGGCTGCGTAAGCAGCGGCTGGATCGTCGGCGCCGAAGATGGCTGATCCAGCCACAAAGAGCTTCGCTCCGGCAGCAGCAAGCGGACCAGCCGTGTCGACGTCGACGCCCCCATCGACCTCGAGAGGTGCTTTGCCGACAAGCGGGACCAGGCGCTCGAGCTTGTCGAACGAGGTATCGAGCAGCTTCTGACCGCCCCAGCCCGGGTTGATGGTCATGCAGAGGACCAGGTCGGTGTAACCACGAAGCTCGGCCACGCTCTCCGCTGGCGTCGCCGGGTTGATCGCGAGTCCCGCACCGCAGCCGAACTCGCGAATCGAGTGCAGCAGGCGGTTGGCATGCGGAGTGGCCTCGTAGTGGAAGGTGATCGAGTCGGCTCCGGCTTCCGCGAATTCCGGGATCTGCCGGTCTGGGTCCTCGATCATCAGGTGGACGTCCACGACGCCCCCCGCGTCGTGGACCTGGTCGGCGATGCCGCTGAGGACCAGGGGGCCGATCGTGATCGGCGGGACGAAGTGGCCGTCCATCACATCGAAGTGGATCACCCGCGCCCCGGCATCCATCACCTCTTCGATCTGGGCGCCGAGCCTGCCCATGTCAGCGGAGAGGATCGATGGCGCCACCCGCGGCTCGGCGACGAGGTCTCGCATCCGGTCACTCATAGGCGGTGAGCCTACTGAGCCGCTAGGCGGCTTTGAGCATGGAGGCGCCGCAGGACTGGCATTCCATGTCAGCCGTGTTGGTCATCCGGGCGATCGTCTGGTGTTCGCCGCAGTTGGGGCACTGGGAGACGAGTTCGAAGCGGCTGAGGCAGTTGACGCAGCGCAGGCGCCCCGGCAGCTGGGTCGGGCGCAGCCAGGGCTCACCGCAGTTGGGGCAGGGTGCGCGGCCGAGCGGATTGGACTCCGCCGAGCTCGACTGGTTGGGGTCGCTCATGGCTTAATCATGCCGACTCGGGAATCCGTTCTTATGAGTCGCGCGATGAAGAACCCCGTCGTGCGGTCGCGATCGGGACGGAGCTGCAGGCAACGGGGCTCGGCGGGTGCGGCCAGCTCCGGCGCCAGCGCTCCGAGGTCGTCCAGCTGCAGGGGCGGGACATCCTCGCCAGCCTCCGCCGCGGTCAGCAGGGCGGCGACCCGCTCCTCGTTCTCGCGGCGGGAGATCGTGCAGGTGGAGTAGACGAGGGTGCCGCCGGGCCGCAGCACGGCGGCGGCGCTGCGCAGCAGCTGGTCCTGCGTCTCGATCAGCCGTTCGATGGTTTTGGGCGACTTGCGCCAGCGGGCGTCGGGGCGCGAGGCGAGCGTGCCCAGGTCCGAGCAGGGCGCATCGAGGAAAACCCGGTCGAAGCCCGGCGCCATCCCGCCCGCAGTCGCGTCGGCCTCGATCACGGTGACGCAGTGGAGGCCGAGGCGGGCAGCCTGGGAGGCGACTTCGGCCGCCCGCTGGGGATCGACCTCGACCGAGATCACCTCGCCGCGGTCGCACATCCGCTCCCCGACCTGACCGGTCTTGATGCCCGGACCCGCGCAGAGATCGAGGACGTGCTCCCCCTCCTGCGGGTCGAGCACCTCGACCACCGCGGCCGAGCCGCGGCTCTGCGGGGTCAGCATGCCGGCCTCGACCGCCTCCGGAACGCTCTCGCCGGTGCGGCCTTCGATCACGAGCATCTCCGGGGCGGCGAGGGGCCAGGGTGCCTCCGGCAGCCGCGCCTCCACCCCGGCGTCCCGCAGCCGCGCCAGCACCGCCCCGCGATCGGTTTGCAGCGGGTTGACCCGCATCGCCACCTCGTGGCGCTCGTTGCAGGCGGCGAGGGTCGAGCGGGCCGACTCTTCGCCCAGCTCCCGCCACCACATCTCCGCCAGCCACCGCGGCGCCGAGTCGGCGACCGCGGCGGCGGCCGGGGTCGAGTCGTCGCCGAGCAGCTCCGCCGTCAGTTGCTCGCGCTCGCGCGCCGCCCTTCGCAGCACGGCGTTCACGAGTCCGGAGGCGTGGGTGGCGCCGGCGCCCTTGACCAGCTCGACCGCCTGGTCTACCGCGGCGTGGTCGGGGGTGGCGTCGGCGAAGAGCAGCTCGTAGAGGCCGAGGCGAAGCGCCGCCAGCACGGGAGGGTCGAGGAGGCGGGTCGAGCGGCCGGCGAGCCGTTCGATCGCGACGTCGCTGGTGCCGCGGCGCTGGACGGCGCCGTAGGCGAGCCGCTGCGCCTGGGCGCGGTCGCGCCCTTCGAGCCCGAGCCGGTCGGCCTCGGCACGGAAGGCGCGCTCGGTGAAAGCACCGTCCTCGAAGGTGGCGCGAACGGTGGCAAAGGCCAGCGCACGCGCGGGCGAGACCCGATCGAACTGCATCAAATTTCCCCCCTGGCAGGCAAGAAATTTGATGCAGTTCGGGTCTGTGACGTCATCCGATCTCGGCGCTCATAGCTGCGGCGGCTGGTGGCCGCGCAGGTAGGCGTCGGCTGGCATCGCCTTGCCGCCGGGCGGCTGGATGATGTCGAGGCGCAGCGCGCCCTCGCCGCAGCCGAGGAGGAGCGTGCCGTCGCGCACCTCCAGCGTTCCTCGTCCCACATCGGTCTCTACCTCATGCGCCTCTCTCAACCCGAGGCGCTCGCCGCTCGCGGCCTCGATGTAAACGCCGACGTGCGGCGTCAGCGCCCGCACCTTTGCCGCGAGCTCGGCCGCCGGGCGGTCGGGATCGAGACGGCGCTCAGTCGGGTCGATCTTCTCGGCGTAGGTGACGCCCTCCTCGTCCTGCTCGGTGAACTCCAGTGCGCCTTCCGCTTGCAGGTCGAGGGCGCGGACCAGGAGGTCACCCCCGATCTCGGCCAACCGCGCCGCGAGGGCGGCGAAGTCCTCCTCGGGGTTGATCGGCGTCTCCTCGACCAGGGCCACCGGCCCCGAATCAAGCCCTGCGGTCAGGCGCATTACGCAGACCCCCGTCGTCTCGTCCCGAGCCATCATCGCCCGCTCGATCGGCGCCGCCCCGCGCCAGCGCGGCAGCAGCGAGGGGTGCACGTTCAGCATCGGAAACTCGGAGAGCAGAGGCTCGCGGATCAGCTGGCCGAAGGCGCAGACGACGACCGCCTCGGGCCGGGCCGCGCGGATCCGCTCCAGCGCTCCCTCCTCGTTGACGTTCTCCGCCTGCAACAGCTCCAAGCCCAGCTCCCCAGCCGCGAGCGCGGCAGGCGGCGGCGAGACCTTGCGGCCGCGCCCCCGGCGCCGGTCCGGCGGCGTCACCACCAGCGCCGGGCGGTGCGGCGAATCCGCCAGCCGCCGCAGCACCGTGGCGGCGAAGTCCGAGGTCCCGAGGTAGGCGGTCCTCACGCGTTGCCCTGTGAGTGCGTCGGTCGGTGCGGTGGTCGCCGGGGGTGTTGGTCCGCGCCGAGCGACGCGCTCACGCGGTGTGCCTCGGCTCGCGCAGCTCGCCCTCGGGGGCGACCTCTTCCTCGGCGGAGGGGCTGTAGCTGCCGCCCTCGCGCAGCGCCCGCAGCGCCGCCTTGCGCTGGTGGCGCTCGGTGCGGTCGAGGATCAGGACACCGTCGAGGTGGTCGATCTCGTGCTGGAGCACGCGGGCCTCGAGGCCGGCGGCCTCGATCACGACCGGTGCGCCCTCGACGTCGCGACCGCCGAAGCGCGCATAGAGGGGACGCTCGACGTCCATCGTCACCCGGGGCAGGCTCAGGCAGCCCTCCTCGGCGACCGCGGTTTCCCCGGAGAGCCATTCGATCTCGGGGTTGACGAGGGCGCTGGGCTCGCCGTCCGGCCCGGCGTGGAAGACGAGCAGGCGGCGGAGGGAGCCGAGCTGGGTGGCGGCGAGGCCGACGCCGAGCCCGTCGCTCATGATCTCGTACATCCGCTCGACCTCGGCACGCAGCTCCGGGCCGAAGCGCGAGACCGGGGAGGCCTTGCTCTTCAGCACAGGGTCGCCGAACTTGACCACGTGCGCCAGCGCCGCTTCCCGGCGCTCGATCATCTCGACTTCGAGCCGCTGCTGCTCGGCGTCGCGCTCCGGAGTCTGAACCTCGTTACTCACTCAGCGGAGTCTAAGTGCGTCTCCTTCGCGGTGAAGGGGAGGCCGGGCGTCTCCCTCGCTACTGCGGATCGACATCGACCCCGATCGCCAGGTCCTTCAGCGACCGGTCCGCGGCGCGTCGCTCGAGAGCCTCCCGGACCACAGCGACCGTCCCCTCGCGGTCGTCGGCCTTGATCAGGATGCGGCGGCGGTGCCGATTCCGCACCCGGAACATCGGCGCCGGCCCGAGCAGCTCGGTGCCCTGCGGCAATGCGTGGCGCAGCTCGCTGGCCATCCCGACCGCGACCTCGTCCAGCCGCGTCTCGTTCTCGGCGGCGAAGTTGATCCGGGTCAGGTGCGAGAAGGGCGGGTAGTGGAGAGCGCGGCGGCGTCCCAGCTCGACCTCGAGGAAGCCGGCGGAGTCGTGCCGGGCGGCATGCTCGATGCTCGACGCGTTCGGGGCGAGGGTCTGGACGATCACCTCTCCCCCGGCCTCCCCGCGGCCGGAGCGACCGGCGAGCTGGGCGACCATCGCGAAGGTCCGCTCCTCGGCCCGGAAGTCGGGGAAGCGGAGGGTGGCGTCGGCGTCGAGGATCGCGCTCAGCGTCACCTCGGGGAAGTCGTGGCCCTTGGCGACCATCTGGGTGCCGACGAGGACGGCGCTGGGAGCTTCGTCGAAACGGGCGAGGATGCGGGCGTGGGCGCCGCGCTCGGCGGCGGTGTCGGAATCGAGCCGCAGGACCGGCATCGGATCGAGGCGCTCGGCCAGCAGCGCCTCGATCCGCTCGGTCCCGGCCCCCGCGCGGGAGAGCGTCGTCGAGCCGCACTCCGGGCAGGCCTGCGGCTGGGGCTCGGCGTGGGCGCAGTGGTGGCAGACGAGGCGGCCGCCGTGGCGGTGCACGATCAGCGAGACGTCGCAGTTGGGGCAGTCCCAGTGGTGACCGCAGGAGCGGCAGGTCAGCCAGGGGGCGAAGCCACGGCGGTTGATCATCACGATCGCCTTGGCGCCGGCCGCGCGCACGCCCTCCAGGGCCTCCCAGGTCTCGGCGTGGAGGGGGCCCGAGCGCGGGTCGGCCTCGCGCATGTCGACCAGGTGGACGGGCGGCATGCGGCGGCCGTCGACGCGGCGCGGCAGCTCCAGGCGCGGCAGCTCCAGCCAGCTCTCCGGGCGGGGGGTCGCGGTCCCGGCGACGAGGACGGCGCCGCTGTCGGCGGCGCGCCTGCGGGCGACGGCGCGGGCGTCGTAGGTGGGATCGCCCTCCTGCTTGTAGGAGGCCTCGTGCTCCTCGTCGATGACGATCAGGCCGAGGTCGCGGACCGGGGCGAAGACGGCGGAGCGGGGGCCGACGCAGACCTGCGCCTCGCCCTCGCGCAGGCGGCGCCACTCGTCGTAGCGCTCGCCCGCGGAGAGTGCCGAGTGCAGGACGGCGAAGCGGTCGCCGAGGCGGGCGCGGAAGCGGGCGACCGCCTGCGGCGCGAGGCCGATCTCGGGGACGAGGACGATCGCTCCCTTCCCCCGCTCCAGCGCCGCCTCGACCGCGGCGAGATAGACCTCGGTCTTGCCCGAGCCGGTGACGCCGTTGAGGAGCAGCATGCGCGGCGCCTCGGCCTCGCCGTCGAGGGCGGCGACGAGCGCGGCGACCGCCTGCTGCTGTTCGGGCAGGAGCTCGGGACGCGTTGCCGCAGCGCCGAGTCCCGGCTCCCCGGGGATACGGCGCACCGTGGTGCTGCGGATGGCGACGAAGCCGCGCTGCTCGAGCCGGCGCAGCGTCTGGCGGTCCGAGCCGACGGCCGTCGCCAGCTCGCCTGCGGACATCTCCCCCGCTCGCAAAGCCTCCAGGACCGCGCGCTGCTTCGATCCCAGCCGCTCGCCGCCCTCCAGCGCCGCCTCCCCGGCCGCGAGCAGGGCGACCCGCAGCTCGGTCTTCGAGCGCACCGTGCGGGCGCCGCTTCCGGTTCCGGTACCCGGCGGCAGCACCAGCTGCAGCCCGCGCGAGGGGGTCGAGCAGTACTCGCGGGCTACCCAGAGGCCGAGCCGGACCAGCTCCGGCGTCGCCCCCGCCTCCAGCGCCTCGAGCGGCTCCGCCAGCCGCTCCGGCGGCAGCTCCGAGGCCTCGGCGACCTCGACGACGACGCCGAGGATGCGGCGCGGCCCGAACGGGATGCGGACGACGCTGCCGACGCCGAGCTCGGCCATCGCCTCCGGCCGGCGGTAGTCGAAGGGGCCGCGCAGGGCGCGGGCGGTGGTCAGCGGCTCGACGCGGAGGATCGCCACCGGCCGAGGTTATGCCCAACCGGGGACACCCCACCGCACACGCGTCGTTTTCACCGTTTTCCTCGCCATTACCAGGACGAGGGTGGAAACGACGGCTTCAGCTGTGGCATTGCCCGGACGCTGTGCGGGGTCATATGCTGGCCCGGCATGAGCATCAACCTCCACCCCGGCGAGCGGGTCCTCTTCGAGGGCCACCCCTCCTGGCGCGCGATCCTCGGCTTCTACCTCAAAGGGCTGCTGATCGCGGTCATCCTCGGGGTCATCGCCAAGCTCGCCTCAGGTAGCGGCACGGCGTTCCTGGTGATCCTCGTCGTCCTCGCCCTGACCGTGCTGATCGGCTTCGTCAAGCGCGTCGCGACGACCTACACGATCACCGATCGCCGCCTCAACATCAAACGCGGCATCCTCTCCAAAGAGGTCCAGGAGACCCGCTTGGAGCGCGTCCAGAACGTCAACTACCGCCAGAGCGTCTACCAGCGCCTGATGCAGATCGGCGACGTCGACTTCGACACCGCGGCAAGCGACGACTACAACTTCGTCTTCGTCGGCGTGGCCGACCCCGGCGAGGTTGTCCACAAGGTCGACCAGGCCACGGGCGCAACCGCCGCCGGCACCCACGGCCTGGGCGAAGCCCAGCCGCCGGCCGGCTGAGCCACCCCCAGTCACGACTCCGAACTTCGCCCCGCCATAGCGAGGTCGATCTCGGAGAGGCGCCTCCAGCGACCGAAATGAGGTTGTTCAGGCGGCTCGGGCGCGGCTCCCTGCACCCTTAGTGCTTAGTGCTTAGTGAGGGCGCAGGGAGCCGCGCAGGTGCGCAGCCGTCCTGCGGAGGATGTTCAGGACGTGGTCGGGTTGGTACTTGACCTGCCAGTGCGAGAAGCGGAGCGGGGTTAGGCCGGCGGCCGTGTGCGCCTGGAAGCGCAGGGCGTCGCGAGTCTGAGTCGCGGGCGTGCGGTGGTAGCGCCAGCCGTCCGTCTCGACGACGAGGCCGAGGTCGGGCCAGAAGAAGTCGACCTCGAACTCGTTGACGATCGCTTTGGTGAGTGGCACGGAGAGCCCGGCCGCCGCGGCGAGCGGGCGGAAGAGGCGTTCCAGTTCGTCATCCGAGAGACGGAAGGTGTGCTTGTCCAGGATCCGGCGCAACGGCCGGACGCCCGGCTCGCCCGCGTGATCGTCGAGGGCCTTCCGGAGTGCGTCGGGACGTCGTGCTTGTCCGCCTCGTTGATCGCGCGCTCTAGGCCTTTCGGCCCTGTGACCGCTGTGAGGTCGAGGAACGTCTGAACTGGCTGGGTGAGGGGGATGTTCTGGCGCGTGGTGATGGCACTGGGCGGCAGGTTGGGCCGGCGGTGGCAGCGGATGCCACGAAGGCGCGTTTCAGAGTCGCGCCTGACCGAGAGGTCGATGTAGTCCTCGTGCTCCTTGCCGAATTCCCAGAGCGCCGCTGCACTGCGATGGCTCAGCGCGGCTTCGGGACCGCAGGCGAGGACCGCGGCCATCCATCGCCCCTCGCGGCTCAGGCGTAGGCGTCCCACGGCGTAGACGACTCGAACTATGGGGTGGAGTCTCCCGGTCCGAATGCGATGGTCGATCGCGCTCTTGGTGAATCCCAGCCGCAGAAGTTGCTCCCGCGCCACGACCCCATGCTGCCGCCGCGCCAAATTCCACGCTGCCGAACTTCGCCTCTCCGAGGTTGACCCCGCCATAGCGAGGTTAAGTTCGGAGCGGCTCGCCCCTCGCCCCCCCTACCCAGCCTGTTTTGCTGCTCGGTGCGGCTTGTTTGTTACGCCGCAGCGGCCTCGGCGCCTGCCGCGCTCCGCAGGGCGTCGGCGCGGTCCGCCTTCTCCCAGGTGAAGTCGCCGTCCTCGCGGCCGAAATGGCCGTAGGCGGCGGTCTTCTGGAAGATCGGCCGGTGGAGGTCCAGGTACTTGCGGAAGGCTCCGGGGCGCATGTCGAACTCGGCTTCGACCAGCTGGGCGATCCGGGCGTCCGGGATCTTGCCGGTCCCAAACGTCTCGACCATCAGCGACAGCGGGTGGGCGACGCCGATCGCGTAGGCGACCTGGACCTCGCAGCGCTGCGCCAGGCCGGCGGCGACGACGTTCTTCGCCACGTGGCGGGCGGCGTAGGCAGCCGAGCGGTCGACCTTGGACGGGTCCTTGCCCGAGAAGGCGCCACCGCCGTGGCGGGCCATGCCGCCGTAGGTGTCGACGATGATCTTGCGGCCGGTGAGGCCGGCGTCGCCGACCGGGCCGCCGATCACGAACTTGCCGGTCGGGTTGACGAGGAACTCGACCTGGAGCTCTGACTCGTCGAAGCGGTCGGGCACCTCGGCCCGCAGGACCGGAAGGACGACGTTCTCCCAGAGCTCGGGCTTGATCTGGCCCTGCGAGTCGACCCCCTCGTCATGCTGGGTGGAGATCAGGAGCTTTTCGACGGCGACGGGGCGGCCGTCGGCATACCGGACGGTTACCTGGGTCTTGCCGTCGGGGCCGAGGTAGCCCATCGTCCCGTCCTTGCGCACCGCGGCGAGCCGTTCGGCGAGCCGGTGGGCGATGTGGACCGGCATCGGCATCAGCGCCTCGGTCTCGTCGCTGGCGTAGCCGAACATCATCCCCTGGTCGCCCGCGCCGGCGAGGTCGAGCTCGTCGTCGTCGGCGGGATCGACTTTCGTCTCGTAGGCCTGGTCGACGCCCTGGGCGATGTCGGGCGACTGCTCGTCGATCGAGGTGAGGACCGAGATGTGGTCGCAGTGGTAGCCGTAGTCGCCGTGGTCGTAGCCGATCCCGCGCACGGTCTCGCGGACGATCTCGGGGATGTTGAGGTGGACGTCGGTGGAGATCTCCCCCGACACCACCGCCATGCCGGTGTTGACGAGGGTCTCGCAGGCGACGCGGCCGCCCGGGTCCTCGCGCATCACCGCGTCGAGGACGCCGTCGGAGATCGCGTCCGCGACCTTGTCCGGATGGCCCTCGGTGACCGACTCCGACGTGAAGAGGTACTCGCCCTCGGCGAGCGGCTTAGAGGTCATGGCGGAAGACTAAAGGAATGTCGAGCGGAGGCAGGGTTAGTCCCCGTAGCGCCTACGTCCTGACGCGGGGACGAAATCGATAATCAAGGGGACCCCCTCGAGGGCGTACGCCTCGCGCATCCGGTTCTCCAGGTGGTAGGCCCAGTCACGGGCGATCAGGCGGCGGTCGTTGACCTGGATCGCGATCCGGGGCGGGGCCTCCCCGACCTGCGCCGAGTAGTAGAGCCGCAGCCGCTTGCCGCGTCTCGCCGGCGGCGGCGTCCGCGCGACGACGTCGCTTACGAAGCGGTTCAGCTCGGGGGTCGGGATCCGCTCGGCGGCCCGGTCGGCCAGCTCCAGCGCCCGCGGCAGCAGGCTGGCGACGTTGCGGCCCGTCTTCGCCGAGACCGTGATCACGGCGGGCCGCAGCCGCAGCTTGCGGTCGACCCGAGCGCGGGCGTCGTCGATGTCGGTCTCGCCGACGTCCCACTTGTTCATCGCCAGCAGCGAGGCGCAGCCGGCCTTCATCGCCATCTCGGCCACCCGCATGTCCTCGGTGGTGACCCCCTCGGAGGCGTCGCAGACGACGATCGCGACGTCGGCCCGGTCCACCGCCCGTTCCGAGCGCAGCTGGGCGTAGTAGTCGACCGTGCCGGCGACCTTGGAGCGGCGCCGCAGGCCGGCGGTGTCGACGAGGACAGCGCGGCGGCCGTCGACCTCGATCTCGGTGTCGATCGCGTCGCGGGTGGTGCCGGCGAGGTCGGAGACGATCACCCGCTCGGAGCCGAGGAACGCGTTGACGAGCGAGGACTTGCCGACGTTGGGACGCCCGACGACGGCGATGCGAACCGGCTCGTCCTCCTCGGGCTGCGGCTCGCGGTCGCCGATCGCCGCGGTGATCGCGTCGAGCAGGTCGCCGGTGCCGAGGCCGTGGGTGGCGGAGACGCCGAGCGGGTCGCCGAGCCCGAGCGCGTGGAACTCGGCGGTGATCGCGAAGTCGTCGGGGCGGTCGGCCTTGTTGACGGCGACGATCACCGGCACCTGCGAGCCGCGCAGCGTCTTCGCGAGGTCGGCGTCGCCGCCGCGCAGGCCGGCGCGGCCGTCGACGACCAGCACGATCACGTCGGCTTCGGCGATCGCCAGCCGCGCCTGCGCCTGCACGTCGCGCGCCAGCTCCGCCTCGTCGCCGAGATCGATCCCGCCGGTATCGACGAGCTCGAAGCGGATCCCGTTCCACTCGGTCGCCAGGCGCTTGCGGTCGCGGGTGACGCCGGGCTCGGGAGAGGTGACCGCCTCGGTGCCGCCGACCAGGCGGTTGACGAGGGTGCTCTTGCCGACGTTGGGGAAGCCGACGACGGCG
>DASTAR010000031.1:0-3030 GCA_035712505.1 Solirubrobacterales bacterium
CCTCGGGGACGGACGTCACACATCCGGCTGGCAGCGGCGGTGTAGCGTCGGTAGCGATGGAGGCGACTGCGACAGCGGCTTCCGACGGCGCCCCCGCGCCGGACGTCGTCCGCGGGCTGCCCCCGGGGCCGCGGATGTCACGGTCGCTGCAGACCGCGATCTGGTCGCGCAAGGCGCAGTGGATGCTGGAGCAGTGCCGCGCCCGTTTCGGCGATATGTTCACGCTGCGGATCGCCCACGAGGGGACCTGGGTCGTGCTCGCCGACCCCGAGCTGGTCAAGCAGGTCTTCACTGGCGACCCGCGGGTCTTCCACGCCGGCGAGGGCAACCAGGTCCTGCGGCCGATCCTCGGCGAGAACTCGGTCCTCGTCCTCGACGAGAAGGAGCACATCAGCCAGCGCCGGCTGCTGCTGCCGCCGTTCCACGGCGAGCGGATGCAGGCCTACGGCGAGAAGATGGGCGAGATCGCCGCCCGGGAGATCGAGAGCTGGCCCACGGGCACTCCTTACAAGCTGCGCCCGCGGATGCAGGCGATCACCCTCGAGATCATCATCGAGACCGTCTTCGGGGTCCACGACGACCAGCGGATCGAGTCCCTGCGCGCGGCGCTGCGGGACTTCCTCGACCTGACCACCGACCCGCGCTTCCTGCTGCCGGTGCTGGCTATCGGGCCCGAGCGGATAAGGCGGGTGCCCGCCTTCCGACGGCGGGTCGAGCGGGTCGACGAGCTGATCGCCCAGGTGGTCGCCGAGCGCCGCGGCGCGGGCGATCTGGAGGAGCGCGACGACGTCCTCTCGCTGATGCTGCTCGCCCGTCACGAGGATGGCAGCCCGATGAGCGACGCGGAGCTGCGGGACGAGCTGCTCACCCTGCTCACCGCCGGTCACGAGACCACGGCCACCGCTCTCTCCTGGGCGATGGAGCGGCTGACCCGCCACCCCGAGAAGCTCGAACGCCTCCGCGACGAGGCCTTCGCCGGCGAGGAGGCCTACCTGACGGCGACGATCCAGGAGACGCTGCGGCTGCGGCCGGTGATCGTGCTGGTGATCCGCAAGCTGACCGAGCCGGTCGAGCTCGGCGGCTACGAGCTGCCCGCCGGGGCGCGGGTGACGCCGAGCATCCACCTCATCCACCGCGACCCGGAGATCTATCCCGAACCCGATCGCTTCCTGCCAGAGCGCTTCCTCGCCGAGCCTCCCGGCACCTACACGTGGATTCCCTTCGGCGGCGGCGTCCGCCGCTGCCTCGGCGCCGCCTTCGCCCAGTTCGAGATGTCGGTGGTTCTGCGCGAGCTGGTCAAGCGCCACGAGGCGCGCCCGGCGCGCCCGGCGCCGGAGCGCCCCTTCCGCCGCGCCATCACTGAGACGCCGCGCCACGACGCCGAAGTCATCTTCTCCTGAGGACGTATAACCGGCGCAGGGAGGCCCCTGATGAAACCGGGAAACCGAGAGACGGTTCCGACCGTCGCGGACGTGGTCCGCGAGGCGGCCGCGATCTGCGACCCCGGCGGTGCCGACGCCGCGGTCACCGCTCTCTTCGAGAGCTTCGAGGACGACGACCGGCCCGCCACCGCCGCCGAGGACCCGCGGCCACGTCCTGCGCGGAGCACCCGCCTCGTCTTCGAGGGCTCCCCGCCCCAGCCGCTGACCGAGTGGCTGATCGCCCGCGGCGTCGAGCTCTGACGCGTCTCTAAGCCGAAATTCTCCTGGGGCGCTGGGACCAAGCGTGGGCGCGCACGCGGCGGAGCGGCGCTGAGTCGCCAGAGCCAAGCGGGACGGTGCCGGTGACAAATCGACAGTGGTCTCCACGGCGGTTTGTCACCGGTGCCGGATCCGCGCCGGCTATGGCGGCTCAGCCGCAGCCGGTGTTGTTACCGCAGCTCGAGCACGTGTAGCAGCTGCCCGTGCGCTGCATCATGCCCCCGCACTGCTCGCAGGCCGGGCCGAGGTCCAGCCCCTGCATCTTGGCCGGGCGGACCGGGGGGGTGTCGGTGAGGGCCGACGCCGCGGGCACCGGGCCGCTCGCGCCGGCGCCGCCTTTGCCTCCGTTGCCGTGCCCGTTGGCGGGGCCCGCCGTGTCGGTCGGGATGCCGAGGCCGAGCTGGGAGGTCTCCGCGTCCTTCTTGGCGCGCACCTCGGAGGTCATGATCCCCAGTTCCTCCAGAGTTTCGGTGTCGTCGATGAAGCGGCTCGCGACCCAGCGCATGATGTAGTCGGGCAGCGATTTGGCGAAGGGGATCTCCGGGTTGCCGGTGATGCCCTCCGGCTCGAAGCGCATGTAGCTGAACTTGCGCACGAAGTCTTCGAGCGGGACGCCGTACTGGAGGCCGAGCGAGATCGCGGTGGCGAAGGCGTTCATCAGCCCCCGCATCGTCGAGCCCTCCTTGCCGATGTCGGTGAGGAAGATCTCGCCGACGCTGCCGTCCTCGTACTTGCCGGCCGTGATGTAGCCCTCGTGGCCGGCGATCGAGAACTTGTGGGTGATCGATTCGCGCTCGCGCGGCATCCGTTTGCGGACGGGCTCCGGCATCGCCACCTCGCCCTCGCCCTTTTCCTCCTGGGCGTCGGTGCGCAGCGCCTGCGCGGTCTTCGAGCCGTCGCGGTAGATCGCCAGGGCCTTCAGGCCGCCCTTCCAGCCGCGGGTGTAGGCGTCGGCGATGTCGGCGACCGTCGCCGACTGCGGCATGTTGACGGTCTTGGAGATCGCCCCCGAGAGGAAGGGCTGGGTGGCGGCCATCATGTCGATGTGGCCGGTGTGCGAGATCGCCCGCTCGCCGACCGCGACGTCGAACACCGCCAGGTGCTCCTCCTTGAGGCCCGGCGCGCCGATGATGGTGCCGTTCTCGGCGATGTGGGCGTTGATCTGGTCGATCTCGGCCTCGCCGTAGCCGAGCGTCCGCAGCGCCAGGGGGACCGAGCGGTTGACGATCGTCATCTGCCCGCCGCCGACCAGCTCCTTGTACTTGACCAGCGAGAAGTCGGGCTCGATCCCGGTCGTGTCGCAGTCCATCAGGAAGCTGATCGTCCCGGT
>DASTAR010000032.1:0-25301 GCA_035712505.1 Solirubrobacterales bacterium
GTCGCTCGACATCGGCCTACCGAGCGACTGCTGGGACCCGAAAGAAACCGCCGCCGAAGTGGAAGAAGCGATCTGTCAGTCCGACATGAAGGAAGCCAAGGTGGCATTGCCCGAAGGGGTGTCGATCAATGCTTCCTCGGCGAGCGGGCTGAAAGCATGCGCGGCAAACCAGATCGGACTCACAACGCCGATCGATTCGGCCCCTATCCACTTCGACGAAGCTCCGATTACCTGTCCCGACGCTTCAAAGATCGGTACGGTCGAAATCGAAACCCCGCTCCTCGCCAAGCACTATGAGGAAGGCGAGAAAGCGGGCGAGCCGGTCACGGATCCCGAAGGCAAACCGGTGCTCGATCCGCTCAAAGGCGCCGTATACCTCGCCGCACAGCGCGAAAATCCCTTCGGATCGCTGCTTGCCTTCTATCTCGTGGCCGAAGGCTCGGGCGTCGTGATCAAGCAGGCAGGGCAGGTCAGCCTTAACCCGAAGACTGGACAGGTCACGACCACTTTCTCCGAAGCTCCCCAGACGCCGTTCTCGAATATCCGCGTGGAGCTCTTCGGCGGCCAGCGCGCGGCGCTGCGTTTGCCCGCAGCCTGCGGCTCCTACGCCGGCACCACCACGCTTACCCCTTGGTCCGGCAACGGCGCGGTAGAGCGCCAGAGCCAGCTGCAGGTAACTGAAGGTTGCGGCGGGGGGTTCGACCCCAAGTTCGAGGCCGGTACCGAAGACCCCCTGGCCGGCGCCACCAGCCCGCTCAACCTGCGGATCACCCGCGACGACGCCAGCCAGGAACTTGCCGGGCTCAAGCTGAGCCTGCCGCCCGGCCTAGTCGGCTCCCTCAAAGGCCACAGCTATTGTCCCGAGGCCGCGCTGGCCGCGATCTCGACCGCGCTGGGCAGCGGTCGGGGCCAGGAAGCTTCGCCCTCCTGCCCGCCCTCCAGCCTCGTCGGTTCTGCCACCGTCGGAGCCGGGGCCGGGGTGGACCCCTTCTACCCCTCCTCCGGCCGTGCCTACCTGGCCGGCCCTTACAAGGGCGCTCCTCTATCGCTCGCGGTTGTCACCCCTGCGGTCGCCGGCCCCTTTGATCTCGGCTCGACGGTGGTGCGCAATGCGATCCACATCGACCCGACGACTGCACAGCTGACCGTCGACTCCGATCCCCTGCCGACGATCCTGTACGGGATCCCGCTCGACCTGCGCGACGTCCGCATCCGCTACGAGCAGACGGTCAACCCCACCAGCTGCGAACCGATGCAGATCGGCTCGCAGATCTCCTCCACCCAGGGTGCCACCGCCACCCCCTCGGTCCATTTCCAGGCGGCGGGGTGCGATCGCCTGGGCTTCAAGCCGAAGCTCTCGCTCTCGCTGAAGGGCAAGACGCACCGCGCCGCGCACCCGGCCCTGCGAGCGCTCCTGCGCGCCCGGCCAGGCGACGCCAACATCGCCGGCGCCACCGTGCTCCTGCCGAGGACCGAGCTCCTGGAGAACGCCCACATCCGCGACGTCTGCACCCGAGTGCAGTACGCGGCTGAGGGCGGCGGCGGCGCGGGTTGCCCGAAGGGATCCGTCTACGGCTACGCCAAGGCCTGGACGCCGCTGCTCGATGAACCGCTGCAGGGGCCGGTCTACCTGCGCTCGAACGGGGGCGAACGCGAACTCCCCGACCTCGTCGCCTCTCTTGGCGGCCAGATCCACGTCGACCTCGTCGGCTACATCGACTCGATTCACCAAAGGATTCGCAACCGCTTCGCGATCGTCCCCGACACCCCGGTGAGCAAGTTCGAACTGACCATGCTTGGCGGCAGGAAGGGCCTGCTAGCCAACAACACGAACCTGTGCCGGGCCAGGCCGCACGCCAGCGCTTTCTTTACCGCTCAGAACAACCGGCTCGAGGCGTTGAAGCCGGCTGTTCGGATTCGGTGCGGGCATCGCGGGCAGCGGAAGCGGCACTGATCGCGGCGAGTCCTGCTCGACGGAGGGTGCTGGCAAGCATCGTCGCGGCCATGCTGCTGGGGCCGGGCGGCACTCTCGGATTGCCGCTTTCCGCAACCGCCGCCGAATGCGAAGGCAACGAATGCCAGGTGCCCCCGGCCGCGCCCGACGACCCTGCCCCCCCGACGTCGGCGGTCCAGGGACCGCCAAATCCACCTGTGCATTTCCCAAAGCCGCACAAGCACAAGCGCCACCGCCACCGCCATAAAACTCAAGGCAAGTGATGAGAAGGGCGGCAGCGGTGGCGCTCGCGACGCTCATCCTCGCGGCCTTGCTTCCGGCCCGAGGTCTTGCCGAGCCTCAGTACGAAGTCGCCGCGAAGAAGGAAGACGGGACGGCGATCGTCCAGGCGGGGGCCCACCCATATTCGCTGGAAATCGATTTCAGCTCCGGCAACGCGCTGCGGGCCCTCCGGCTTGGCCTGGCGCCGGGGCTTCTGGTCAATCCAACCCAGGTCACCGAATGCTCGGCGGTCGCCTTCAAGACCCACCGTAGCTCGCCGTACGAAGCGAGCGAATCGGGAGAGAGCTGCCCGAACTCGAGCCAAATCGGCGTTGTCGCGGCGAACGCCGGGGGAACGGTGCGGCATTTCGGCTTATTCAGCCTGGTGTCGCCTCCGGGGGTGTTGACGCGGATCGGTGCAGCGCCTTTCGGGGTGCCGCTGGTGTTCGACGTCCGGTTGCGTGAAAGCGACTCCGGCCTGGATCTCGAACTTCGGGAAGCGGCGCAGTCACTCGACTTGGAGTCGATCGAAATGACGATCTGGGGGACGCCTTGGCGCGGAACTGGAGAAGCCGAATCCCATGACTCCGTGCGCGGCAATTGCCTGAACGAGCAGACGGGCGGCTCATGGGGCGAGTGCACCGTCTTCGGAGTCAACCCGGCTCCGAGCCAGTTCGTCAAGAGCTACCTCACCCTTCCCACCACCCCCTGCAACACCCCTCCCATCTTCACCGCGACCGCCACCGCTTGGTCGGGTGCCGTCGAAGCAGCCGAAGCAGCGATTTCCCCGCTCAGCAACTGCAAGGAACTGTTGACGACGCCGAAGGTTCAGCTGATGACCGAAGCCGCCGCGGCGCGCACCGGTCTTGCCTTCAACCTCGAAGTCAACGACGGTGGCGGGATCACCAACCCCGAGGGGATAGCCAGGCCGGCGATCAAGACCGCGATCGTCTCGCTGCCCGAAGGGCTGACGATCAACCCCTCCCTCGGCGCCGGACTCGGCACCTGCGGAGAAGCCGAATGGGCAAGGGAGACGGCGACGTCCGATCCCGGCTCGGGCTGTCCAAGCACCTCGAAGATCGGCGACGTCGTCGTCGACGGCGCCCTCGCCCTGCCCGAACAGCTGAAGGGGGCGATCTACCTCGCCCGTCCCTATGCCAACCCCTTCGGGAAGCTGATCGCCGTCTACATGCTCGCCCGCCTGCCCAGCCGCGGGCTGATCGTCAAGTCCCAGGGATACCTCGATCCCGATCCCGCCAGCGGCCGCCTGGTCGCCCACTTCGACGATCTGCCGCGCCTCCTCTACACCCACTTCGGCCTCACGCTGCGCGAAGGCCAGCGCTCTGCCCTGCTCAGCCCGCTCACCTGCGGCACCTACACCGCCAACCTCGAAGTCGCGTCTTGGGCCGAACCAACCGTCTTCACCCACACCTCCTCCTATTTCCTGATCACCCGCGGAGACGGAGACACCCCCTGCCCCTCCGGCGGCACCCCGCCCTTCGCGCCCACGCTCTTGGCCGGCTCGATGAGCCCGACCCCCGGGGCCTACGCGCCGCTCTACCTGCGGATGAGCCGCACCGACGCCGAACAGGAGATCACCTCCTACTCGGCGACCTTCCCGCCGGGCCTGCTCGGCAAGATCGCAGGGATCTCGACCTGCTCGGACGAGGCGATCGCCGCTGCGGCCCGCCGCTCCGGCGTCGAAGAGCAGGCCAACCCCAGCTGCCCGTCGTCCAGCTCGATCGGCCGCACGATGGCCGGCTACGGCACCGGCGCCACCCTCGCGTGGGCACCGGGTGGCCTCTACCTCGCCGGCCCCTACCACGGCGCGCCGCTTTCCGTGGTCGCGATCGACGCGGCGCTCGTCGGCCCCTTCGACCTGGGGGTGGTGGTCGTTCGCCAGGCGATCCGGGTCGACCCCCGTAGCGCCCAGGTCTCCCTCGACGCGGCGGGCTCCGACCCGATCCCTCACATCCTCGACGGTATTCCGCTGCACCTGCGCGACATCCGGGTCTACGTCGACCGCCCCAACTTCATGGTCAATCCCACCAGCTGCGACCCGATGGCAGTGGACTCGCGCCTGGGAGGGGCCGGGGCCAACCCCTTCGACCCCGCGGACGACACCAGCGCCACCTCCACCCAGCGCTACCAGCTGATCGGCTGTACCGCGCTGGGCTTCCGCCCAGGGCTTTCGCTTCGCCTCCTCGGCTCGGTGCGCCACGCCGGGCACCCCTCCCTGCGGGCCAGCTACAAGCCCGGCCGCGGCGCCAACCTGCAGGCCGTCTCCGTCACCCTCCCGCCTTCGCTCTTCCTCGCCCAGGAACACATAAAGGAAGTGTGCACCCGGGTTCAGTTCAAGGCCGGAAAATGCCCGGCCGGTTCGATTTATGGCAAAGCGAGGGCGGTGACGCCGCTGCTGGAAGCGCCCCTGGAAGGCCCGGTCTACCTGCGCTCCTCGAAGGGCTCGATCCCCGACCTCGTCGCCGACCTGCATGGGCGCGGCGGAATCGAGATCGAAGTCCCGGGGCGGATCGACTCCTCCCGGGGCGGCATCCGCGCCAACTTCGAAGCTCTTCCCGATGCTCCGGTCGCCAGCTTCACGATGACGTTGTTCGGCGGCAAGCGCAGCCTGATCGCAAACGCGGGAAACCCTTGCCATGACCGGCGTCGCGCCAACGCCCGCTTCGTCGCCCAGAGCAACCTGACGGCGATTACGCACCCGCCTCTGAAAGCGAGATGCAGGGGCAGGAAGCACAGGCGGAAGTGAAGCGGCGAAGCCATCTCCTCGCGGTGCTGGGCCTCGGCGTCCTCGGCTTGGCCTTCGCCTCCTACGCACTTGCAGAGGTCGCTCAGAAGGGAAGCCTCCGGGTTGCCTTCAGCGGCAGCTTCACCCCGAAGAAGCTGCCCCGCACCGGCGAGGCGCCGATTGCCGTCAGGCTGGGCGGCGACGTCTCGACCACGGACGGCACCGACCCCCCGGGCCTCGACCGGATCGAAATCTCGATCAGCCGGGGCGCCCGCATCGACCCCGAGGCGATGCCCACCTGCAGCTTCGCCCAGATCCAGCCGTCCAGTACCACCTACGCGCGCAAGGTCTGCGCATCGGCGAGGGTTGGGCAGGGTCAGTTCAACGCCGCAGTCTCGATCCCCGAAGAGTCTCCCTATCCATCCAGAGGCACCGTCACGGCTTTCAATGGCGTGGAGCACGGCAAGCCCGTCATCTATCTCCATATCTACGGCACCGAACCGCTGCCGACCTCCTTCACGCTGCCGCTGTCGATCGGCCGCGGCCACGGGAGCTTCGGCACGATCCTGCGGGGCAACCTCCCCTCGGTGGACGCCCACGTCGGCTTCGTCACCGGGATCAGCGTTACGCTGAACAACGTAACCCGCCACGGGAGGAGCTACCTGAGCGCAGGATGTCCGGCGCCCGAAGGCTTCCCCGGCACCTCCTTTCCGCTGGCGAGGGCGAGCTTCTTCTTCTACGAAGGCCCGACGCTGAGCGAAACCCTGGTGCGCAATTGCAGGGTGCGATGAGCGGCCCTCGCCGGCCACCGGAGCCTCTTTGGCCGGATGATCCAGTTCCTTGACATTCTGGTCCGCGTTTGTTCTTATTTGTCTCGCTTTGTCGGACGTGACGCCTGGGCGACACTGCAGCAGACCAGCAAAGGAGAGATGTTGAAGGCAGAGGAGCGGTCGGCGCAGCGCTCGAATGGGTGGCTCGAGGGAATCGCCGACCCCGTGAGGTTCGCGGTTGTACAGGTACTTGTTGGTACCGGAACGGCAACGATCGCGGATCTGGCGGAAAGCTGCGGGGCGAGCGTTCCAACCATTAGAAGGCACCTGGCTGCGTTGATCGCAACGGGAATAGTCGCCGAGGAGGACGGGAGCAGCGATGGGTGCACCGTCGGCCGGCCCGCGAGCAGGTACAAGCTGCCCAAGCACGTGCGCTCGAGCGCGCGAGAGATTCTCGACGTCGGCGGTTCGGTTGTCAGTTCCTAGCTTTCCTAGGACCCTCGCTCGAAACTCAGCCCGTACTTGTGGTCTGAGTCCGTTCTCAATGGTTCCCGCTGCCTCCTGCCTCCTCGCCGCTAGGCGAGTGGCGTAGAATCTGCCCCCCATGGGAGGGATCGACGGTCGGTGATGTACCGGCGTGCCCGTGCCGGCCTGGCGTTAGTACTAGCTGCTTGCCTCGGCCTGGGTCTGGTCGGGTTGGGCGTCGAGCAGAAGCTGGAGCCGGTCTCCGTGCGAATCGCGGGGACGAAGACCGCTGAAGCGGAAGACCTCGTCCGCCAAACCTTCGGCGAATCCTCGCCGTTCGTCATCCTCCTCCGAGGGCCGGCGCCGGCCCTCGATCGCCAGGGGGAGAGCTTCGTGGCGGAGCTGCGGCGACAACCGGGGGCCACCGTGATCTCGCCTTGGGACCGTGGCTCGCTGGCCGCGCTGCGGCCAGGGCCGCGGCGGGCACTCGTCCTCGTCGACTTCCACGTATCGGCGACGGACGCGATGCGGAAGACGGCGCCGGCGTTGTCGGAGTTGCTGGAGCGACACGTGCGGCCGCCGGTCGAGGCGACGCAGTCGAGCTTCGCCGACGTCACCCGGGCCCTTCAGGAGGAATCGCTGGGTGCCACCGAGCGGGCCGAGCTGCTGGCGGCTCCGCTGCTGGTCCTGGTCCTTTTGTTCGTCTTCCGCTCGCTGGTTGCGGCGGCGATACCGCTGGCCTTCGGCGCTCTCACTGTCTTCGCCGGCCGCGGGATGCTGGTCTTGCTCGGCACGGCGCTGCCGATCGACGCCCTCTCGCTCGTCGTCTGCACGATGATGGGCCTGGCGCTCGGGGTTGATTACTCACTGCTGATCGTCTCCCGGTTCCGCGAGGAGCTGGGGCGGGGGGACGGTTCTTGGCCTGCCGCCGCACGGACCCGCGCCAGCGCCGGCCGCACCACCGTGTTCGCCGGCACCACGCTGACGGTCGCCCTGGTCTTCTCGAGCTTCGCCCAGCCGGGCTCGCTGCTGCTCTCGCTCGGTCTGGGGACGGCGGTGGTGGCGACGATCAGCGTCGTCATCTCGGTCCTCGCGCTTCCACCTTTGCTGGCGCTGCTGGGGCCGCGGATCAACGCCGTCCCGATCGGCCGCCGGCGGGCGGCCGGTGGACGCTGGACGGCGGCCGCGGCCGCCACCGCGGCGCTGCGGCGTCCGCTCGCTGCCGCAGCCCTCGTCGCGCTGCCCGTGCTGCTGATGATGGCTCCGGCCATCGGCCTCGCCACCGGCGCGCCGGGCGTCGACGAGCTGCCGCCCTCCAATCAGGCTCGGCAGGACGCCGAAGAGATCGACCGGGCAGTCGGCCCCGGCTGGGAGGCGCCGTTCGTGCTGGTTGCGGCGACGCGGGAAGGACCGATCACGACTCGGAGCCGGTTGAAGCAGCTGGCGCTCTGGCAGCGGCGGATAGCTCGGCAGCCAGGGATCCGAACCGTGATCGGACCAGCCGCCCTCGCCCGACGGACGGCGCCGCTGCAGGCGCTGGGAGCTCGGCTGAGCGCTCCCAGGCGCGGCGTCGGGCAGCTGAGCCGTCTCGGGCCGGGGCTACGGCGGGCGGCGGGGGCCGTCGAACGCCTCCGCGGCGGTCTCGATCGAGCTTCCGCCGGCAGCGGTCTGCTCGCGGAGGGAGCCCAGCATGCCCGTGCCGGCGCCGACCTCCTCGCCGAAGGCCTGCGCCGCGCTGCTGTCGGAGGGACGACGGCAAGCGACGCGATCGGGCAGCTGGAAAGCGGCAGCAAGCGCCTGGCCAGGGGCCAGCGACGGGTCGCGGTGGGGACGCTCTCCCTCACCCTCGGGCTGCGCTCGCTGCTGCCGCGGGTCCGCGGGGGCGAGCAGGCGCGCGCCAGGCGGCTGGCCAGGGAGCTGGAAAGGGCGGCGCGCGACGAACCCTCCCTGAGTCGGGCCGCAAACCAGGCACGGGTCCTGGTGCGGGCGATCGCCACCAACCGCAATGAAGTGCGGCGCCTGCGCGGGATCGCCCAAGAGGTCAACGGCGGCCTCAACCGACTGGTGCCGGGCGGCGAACGGCTGACGAGCGGCGTCGGGCGCCTGGGTGAGGCCGCGGACGGTCTCACCGGCGGGCTGCGGCGGCTGGGCGCGGGGGCGGAGCGCCTTGCCGGGGGGCTCGGCGAACTGCGCGGCGGGGCTGATTCCCTCCAGCGGGGACTGGAGGACGGTTACCACCGCTCCTACCCGCTGCAGCACGGCCTTCGCCGGGCTGGCATCCGGGTCGCGGCGGTCTCGGCCCCGCTCGAGCGAGGGGTGCGGCGGCTCGATCGCGACTCTCCTCACCTCTTCGAATCCGGCTTCTTCGTCCTCTCCGCGCTGGATGGAGCTCCGCCCCGGCAGCGGGCGCTCGCGGGCGAGGCGGTCTCCCTCCAGCGCGGGGGACAGGCGGCCCGCCTCCTCGTCATTTCGACCCACCCCTTCAGCACGGAAGGATCGCGTCAGACCGGCCGGCGCCTTCAGGCCGTCGCCGACAAGCTCGCCGATGAGACGGGTCTTCGGACCGGCGTGGCCGGCGGCGCCGCCGGTCTCAACACCTACGGCACGGCGACCCGAGCGCGCCTGCCGGTAGCGATCGGCGCCTTCATCCTCCTCACCCTGGCGGCGCTGGTGGTCCTCCTGCGGGCGCCGCTGCTGGCTCTGCTGACCGTGGTCCTGAACCTTGCCACGGTGGCGGCGGCTCTCGGCGTGATGACCTTGGTCTGCCAGATCCCCGCCGGCTACCCCCTAGGCGGCCATCCCTATATCGACACGATTGGCGCTGCCGGGATCTTCGGCGTCACCTTCGGGCTGTCGATCGACTATGCGGTCTTCCTGATCGCTCGCATGCGCGAGGACTACGACCGCCACGGCGACAACCGAAGAGCGATCGAGCACGGCCTGCGCACGACCGCGGGGGTGATCACCGGCGCCGCCGCGATCATGGCCGCGGTCTTCGTCTCGTTCGCCACGGCGTCGATCGCGACGGTCAGTCAGATGGGCGTCGGGCTGACGGTCGCGATCCTGCTCGACGCGACCGCGGTGCGGATCGTTCTGCTTCCGGCGCTGATGCTGCTCTTGGGCAACCGAGTGTGGTGGGTCCCCCCCGCACTCGACCGCATCCTTCCGCGTCGTAAGGTTGTTCCTTCAGGAGAGGGTTCGGGGAAGATACGGGCCGCGGAAGAAGGAGGGTGATCGCAATCGGGAAGCGTTGGAGGGGACTTGGTGCTGCCGTGGCGCTGGTGTCGGTCATGACTTTGACCGCGGTTGCCGCGGCGGAAGATGCGCCGACGCGCCGAGAATACGTCGACAGGCTCGAGGCGATCTGCAAGCCCGACGCTCTCGCCACCCAGCGGGCGATGAAGGGCGCTCGTAGCGATATCCAGCACGAACGGCTGCGCGTGGCGGTGCCCAAGTTCGCAAAGGCCGCCTCGATCTTCGGCTCGACCGTGAAGCAGATCTCGGCCGTGCCGAGACCGCCCGCCGATCTCGAACGTCTGAAGAAGTGGTTCTCCTATCTCAACCAGCAGGAGCGCTACCTGATCGAGATCACGGCGAAGCTGCGCGGGGAAGAGGCGATCGCGGCGCAGCGCCTGACCGCCCGCTTCATCCACAATGGCAACCTCGCCAACAACGTCGTGCTCGCATTCGGCTTCGAATACTGCAGCTTCAAGTTCTCCCGCTTCGGGTGAGGCCGCCGGTTCGCATCCGTGCTCCTGCCGCGGCCCTTCTGATCGCGGCCGGGATTGCGATCTGGTTCGCTGCGGGAGCTGCAGGCGAGCGTCATCAGGCCGGAAACCTCCAGGTTGCGCTGCGTGGCCACATCACGCCGCTCGAGCTTTCCAGGCGACTCCCCAGTCCCGTGGACCTGAACCTCGCAGCCGGCCTGAGAACCGTTGACGGAAGTCTGCTGCCCAGGGTGAAGCGCGTCGAAGTCGGCCTGCCGACGCAGGGCGTCGTCTCCACCCGGGGCCTGCCGGTTTGCACGGTCCGCCGCCTGCGCAACGCGACCCGAGGCAGGGCCTTGGCCGTTTGCCGTCCAGCTCTCCTCGGCCGCGGGACGGTCGAAGCCGCTGTCGTGATCCCGGGCCAGGGGGCTTTTCAGATCCACGCGCACCTGCTCGCCTTCAACGGCCCGCTCGAGGACGGGCACCGGTTGCTGCTGCTGTACGCATATGCCCGCCGGCCGCCCACCGTCGTCGTTCTCCCGTTCCGGTTCGAACGGCATCACGGGCGCCTGGGCCTGACCATCGGCGCCGATCTTCCGGGTTCGCTCGGCCCCTGGCCGCACTTGGCTCGGTTCAAGATGAGGCTCGGCCGGAGCTACCGGTTCCACGGGCGGAGGCAAAGCTTCCTGAGCGCCAGCTGCCCGATTCCGCCGCGGTTCACCGCGGGTTTCTTCTCACTGGCAAAGGTGACCTACACCTTGATCGACGGCCGGCGGATCAGCATCGCGATCACCCGCGGCTGCCGCGGCATATAAACCGACAACATTCGGTCTGTTGGTCTGTTAGCGTTCCTATTCCGTCGAGCCGGAAGGGGACGTGGAGTGGAGCAGGCCAATGATGGGCATGAATTATCGCGGGCCGACGCCGACCACTTCGCCGTTGCCTTGGCCGAATGGATGAAGAGGACCCGTGACGCCTGCAGCAATGCGGCCACATGGCCGGAGCGGGTGGGCGCAGGGTTGTACGCCGCAATCGCGTTTCTCGTCGAGGAGCCGCAGATGGCGACCTCGCTGCTCGATTTCCCCACCCAAAGTCGCTTAGGGGAGCGATATCGCCGGGTTGTACGCGAGTCGCTGGAGCTTCTGGAGGAGGCGGTACCGGTCCCGGCCAGAGCGGGTCCCGGCGGCCCGTCGGCAGCCATTGCCGGGATCGCCTTGGTTGCGGGTGACCGCCTGAGGGCGGGGCAGGCCCACCAGCTTGCCGCTTTGCTCCCGGAGATGCACTTGATGGTCCTGCTCCAGTTTCTCGGCTTCGAGGAGGCGAAACTCCATGCCGAGGAGTTCAGGTCTCAAGCGGCGTCTTGACAAAGCGGTCTGTCTATGTTCTTATATAGGCGATTCGCTCGCGATGCGAGTTCCCAGCTCTGTCGTTGGCGATCCTGGTGCCCTGCAGCCCCCCCGGTTTTCCCCAAGGCGGGGGATCGGCTAGACGCAAACATGAACGCTCGGGGGTCTCTACCCTGGTTCCCCCTTGCTGTTTGCGTCGGGCACCTGTGCGATTTGCCGCCGCAGTGCCACAGCGCCTGCTAGGAGCCGGGCCGCCGGCCCGAGGGCGGCCATCAGCCTGGTCGCGACCGGGGCGACGGAAGGGGCGCGGCTTCGCGGATCGCTCAGGTAGAAGCCGACCACGCCGGCGAGGATCGCCCGGTGGCGGCCCGGACGAGGAAGCTTCGCGGCCTGCTCGATCGCATCGCCTGCGATGGACCCGAGCCGCTCGGCGGCTTCGGCTGGGCTCTCGTAGTAGGCGAGGTAGTTGTGCTCGCCGGCCTCGCGGTCGGCCTCGCGGTCGACGAGGTCGTCGAGGAAGACGGTGAGGGCGCCGATCGGGGGGTTGTAGGCGGCGTTCGTCGCAGCTGCGGTCTCGGCGCTTGCCGACGGATCGGCCGCTGCTGCGATCAGCGCGTGCGCGGCGACGGAGGAGCTGGCGCCGGCGGCGAGCTCCCACCAGCGGTAGTCGCCGGGTCCCGGCAACCCTTCCGCCCAGCGCCGCAGCTCGATGGGCTCGCCCGTGGCGGCGGCGTGGGTGCGGCGCTGGCCTTCTGCGCAGCGCTCGGTGGCCGCGCGCAGGAGCGGGGCGACCGCGCTGCAGCCGGCCAGGGACGCGGTCTCTTGCGCCCAGGCTGCGTCGAGCGCGGTGAGGTAGGCGTCGCGCGCCTCGTCCCCGGCCCCGCCCGCCTCTTCGAGCGTGTCCCGGTAGTCGATCGCAATCTGCAGCGGCACGATCGCCCCGAGGACGGCCCGCCGGCGCCGGAGGGGCGCCAGGGTGGCAAAGACCGCAACCGCCTCGACGTTGCTCCGCTTCTGCTCGAGCGAGCCGAGCGCTTGGCGGCGGCGGTCGGGGTCCGGCAGCGCTTCAGCGAGCTTTCGCCACCGCCGCAGCTCCGGCCGCAGCCTTGGCAGCACCGTGATCGCATAGGCGCCGAGCGCCGCCGAAGCCGCCGCCGTCTCTCTCGCCGCTGCCCACACGTCAGCAGCCTACGGCGCGTCCGCTGCCGTCTCTACCTTGGACGGACGATGAGCGAGCAGACGCAGATCGATGCTCTCGCCGAGGTCGATGCCCCTGCCGAGCCCGTGCTGCGCGTCCCCCTCGGCGAGCTCGAGGACGGCCAGCGGGTGCGCGGCGTCTACGCGGTGCGGGAGCGGGAGCTGCGGCGCAAGCGCAACGGCGAGCCCTGGCTGCGGCTGTCGGTCGGCGACGCGACCGGCACCGACGAGGCGGTCTGCTGGGAGGAGGCGGAGGCGCTGTACGCCCTCTGCTGCACCGGCTCGCCGGTCTTCGTCAGCGGCGTCTTCGAAATCAGCGAGCGCTGGGGGGCGAAGATCAAGGTCAGCGCGATCCGGGAGGCCGAGCCGCACGAGTACGCCGCCGAGGACCTGGCGGCGGAGTCGCAGGTCTCGGCCGACCAGCTCGAGGGCGAGCTGCGCGAACTGCTGGCGACCGTGCAGAACCCGAACCTGCGCGGGCTGCTCGAGCTCTTCTTCGGGAAGAGCTCGGAGACCTGGGAGCGCTTCCGCGACGCTCCTGCGGCGAAGACCTACCACCAGGCCTACCGGCACGGCCTGCTCGAGCACACGCTCTCGGTCGCCCAGGCTGTCTCCGCCGCCGCCAACTTCTTCCCCGGCATCGACCGCGATGTCGCCGTCACCGGCGCGCTCCTGCACGACATCGGCAAGTGCGTCGCCTACAACGACGATCCGCTGGCGATCGACCTCACCGACGCCGGTCGCCTCCAGGGCGAGATCCCACTCGGCTACTACACCGTGCGGCGGGCGATCGAGGACCTGCCCGGCTTCGACCCCGGCCTCGCCCAGTGCGTCCTCCACATCATCCTCAGCCACCACGGCTCGCTCGAGCACGGCTCCCCGGTCGTCCCCGCCACCCGCGAGGCCGTCCTCGTCCACATGATCGACAACCTCGGCGGCCGCCTCGGCAGCTTCGACCGCCTCGAGCGCCAGCTACCGGCCGGCGAGTCCTGGTCGGGCTTCGACCGGGCGCTGTCCGGTAGCGCCTTCTTCGCCCAGCGCGCGGCCTGAAGTTCCAGAAACGGCACGAAGCGGCGCGTCATTTTTTTACTTTCTGCGCGTGTTTCGTCTCAGACGATTCGTTACGCTAAGCTCGTGGCGGTGATGATGCCGAGAGAGAAATGGACTGACGAGCGGCTTGACGACCTGAACAAGAAGGTCGACGACGGCTTCCGGGAGGTCGGCGCTCGTTTCGACCGGCTGGAAACGCGGATGGAAAAGCAGTTCGGGGAGATGAATCAGCGCTTCGACCGGATGCAGCACACGCTCTTTGCCGGCGCGGTCGCCGTCTCCGTCGCCCTGATCGGCAGCTGCGCGACCCTCGCGGGCGTCGCGCTCTTTTAGGCGTCGCGCTAGTACCTCTCGTTGCAGCGTTCGATCTCGTGGACGTCCTGGTGGGCGCGCTGGATGCAGCGCACCAGCTTGTCGGCGGCGCTGTGGCTCGGCGCGTGGCGCAGTGAGCGCTTGATCTCGCGCTGAACCTGGCGGCTGACGTCGTCGACCGTCCTGCCGATGTTGGCTTCCTTCAGGCGCTGCTGGACGTTGACGTTGACTTCGTGGCCGATCTTCTCGGTCGTGTCCAGGGCGGGCCTGACGAGGAGGAAATAGACCGCGGCGAGGATCCCCACGGTCACCAAAAGCCGGATAATGCCTGCGGTTAGGGCGCCGAAGAGGTTTCGGAGGATGTCCATCCGGTGCGCGCAGACTATCCTGCCGACCGTGGCGAAGGACACCGAGAAGCTGATCAGACAGCTCTCTCTCATCTCGTTTCTGATGGCGCAGGGAAGGCCCGTTTCGGCCCTCGAGATCAAGCGCGAGGTGGAGGGCTACAGCGACATGAACGACGACGCGTTCGCGCGGCGGTTCTACGCCGACCGCGCGGAGCTGGAGAGCCTCGGGATCCAGCTCGGCGTCGAGAAGCCCGGCGAGGGCTTCTTCGAGGCCGAGCTCTACTCGCTGCCGCCGGAGAACTTCTACCTCGACCCGATCTCCTTCTCCGACGACGAGCTGGCGGCGCTGTCGACGGCGCTGATGCTGCTGACCGACGGCGGCTTCGCCTACGCCGAGCCGTTGCGGCTGGCGCTGCAGCAGGTCGCCTGGGGCCATCCCAACCCGCTCGCCGAGGGCGAGCGCGCGCCGGTCGAGATGGCGATGACCGCCTCCGCCGGGGGCCGCGACCTCTCCCAGCGCCTCTCGAAGATCGAGACCGCGATCAGCCGCCGCAAGACGATTGAGTTCACCTACTACACGATGGAGCGGGGCGAGACCGAAAAGCGCAAGGTCGACCCCTACCACCTGGTCTTCCGCGGCGGCCAGTTCTACCTGATCGGCCACGCACACGAGCGCGACGCGGTGCGGGTCTTCCGGCTCTCCCGCATCCAGGGCAAGGTCGGCTACGCCTCCAAGGCCGAGCACGACTTCTCGCCGCCGGAGGACTTCGACCGGCGCGACTACGGCAGCCGCGCCGACTGGCAGCTGGGGGAGACGAAAGGCACCGCGAAGATCTTCATCCGCGAGCGGATCGCCTGGCTGATCGAACGCGACTACGGCACCTACGGCGAGCTGCGGGGCGCGAAGAAGTCCGACGGCGCTCCCGGCAAGGGCTGCGTCTTCGAGACCAGCTACGCCTCCGAGCGCGAGCTGATCGCCTGGGTCCTGCGCTGGCGGGCGAACGCCGAGGTGCTCGGCCCCGAGGACCTGCGCGAGGAGACCGAGAAGCGCCGCGAGCTGCTGAAGGCGCGCCACGAGAACGGCTTCAGCCCGGCGAAGATCGTCGACCGCCCGCTCGACGAGCAGCCCAAGCGCGCCCGCTCCAACGGGCGCGGCGAGGCGGCGATCCGGCCCGAGCGCTTCGCCCGCCTCGTCACCCTCGCCGGCCTGCTGATCGAAGCGGCGAAAAAAGGCGAGCGGCTGCGGACGGCAGACCTGCGCGAGCGGCTGGAGCTGACGGCCGAGGAGCTGCGCGAGGACATCGACCTGCTGAACGTCGTCAACTTCGGCGGCGGCACCTACGTGCTCTACGCGGAAATCATCGGCGACGAGATCGAGGTCGATTCGCAGCCCTACGGCGACAACTTCGCCCGCCCCGCACGGCTCCTGCCGCTGGAGGCGAAGGCGCTGGTGGCGGCGATCGACCTCTTCGGCGACCACCTGCCGCAGTCGGACCTGCAGACGGCGCGCCAGAAAATCGTCAAGGCGCTCGGCCACGATCCCTCCGAGGAGGGACTGGAGATCGCCTCGGCTGGCGGCGGCGACGCCGAGATCGCCCGCCTCGTCAACCAGGCGATCGCCGAGAGCCGGGTGCTCGAGCTCTCCTACTACAAGGAGAACGAGGACCAGTTCACCGAGCGCCGGGTCGAGCCCTACCGGCTCGAGAACGGCAAAGAGGGCTGGTACGTGGAGTGCTACGACCTGACCAAAGACGGCGTCCGCCACTTCAAGCTCGACCGGGTCAAGGAGGCGCGCCTCTCCGGGGAGAGCTTCGAGCCGCGGCCGGAAGTCGAGGAGTTCGCCGGGGTCGAGGGCTGGATGACCCACGGCGAGGTGCCGACCGCCGAGGTGGCGCGGGTCTGGGTCTCGCCCGAGCGGGCGCGCTGGCTGCGCGAGGAGCGGACCGTGGTCGAGGAGCTCGCCGACGGCGCCGTCGTCGTCGAGCTGCCCTACGCGGGCAAGCCGTGGCTGGTGCGCGAGATCCTCCGCGGCGCCGGCGACCTGGTCGTCCTCGAGCCCAAGGACGCGCGCGAAGCGATCGCCAAAGAAGCCGAGGCAGCCTGACGACTGGAGAGTTGACCGTGCTATAGGACGGTTAACTCTCCAGTTGCAAGCGAGGTCGTTTCGTGAACGAGGCGCCTGGTCATCCCGAGGTCCTGAAGATCGTCGCCCCCAACCCGGGGCCGATGACGCTGGAAGGGACCAATACCTACCTCTTCGGATCCGACCCCTGCGTCGTCATCGACCCGGGCTCGGCGGACCCCGGCCACCTCGATGCGATCCGCGCAGCGGCGACCGAGCGCGGCGGGATCGGCCTCGTCCTCCTCACCCACTCACACGGCGACCACACCGAGGGTGCCGACCAGCTCGAGGCGGGGGTGGTCCTGCCGAGCGGCGGCGAAGAGCACTTCGGCCTCCGCGCCCTCGCCACCCCCGGCCACGCCGAGGACCACGTCTGCTTCCTCACCGAAACCGGCGTTTGCTTCAGCGGCGACCTCGTCCTCGGCCTCGGCTCGACGATCGTCCCCCCGGGCGGCAACTCCCTTGCCGCCTTCATGGACTCTCTGGCGCTGCTGCAGGAGCAGGAGATCGAGCTGATCGCTCCCGGCCACGGCCCGTGGATCACCGACCCCGGCGCCAAGCTAGCCGAATACGTCGAGCACCGCCAGATGCGCGAGCGCCGCCTCCTGGAGGCCCTGGACGCAGGCGAGCGCTCCCGCGCCAGCCTCCTCGCCACGGTCTGGGACGACATCCCGATGGAGCTCTTGCCGATGGCGGCGATGGCAATGGAGGCGCACCTGGAAAAGCTCGAGGCCGAGGGGCGGCTGCCCGGCGAGCTAGAGGCATAAAAATATTCCTATGGCTAAAAAAATAGCCATATGCCCGAGATCCACCGCGATGCGGAGCAGCTTCTTACCCAGATCACGGTAGGCGGCGACAAAGCGGCCGCAGATCTCGGCGAGCTGCCGAACCTGAAAGACAAAGCCCAATATGGCTTCTTACGGATGAGCGTTCCGGAGGTTCGGAAAGTCATGCGTCGAGCCAAGCGCCTCGTCGATTTCGCCGCCGAGGTCATCGGCCGCTGATAACGGGGTTGGCCGGCTGGCCAGGCGTGATACACAGTGGCCATGGCAAGGCGCCGGGAGATGCGGAGGGTCGAGAAGGCGGGGCTGCTTGGCGGCGCCGTTTCGGCCGGACTCGCGGCCTCCGGCGCGGCCGTTCTCTGGCACCGGCTGATGCGGCGGCCCCTGCCGAAGGTCAAGGGAACGATCGAGGCCGAGGGACTGCACGGGCCGGTGCGGGTGCGGCGTGATCGCTGGGGGGTGCCGCACGTCGAGGCTGACGTGCGGGAGGACCTCTTCTTCGCGCAGGGCTACTGCCACGCCCAGGAACGGCTCTGGCAGATGGACTTCTACCGGCGCGTGGTCGAGGGCCGAGTGGCGGAGATGGCGGGCGAGGAGGGAGTCGCGGTGGACCGCCTGATGCGGACCTTCGGGATCCGGCGCATCGCCCGCCGCGAGGAGACCGAGCTCGACGCCGAGCTGCGCGCCCATCTCGAGCGCTTTTGCGCGGGGGTCAACCAGGCCGCCGCCGACGCGCGGGCGCTGCCCTTCGAGATGCAGGTGCTGCGCCTGGGCTGGGAGCCGTGGACGCCGGTCGACATCCTCAGCCTCGGAAAGCTGCTCGCTTTCGGCCTCTCCACGAACTGGGAGCGGGAGCTGCTGCGCTCCGACATGGTCCGCGAGCTGGGCCCCGAGCTGGCGGCACGGCTCGACCCGGTCTATCCCGCCGGCAACCCGGTGGTCGACCAGACCGCGTTCAGCGGCGAAGGGATGCCGCTGGTCGAGCAGATCGACGCCGTGCGCCGCTCGATCGGCCTCGCCGCCGAGGCCTCGGGCTCCAACAACTGGGCGGTCAGCGGCCGGCGCTCGGCCACCGGGTCGCCGCTGATCGCCGGCGACCCGCACCTGCCGCCGAGCATGCCGGGCATCTGGTTCGAGATCGAGCTGCGCCACGACGGGCGCTTCGTCCGCGGCGCCTCGATGCCGGGCATGCCGGGCATCTACATGGGCCAGAACAACGACGTCTGCTGGACGATCACCAACGTCATGGCCGACGTCCAGGACCTCTTCGTCGAGCGGGTCGAGGGCGATCGCTACCTGTTCGAAGACGAGTGGCGGCCGCTGCAAATCGAGCGGGAGGAGATCCTCGTCAAGGGCGGGAGCCCGGTCGAGGTGGAGGTGCGCAGCACCCACCACGGGCCGATCGTCAACGCCGCGCTGGGCGCCGACGAGGGCGAGCCGCTGGCGCTCGCCTGGCAAACGCTCTCCGAACCGACCGCCTTCGCCGGGATCTTCGAGCTGCTCGAGATCGACTCCGGCCCGGAGCTGGTCGCGCGGCTCGAAGGCCACACCTCGCCCGCCTCGAACATGATCTGGGCCGACCGCCACGGCTCGATCGGCTACAAACTGATCGGCCGCCTGCCGCGGCGGCGCGGCGGCTGCCCCGACCTGCCGAAGCCGGGCTGGACCGGCGAGTTCGAGTGGGAGGGGACGGTGCCCTACGGGGAGCTGCCGGAGGTGGTCGACCCCGAGAGCGGCTTCCTGGTCACCGCCAACAACCGCATCGTCGGCGACGAGTACCCGCACCACATCACCAGCGACTGGCTCGACGGCTATCGGGCGAAGCGGATCGAGGAACTGATCGAGGCGCGCGAGACCCACGACTTCGAGAGCTTCGAGGCGATCCAGAACGACAACTACTCGATTCCCGGGGTCGAGGCGGCGCGGCGCCTCTGCCGCCTGCACCCGCGCGGCCAGCGCGAGCGCAGCGCGATCGAGCGGCTGCGCAGCTGGGACGGCAACCTCGACCGGGAGACGATCGCCGGCACCATCTACCAGGCCTTCCTGCTGCGGCTGGCCAGGGAAGTGGCGCGATCGGCGATCGGCGACCGCGACCTCTGCGAGCGCTGGCTCGATCGCAACGACAACGGCTTCACCGCCCACAGCACCTCGCCCTGGCGCTGGCACTCGCACCTGATGGCGCTCTGGGAGGAGGAAGACCCGCGGCTGATCGGCCGCCCCTGGGAAGACCTCGTGCTCGAGGCGCTGGCCGGGGCGCTCGACGACCTCGAGGAGCGCTTCGGCCCCGATCCGGCGGCCTGGCGCTGGGGCCGCGTCCACGAGATGAAGTTCCCGCACCCGCTCGGCGACGCCAACCCGCTCTTCGACCGCCTGCTCAACCGCCGCCTCCGCGCCGGCGGCGCCCAGGAGACGGTCAGCCAGATCGCCTACGACCCCAACGACCCCTACAACGCCGTCTGGGCGCCGAGCTGGCGGATGATCGCCGACCCGACCGACCCCGACCGCTCCCGCTGGCAGATGTTCACCGGCCAGTCCGGCCACCCCGCCAGCCCCCACTACGACGACCTGCAGGCCGACTGGCTGGAGGGTCGCACCCAGCCGATGCGCGGCGAAGGGCCGTGGGCCGAGCTGGAGCTGCTTCCGGCTCGTTAGTCTGCATGCCGTAGGTGTTGCACGGTGCTACACTTAGCTCGTGCCGACGACGAGACCACGCCACATGATCACTGAGACCGAGCCGGTCAGGGCAGTGCTGGACGAATTGCGCCGCCTGCAGGGGGGAGAGAAAGTGGAGCTGTCTGACTTAGTCATCCGTGGAGCGCGGGACAAGGTTCGAGAGCTCAGGGCTCAGAGTGAGCCGGCACGTCGAGCGCGGAAGGACCTCGCTGAATGGATTCGGTGCGGCAATGGACCGGAGGTCGACCTCGCGGCGGTCGAAGAGGTCAAGCATCTGGGCCTGGTCGCGAACTACGACGAGTAGGTTGCTGCTCCTCGACAACTCCGCCTGGTCGCGCTTGCTGGTCGGCGGGATCCCGCCGGACCGGCAGGACGCGGTTCTGCGATGGGTGGAGGAGGGGCGCCTTGCCGTCTGCCTGCCCTTCCTGCTCGAGGCCGGGTACTCCGCCCGGTCGGCCCCCGACTACGGGAAGCTGATGCGACGCCTCGAGCAGCTGCCTCGCCTGCCTGTCGACGACGAGGTCGAGCGGGTCGTCCTCGACGCGCAGCGTGAGCTCTCGGCGATCGGCCATCATCGCCTGGCGCCATCGGATCTGGTGATCGCCGCCTGCGCCCACCTGACCGGCGGCGGCGTCCTGCACTACGACCGCGACTACGACCTGATCGTCGAGCACACCCGCATGAGCTTCGAAAGCGTCTGGGTGGCGGATGCCGGGAGCCTGCCGTGAGCGGCCCGCGACTCTTCGGCGGCCGTCGGGTTGTGACGAGGATGAGACTCCTCAAGGCACTTGCCGTGCTCCTGCTCGTCGCCCTCGGCGCGACCGTTCTGCTGCTGAAGGCGCCCTCCGGGGCGCAGGCGCTGCCGCCCGGCTTCTTCGGCATCGTGCCGCAGACCCAGATCGGGAAGAGGGACGTGGTGCGGATGCGGGCCGGGGGAGTGGAGACGCTGAGGATGCCGGTCTCGTGGGCGGCAGCGCAGCCGGTCCCCAACGGCGAATACGACTGGAGCGGTCTCGACAAGACGGTGGCGCTCGCCGCCGAAAACCACCTCGAAGTCCTGCCGATCCTCTTCTCGACCCCCGCCTGGCTCGCGCACGACGAACGGGTCTTGCCCGTTGCCAACGCGCGCCAGCGACGGGCCTGGGGGGAATTCGTCCGCGCTGCGGTGGAACGCTACGGGCGCCACGGGGAATTCTGGCTCGAACACGCGCCCGGCACGAAGCAGCCGCTGCCGAAGCTGCCGATCCGGGCCTGGCAGATCTGGAACGAGGAGAACTACTTCTACTTCGCCAAGCCCGTCTCGCCCGGGCGCTACGCCCGCCTGCTGGCGGTCAGCAAGCGGGCGATGCGGCGCGCCGACCCGCGGGCGGAGCTCGTCCTCGGCGGCCTCTTCGGCGATCCGCCCCAGGGCCCGCCGCTGGCGATGAACGCGGTCGACTTCCTCGACCGCCTCTACGAGGTGCGCGGCGTCAAGGCGAACTTCGATGCGGTGGCGCTGCATCCCTATGCGGCCGACATCGCCACCCTGCGCTCCCTCGTCGAGGAAATGCGGCGCACCGAGGTCCGCCACCGCGACGCCCGCGCCGGGCTCTACCTGACCGAGCTGGGGTGGGGATCGCAGGACGACCCGCGGGTCGTCGCCTTCGAGGTCGGCCTGCACGGGCAGGCGCGGGAGCTGCGCAGCGCCTACCGCTACCTGATCGGCAACCACCGCCGCCTCGGGATCCGCCAGATCGACTGGTTCACCTGGAAGGACGTCGGCGGCTCCTGCACCTTCTGCGACTCCTCGGGCCTGTTCCGCCGCGGCTCCCGCTTCCGGCCGAAGCCGGCCTGGCACGCCTTCGTCAGCTTCGCGCGGCGGGGGTAGACATCCGCCGCACCCGCTCGACGATCTCCGGCGGCGCCTTCTCCGGGGAGCCGCAGTCGAACGGAGGATCGGGGTCGTACTCGATCCCGAGCTGGACCGCCTGCGCCACCTCCGGTCCCGCCTCGCGGGCGACCAGGTGCAGGGCCATGTCGATCCCGGCCGAGACTCCGGCCGCGGTCAGCAGCCTGCCGTCCTCGACGTAGCGTTCGCGCACCGGCTCGGCCCCGTACTCGCGCAGCCTCTCGAGGAAGAGCCAGTGCCCGGTCGCCCGCCTGCCCTCCAGCAGGCCGGCCGCCCCGAGGACGAGCGAGCCGGTGCAGACCGAGGTGGTCCAGGTGCTCTGCCGGCCGAGCCGGCGCAGCCAGCCGAGCACCTCCTCGTCCTCCAGGAGCGGCCGGTTCCCCTTGCCGCCGGGGACGAGCACGATGTCGGCCTGCTCGACCTCAGCCAGGCCCTTGTCGGCGCTGAGGCCGAGGGCGCCGCTGTCGGCGCGGACCTCCCCCTGCGCCTTGGCGACGAACTCGACCTCCCATCCCGGCGGCCGCCTCAGCACCTCGTACGGCCCGATCGCGTCGAGCGCCGTTATCCCGTCGAAGATGAGGATCGAGGTCTTCACGAGCGGTGCGCATAGAGTCGCATGTATGAGCCGGCGCGACCAGATCAAGCTCAGCGATGGGGAGCTGGGGGAGCTGCTGGACGAGGAGCGGATCGCCGTCGTCTCCAGCCTCGGTCCGCGCGGCTGGCCGCACTCGATGCCGCTCTGGTTCGTTCCCCGGGACGGAACGGTCTGGATCTGGACCTACGCGAAGTCGCAGAAGGTGCGAAACCTCGAACGCGACCCGCGGGCGACGGTGCTGGTCGAGGCCGGCCGCTCCTACGAGGAGCTGCGGGGCGCGATGTTCGAGTCCGAGGCGGTGATCCATCGCGACTTCGGGACGGTCCTCGGCTTCGCCGAGGAGCTGACGGTCCGCTACGCGGAGGGCATCTCAGCTGTCGAAGGCGACGCCAAGGCGGCCCTGGAAGCCCAGGCCCCGAAACGGGTGGCGATCAGCTTCCCGGCGCTCCGCACCGCCACCTGGGACCACCGCAAGCTCGGCGGCACCTACTGACCGTCGCGAAACCGCGAGACACCGGAACTATTGGGGTTTCTTGCGGTCTCGCGCTAGTGGCGCCGGTGCCGGACCGGCTTCACCGTCACCTTGCGCGAGATCGCGGGCAGGAATTCTTCGTTTTCCCGCACCGTCGCGCGGAAGCTGGAGCGGCGGTCGATGCGGGGACGGAAGCGGACCGAGCAGGCGCGGCCGAGATAGCGGGTGCCCATCTTCCGGCGCCCGCGCCAGAGGGTGACGGCATCGCCGCGACGGCCCTTGCAGGGCGTCACCCAGACGCTGATCAGGCCACGGCGGTGGCGCCTGACCCTGCGGCTGACCGCGCGGATGCCGATGAAGGACGGCGCCTGGACCTGCTGGGGAGGGGTGTAGACGGGAATCGAGCAGGTGGCGGGTTCCGGCCCGACCAGCCTGTAGACGGGGCCGCTGCTGGAGACTGCGTAGAGCCGGCCGCAGGAGTCCTGGCCGAAGGAGTCGAGGTTTTCGACGTGGACGCCTTCGGAGCGGTCGGTGGTGTAGGGGGAGGCGGGGGAGAAAGAGCGGATCTGCCCCTGGCAGAGGTCGCCATAGAAGTAGCGGCCGAAGAGGGCGCCGAGGCCGGGCCCGCGGGCGACGTAGCCGCCGATGATCGCGCAGCCGAAAGCCCCGCCGCCGCCGGGGTCTTCGTGGGGGTACTGGAAGACGGGCGGCACGTAGCCGCCGGGCGGCGGCGTCGCGCACTGGGGGTCGGTGGCCGGCCCGGGTTCGGTCCCCTCCATGCAGTTCCAGCCGTAGTTGGCGCCCTGGCCAAGGCCCGGGGCAGCGGCGAAGTCCACCTCCTCACGCGCGCTCTGACCGACGTCGCCGATCCAGAGGTCGCCGGTGGTGCGGTCGAAGGAGAAGCGGAAGGGGTTGCGCAGGCCGAGGCTCCAGATTTCCGGGGCCTTCAGCGGGCCGGGCGAGGGCAGTCGCAGCAGCTTCCCGAGCTCCCTGGTCGGGTCCTGGGCGTTTTGTTCCTGATCGTTTTCGCCGCCGCCGTCGCCGGTCGCGAAGAAGAGCGCGCCCTGGGGGCCGAACTGCAGCTGGCCGCCGTCATGGTTGGTCTGGTTCGGGTGCGGGATCGGCGTGATCACGTCGCGCAGGGTGGAGCTGGCGGCGCTGTTGCCGCTGGCGGTCATTTCGGCGACGTGGATCTCGCCGGGTTCTTCCCTGCCGGTGTAGTAGAGGAAGAAGCGGCCGCTGGTGTCGAAGTCGGGGGAGAGCGCGATCGAGAGCAGCCCCCGCTCGCCTTCGCAGCAAGAGACCACCGGGCGGATGTCCGCGAAGGGCGTCACTTCGCCGTTCTGGACGAGATCGACGATCCCTTCCCGCTCGACCACGAAGAGCCGTTCCGGGTTGCCGGGGTCCGAGGTGATGTAGATCGGCCGTTCGAAGCCGCCGCCGATCTGCTGCAGGCTCAGGGCATGGGCGGTCCCGGTTGCCACCGAGAGGCTGAGGATGGCCCCCGCCGTCACCTTCAAGAGCACGCGAAGCACTCCCCGCAAGGTAGCTGACTATTGTTCGGGCGGTGGATTCGCGCCTCGGCCAAACGGCCAGCCTTTCGATCGTAATCCCTGCGTATAACGAGGAAGTCCGCCTTCCGGCGCTTCTCGAAAAGCTCCAGGCCCAGGCCGGGAAGGCGGCGGCCGATGCCGGCCTGCGCCTGCACGAGGTGCTGGTGGTCGACGACGGCAGCACCGACCGCACCCGCGGCCTGCTCGAGGCCGCCGCAGCCGAGAACGAGCGCCTGCGGGCGGTCTTCGCCTACGACCGCAACCGCGGCAAGGGCGCGGCCTTCGCCGCCGGCGCCCGGCAGGCGGCGGGGGACTGGGTGCTCCTCGCCGACGTCGACCTCTCCACTCCCCTCGACGAGCTCGCCAAGCTGACCGCGGCGATCGAGGCGGGCGCCGACATCGCGATCGGCTCCCGCGCCGTCGCCGGCGCCGTCGTCGAACGCGGGCCACTCCATCGCAAGGTCACGGGAAGCGCCTTCAACGGCACCGTCCGCCTGCTCACCGGCCTGCGGGTGCGGGACACCCAGAACGGCTTCAAGCTCTTCCCGGCGAAGACGGTCAAGCGCTATCTCGCGCAGCAGACCTGCCCCGGCTTCGCCTTCGACGTCGAGCTGCTGATGCGGGCCGATCGGGACGGCCTGCGGATCGCCGAGGTCCCGATCCTCTACACGCACGACCTCCGCTCGAGCGTCAACGTCGCCTCCGCCAGCGCGCGGATGCTGCGGGAAATCGCCCGGCTCTCCTATCGCCTGCGCGTTCGCAAAGACGGCGAGGTTGCCGACTCCGCCGATATCGTGCGCCCGGCTTGATCCGGGAGACCCCGCAAAAACCCGCGCCGACCGAGAGGCGTGCCAGCCGGGCGGAGACGCTCCGCGACCCGACGATCCTCGCGATCGTCGTCTACGCCGGGCTGGCGATGGCGATGGCCGCCGCCGCCTATTTCTGGATCTTCACCACCTTCGCCGGCTACGACGACGAGGGGACGCTGCTGGTCTCGCTGCAGGCGTTCGCGCACGGGGAAGTCCTCTATCGGGACGTCTACTCCCCGTACGGCCCCTTCT
>DASTAR010000033.1:0-3644 GCA_035712505.1 Solirubrobacterales bacterium
AAGCCGCGGCGCAGCTCGATCGGGCGGCGGTCGAGGGCGCCATACACGTAGACCTGCTTCCACACGTCCGTGCCGTACCGGCTGTAGGGCGCGTCCGGGTCCGTGTGCGCGGCCTCCATGGCGTTGAGGATCGTGCTGGCGAGGTCGCCACCGCCGACGGCGTCGAAGGCGAGGGTGGCGCCGGTCTCCTTCAGCGCCCCGACGAGGTCGGTGAAGAAGGAGTCCTGGCTGGAGTCGACGACGTACGTCGCGCCCTGGTCGCGCAGGAGGTCGGCCTGCTCGGGCTTGCGGACGATGTTCACCAGCTCGACGCCGTCCTTGAGGCAGATCTTCACCAGCATCTGGCCGAGGTTGGAGGCGGCGGCGGTGTGGACGAGCGCGGTGTGGCCCTCCATGCGCATGGTGCCGACCATGCCGAGCGCGGTCAGCGGATTGACGAAGCACGAGGCGGCGTCCCTCGGCGTCGCGTCGTCATGGACCGCGAGGGCGTCGGCGGCCTTGGCGAGCCGATATTGCGCGTACATCGCCCCGCCCAGGAGGGCGACCGTCTTGCCGACCAGGCGGCTCGCGTCCGCACCCGCATCGACGACCACGCCTGCGCCCTCGTTGCCGACCGGCAGGGATTCGCCGGCGCGGCCGGCGACCGCCCGAGCGAACTGCTGGGGAATGTTGGCGCGGACCACGGCGTCCTCGCCGACGCCGGACACTTGCAGGGTCGCAAGGTCGGCAGGGCCGAGCAGCAGGCCGAGGTCGGAGGGGTTGATGGGCGCGCCTTCGACGCGGACCAGGATCTCGTCCGGCCCGGGGGTCGGGATGGGGACCTTGGCGAGCGAGAGCTGCAGCGTCCCGTCTTGCGTGACGAGCGAACGCAGCTGCAGGCCTTCGCCTTGATTGCCGTCGGTCATCGGAGGCTCCTCTCTCGTCCTGCTCTCGCATCGGCGCGCCAGGTGAACCCAGCGCTACGCTCTCTGTCGAGCGCGGCAACCCTGAACAAAGCCGGGACGCTGGACGTCAGGCCTTCGCGTGGCCCCTGCGCGCATGGCGCAGGCCGAGGTAGATGGCGGCCGCGCCCGCCACCCCGGACGCCAGGACCACGGCGGCGAAGCCAGGTCGGCGACCGTGGATCCTGAAGCGATAGAAGCGCTCTCCGTCCGAGCCCCACCAGGCGCCGGAGGGCTTGTGGAAGCCGTGCTCCGGAAGCAGCGAGGCGGCCATGCGCGCCAGAGCGGCGGCGTCGGCCGCGGTCCGGTTCGAGGCCAGGAGCTCGGCCTTCGGCTTCACCCGTCGCGGATCGTCCGACAGCCGCCATCCCTCCGCCGTCACGCTCAGCGCGCGGCCATAGGTCTCGCTGCTGCGGATCACCCGCTCCTGGCGCAGGAAAGCTTCGAATGGAGATCGCATCGAGGCCCAGATTCTAAGGTGCGTCGCCGCGCGACGCCAAGATGTCTGGAGGCTGGTCGGCGCCATTTCCAACGAAGGACCGCGACTACGAGAGAGTTCGAGCCGGCCGTGCCCTACGATCCGCGGCATGGAGTTCCGGAGCTGACTGAGGCTGTTGAAAAAGGACTGTTGAAGCCGTGACTCCGGCCTGATTCACTCCTGCTGAGGCGGGGGGACGCGGCGATGATGGGAGAGCGGCAGGTGGATCAGGCCAAGCTGTTCTACGAGTTCTCGCTGGAGCGCCACGTCCCTCAGGACCACCTGCTTCGCGCCGTCGACCGTTTCGTGGACCTAGAGGGCGTGCGGGCGCACCTGGCCCCGTTCTACAGCCCGATCGGCCGGCCCTCGATCGATCCCGAGCTGATGATCCGGATGTTGTTGGTGGGCTACTGCCTGGGCATCCGTTCGGAGCGTCGGCTCTGCGAGGAGGTGCATCTCAACCTGGCCTACCGCTGGTTCTGCCGCCTGGGCCTGGACGGCGATGTGCCGGACCACTCGACCTTCTCCAAGAACCGGCACGGTCGCTTCCGCGACAGCGATCTGCTGCGCGAGCTCTTCGAGAGGGTAGTGCGCCGTTGCATGGCCGAGGGTCTGGTGGGTGGCGAGGGCTTCGCCGTCGACGCCAGCATCATCCGCGCCGACGCCAGCCGGCACAGGACGGCCGTGGAAGGCTCCGCAGGGCTTCCGCGCGAGGCCGCGAGCCGGGCCGTGCAGGAATACCTGGCGGTGCTGGATGAGGAGGCCTTCGGCGCGGCCACGCCGGTGACGCCGAAGTATCTGTCGCTGTCGGATCCCGCCTCGCGCTGGACGGCGGCGCAGGCGGGACCTGCGAGCTTCGCCTACTGCACAAACTACCTGATCGACCTTGAGCACGCGGTGATCGTGGACGTCGAGCCCTCCACGGCGGTGCGCCAGGGCGAACTTGCGGCCTGTCGCACCATGATCGAGCGTACCGACGAGCGCCTCGGGCTGCATCCGGAGCGCCTGACCGCCGACACCGCCTACGGCTCGGCCGAGATGCTGGAATGGCTGGTCCACCACCAGGAGATCGCGCCGCACATCCGCGTCTTCGACAAGTCCAAGCGCGAGGACGGGACCTTCTCCAGAGAGGACTTTACCTATGACCCCGCCGACGACCTCTACCGCTGCCCCGGCGGCCATGAGCTGAAGCGCTATCGCCGGGCCTTCTCGTCTCCACGGACGGGGCCGCCGGCCGACGACACGCACCGCTATCGGGCCAGCAAGGCCGACTGCGACGCCTGCGCCCTGAAGAGCCAGTGCTGCCCCAAGGCGCCGGCGCGCAAGGTGACCCGCTCGATCCACGAAGCCGCACGCGATGTGGCCCGCGAGATCGCCAAGACCGACGCCTACTGGACCTCGATGCGCCAGCGGAAGAAGGTCGAGATGCTCTTCGCCCACCTGAAGCGCATCCTGAAGCTCGACCGGCTGCGACTACGCGGTCCCTGCGGCGCCCGAGACGAGTTTCTCCTCGCCGCCACCGCCCAGAACCTCCGTAAACTCGCCAAGCTGATCCCAGTCCCAGAGCTCCCGGCGCCCGCCTGAGCGGCGACGGCCACCGCGAGCCTCATCCGGCCGCGCTGACAACGCCGCTCAAAGCCGCCTTCTTCAACACAATCCAGCCATTCCGGACGTTCGGCCAGTCCGCGTGAGCGGCCCAAACGCTACACGATCCGGGAGCCTTCCTTGCCCCAATAGGCGTCGCGGATCAGGCGCTTGTAGAGCTTGCCGGTGGGATGCCTGGGCAGCTCCTTCATGAAGTCGATGACCCTGGGCGTCTTCACGTGGCTGAGGTTCTTGCGGGTGAAGGCCATAAGCTCGGCGCGCAGGTCCTCGTGCGGCTGGTCCCAGTCGATCGGCTGGATCACCGCGACCACCTTTTCGCCCATCTCCTCGTCGGGCGCGCCGACCACCGCGGCGTCCGCCACCTTGGGATGGGTGATGAGCAGGTTCTCGATCTCCTGCGGGTAGATGTTCACCCCGCCGGAGATGATCATGAAGCTCTTGCGGTCGGTGAGGTAGAGATAGCCCTCCGCGTCGAGCCGCCCGATATCGCCGAGCGTGGTCCAGCCCCTGGCATTCTGTGCCTCGGCGGTCTTCGCGGGGTCGTTGTGATAGGCGAACTGGCCGCCGCCTTCGAAGAACACCAGCCCCTCGGTGCGCGGCGGCAGCTCCTCGCCGTCGTC
>DASTAR010000034.1:0-18695 GCA_035712505.1 Solirubrobacterales bacterium
CCGCCTGCCCGCGCGTCGTAGATCGCGCTGGTGCCGCCTTCCGGCGCGCCGGGGACCAGGGCGTCCTGGGAGATGAAGAGGACGTCGCTGCCGCTGGGGGTGATCGAGAAGAGGACATTGGGGGTCGGCAGGCCGTCGAACCCGGGCGGGTAGGGGTAGAGGGGGGACTTGCCCGAGGAGATCAGCCTGGCCCCGCCTTCTTCTTCGCTCCATTCGTAGACGTCGTTGACGCCGTCGGTGTCCTCCGGTACGAGGGCTTCGTCGGTTTCGAAGAAGGCGCGGCCGCCGTCTTCGGAGAGGTTGTGGAGGACGTCGGAGGCGGGGGTGACGATCAGGTTCTGCAGCTGGGCTTCCCCGCTCGGCGCTTCGCCTCTCGGATTGCACGAGAGGCATTCCGGGCCCGCCGAGCCGTCCACGTAGCGGTAGACCTCGGTGTGTTCTTCGTTTTCGTAGGAGGTCAGCCTGGCTTTGGACTCGAAGACGATCACCCTGCCGTCGGGGGTGGTGCGCGAGGAGTCGTTGCCGGGACCCATTTCCCCCAGAGTCTTCGGCCTGTCGACGACCCCGGCGGTCCAGTTCCCGAGCGCCGGGATCCCGAACCCCGCGTCGGAGGTCTGCACCAGGTCGCTCGGAAGCACGGTCGCCACGAATTTCGGCGAGATGCCGCTCCAGACGTAGAGGTTGGGCTGCCCCGCCGTGCCTTTGCCTCCGTCGAGCTGGGCTTCGGAGATGAAGTAGACGTGGGAGCCGTCGCCGGAGACGTTGACGATCAGCCCTTCGTCTGCGGGGTTGACGACGGTTTCGGTGCCGGTTTCGGTGTCGAAGCGGTGGATCACGCCGGCTTCGCCCGAGCCGGCCGGGACGACGTAGAAGACGTAGGCGCCGTCGTCGGAGACGCCGGCGAAGATCGGCGCTCCGGAGGCGACTTCTTTGGTTTCTTCGTCGTCGAGGCGGACGTAGAGGGTGCCTTCTACTTCGAAGGCGGTGGCGCTGCCGTCTTTTGAGGTGCCCTTCCAGAACGACTCTTCGCCGGCTTTCAGAGGTTCGTCGCCTGGCAGCAGCGAGACGACGCGGGTCTCGCCGCCGACTTCGCGGTCGTAGACGGCGCCGGTGCCGGTGGGCGCCGCCGCGGGCTCGAGCTGCCGCACTTCGCAATGCGGATTGAGAGAACATAGGAAACTCTGTGAGAACGCGGTGCCGGTAGAGAAGACGACGTGCTTCCCTCCTTCGCCTAAATATCGCCCCTGAGCGTACGGTTCGGTGCCTAGCCTCCCGACCCCGACAAGTTCGACCGAGCCATCCGGCTTAGTGAGGTAGAGCGTCTGCTGGCCCTCCACGCTGACGGCGCTATAGCCGTCATTCGTCCGGTTGAAGCTATAGTTGTGGTCCGGAGACACTCCGGTGGGAACTGCGTTCGTCAGTTCCGAGCCAGAAAGGCTAAGTCGGCGAGTGATTGCCCAGCCCGACCCCCCGCGATTTGCCTCATACGCGTCGGCCACCCCCATCAGGCCTCCGACATCGGGCAGCGCAGACTGATAAGTAGAAAAGACAACGCTTTCGGTAGACGGAGAGACAAGTTCACTTGGTACTACCTGTCCGGCAGACGGAAGTCCAAAAGTGTTGAGCGCCTCGACAAGCCGGCCGTTCGAATCAGCGGGCGTCACAAGCTCGTAGGCACGGCAATCAGGGAGGCCAGCGGAAGAGCCTGAACGCACGGCACCGTTCGGACACCCTGCGGCGGTCGCTGCACATGGACAAACACAGGCGCCCATGACAAGTGCAGCGAGTAAGCACGCACGAGCCCAATCCACCATCAGCCTCTCCCCCCGTTGCATGTTCTCCCCTCTCCTCCTGACCCACCTCTTAACTGCGGCCTTTCTGCACCGCGAGGCGAGCGGAGGCTTGTATATCGCGTAGTGTAAATAGGGTCAAGATTGCTGAGCGCACCTCCGGCAGAAATCGAGTGACACGTGTCACTCGATCATCGAAATAGCAGGTCGGGCTGGCAAAGCCACCCCAAGAACCTTCAATTAGGTCAAAAAGGGAAAGGGTCGCCCGCTTGGGCGACCCTTTGCACTGGAACCTAGCCTGAGCTGTTAGGGCGCTTTGACAGCTCCAATTTTGGTTCCCTCGGTACCTTCTTTGGTATCTGTCCATAGATGGAAGGACATCTGCAACTGACCGCTGCTCGGGCAGAAGAAGCCTCCTTCCTCGAGTTCCGCGCCACTTGCCGTGTTCGTGTTGGTCACGGTGAGTGTCGTTTCAGTCTCGTTTGTCGTGAAGGTACCTTTGACCGGCCCTGTTGACAAGTACTTGCACGCGCCCACGGTTGTAGATCCGATAGTGAATGTCACTTTACCTTCGGTCCCGCATTTGCCGCCGGTTACCTGGAATTCGTCTTCGGCCATCACCGGCGTCGACCTGATGCACATCGGCGTGCTGACTGTGACGTAGGCGTTGCCGAATGAGCCTGTGCACTCCGGTAGATTGTTGTCAGCACTGATGGCACCGGTTCCTTGGAATATGGAGGAGGTGATTTCGCCTTCTATCGTTCCTTCGGAATTTTTCAGCACGGTGCCTGTCATCACGGCTTTGTTGCAGGTCACCTGTTTGGTCGTGGCGCCTGTGTTCCAGAAGAAAGTTTCTCCGGAGTTTGTCGAGATGATCTTACTGCCCGGTTCGACGTGGAGTGTTTCGGTTGAGGTGGGTGTCTCCACCAGTGTGGGTTTGTTCGCCGCGGAGGCGACCGCCGGCAGGGCGAAGGCCGCGAGGGAGACCAGCGCCATGCAGGCGATGATTAGTTTCTTGGACATCTGAGATACTTCCTTCCGTTGTCGTTTTGGCCCCTGAGGCGCCATGGCCTTTGGATCGGTGCCTCGGGGGCTTCTGCGTTCCGCTCGAAGTCGAGAGGAGTGGGGGCTTGTATACCTCGGGCCCCCGAATGGGGTCAAGGAAATTGACCTTGTTCGGTCCCACGACCGGGTGACACAGGTCACTTGAGGCCGCCTGGGGCTGAGAGTTACTCATGCCAGGTAGCCGAATAGCGCTGGAACCGACACGCAGAACGGCCAGGTCGTGGTGATCGCCCGCGGTTCGGCCGCCTCGAAGACCGCATCACCGGAGTGCAAGTGCTATCAGCTGGTGATCGACACGGCACGGTGCTGGTGGGTCGTAGGTTCGGCGGCTGCCGGCTAGCCGTTCAGGCCGGGGACGGGGTGGCCGTACTTGACGGTGGCGCAGTTGAAGGGTTCGGGGTCGAACTGGTCGGTCAGGGCGCGGCCTGCCGGTTCACCGGTGCCGGCGATTTCCTTCGTTTCGGCCTTGCCGCCTTTGCCTTTGACCGTGATCGTCTTCGGCGGGGTGCCGCGGCCGCACTGGATCGATTTGTCGCGCTGGCCGTCGCGGGCGTCGATGATGTCTTCGCCGCCGTTGCCGAAGAACTCGTCTTCGCCGGGCTGGCCGAGCATCGCGTTGGGGCCGGCGTCGCCGATCAGGACGTCATTGTCGAACGAGCCCTCCATGTCCTCGTCGGTCGGCGAGAGGTGGACCGGGTGGCAGTTCTTCACCGTCGTGACCCAGGCTTTGTGCTGCGGGAAGGAGATGATCAGCAGGCCGGGGTGCGCCTGGGTCTCGGCGAAGGAGGCGTCGTCGCGGCCGGGGCCGCCGACCAAAGCGCCGCCGGCGCAGCCGCCGCCGGCCGCCAGCAGGTCGCCGTTGCCTTCGCCGTAGAGGTAGGTCGGGCCGGGCAGGCCGCCGACCAGGCCGTCGGCGCCGTCGCCTCCATATATGTGGTCGGAGCCGGGACCGGACTCGATCAGGTCGTCCTCGGGTCCGCCGTGGATCGTGTCGTTGCCGAGGCCGCCGGCGAATCGGACGCTGCCGACGGCCAGCAGCGAGCCAATCACCCGCAGGCTGTCGTTGCCGGGGCCGAGGTCGGCCATCAGCCAGCGTGCCGGGCCGTTGGCCGGGCAGGAGACGGTGGTCCGGGTGCCCGGCGCGTACGTGCAGCCTTCGCTGATCGCCAGAGCTGCTTTGGCGGTGACGCTGAAGGTGTGGGTCGCTTCGTCGTAGGCGACGAAGAACTGGTCGCGGCCGCCGCCGCCGATCACCTGCAGCCCGGCGCCACCCCCCGGCGTCGGGTCGAGCTGCACGTAGGCGCTCCCTTTGGGCGGCGTTTCCTTGCCGCAGGAGAGGGTGCGGCCTTTGGCGCCGGTGCAGCCGTCGCTTCCCTGCCCGCCGTCAAGCGTGTCGGGGCCGCCCCCGCCGACGAGGTGGTCGTCGCCGGGGCCGCCGTCGATCACGTTCCCCCGCGGGTTGCCGATCAGGGTGTCGCGGAAGGCCGAGCCTTCGAGGCTCTCGAAGCCGAAGAGCTTGTCGTGGCCGTCGCCGAAGGCCTTGTGCGCCTTCAGCGAGGCCCAGACGCCGCTTCCCTTGCCGCCGGCGCGGGCGGTCGCGAAGGAGGCGATGTCCCCCTTGCCGGCGCCGCCCGACATGCGGTCGTAACCGTAGTCGCCGTGGACGAGGTCTTCGTTGCCCGGGCCGCCGTTGACCGTGTCGATGCCGAGGTCGCCCGCGACCTCGTCGTTGTTGCCCGCCCCGCCGAGGACCTTGTCGTCGCCGAGGTCGCCGTTGACCTGGTCGCTCCCCGCGCCCCCGTCGACTTCGTCGTTGCCGCGGCCGCCGTGGATCTGGTCGTTGCCGGGCCCGCCGCAGATCAGGTCGTTGCCGAGGCTGCCGTAGATCAGGTCGTCGCCCCCCGCTCCCCAGATGACGTCGCGCCCCGGCGTCCCCTGCAGGACGTCGTTCCCTTCGGTGCCGACGATCGTCGCCTTGCGGCCGTGACAGCGAGGCAGGTCTTCTTCCTGCGCCCGCGTCGCCGCAACGGCGCTCACCGCAAAGCCGGCGAACGCCAGCGCGAACAAGACGACGATGACCCCCCGGGAGCGACTCACGACTGCGGAAGCCTATTTGTCATGGCCGACCTCATCGCGTGGTTCCTTTGTCCTGCATGTCCGGACAAAGGAACCACGCGTTGGGACGAAAGTTCCTCAGGCGCTGCGGATCAACTTCTTGTTGACGAACTCGTCGGCGCCGTAGCGGCCGAGCTCGCGGCCGAACCCGGACCGCTTGAAGCCGCCGAAGGGCAGCTCCGGGGCGTCCGCGCCGACCAGGTTGACGTAGACCATCCCGGCTTCGATCCGGTCGGCGACCCGCTCCGCCTGCTCCTTGTCGGTGGTCATCACGTAGGAGCCGAGCCCGAACGGCGTCGAGTTGGCGAGCTCCACCGCCTCCTCCTCGGAGCCGACCCTGTAGACCTGCGCCACCGGGCCGAAGAACTCTTCCTGTGAGGCCTCGTCGCCGGGCTTGATCCCGGTGAGGATCGTCGGTTCGAAGTAGTTGCCCTCGCGCTTGCCGCCGACGAGGACCTCGGCGCCGTTGGCGATCGCCCGCTTGACCTGGTCCTCGAGCCGGTCGGCCGCGGTCTGCGAGGAGAGCGGCCCGACCGCGGTGTCCTCGGCCGTCGGATCGCCTGGCTCCGCGTCGCCGAACTGCTCCTTGAACTTCTCGAGGAACTCGTCGTAGAGCTCGTCGACGACGATGAAGCGCTTGGCCGCGTTGCAGGACTGACCGGGGTTGTCGAGCCGCGCTTCGGCCGCCGCCTGCGCCGCCTCGTCGATGTTCTCGGTCCCGAGGAGGATGAACGGGTCCGAGCCGCCGAGCTCGAGCACGACCTTCTTCAGGTTGCGACCGGCTATCTCGGCAACGGCGGCGCCGGCCCGCTCGGAGCCGGTCACCGAGACGCCATGCACGCGCGGATCGGCGATCACCCACTCGATCTGCTCGTTGGTCGCGTAGACGTTCTCGTAGCACCCCTCCGGGAAGCCGGCGTCGTCGAAGATCTTCTGCATCGCCTCCGCCGATTCCGGGCACTGCGGCGCGTGCTTGAGCAGGATCGTGTTGCCGATCACCAGGTTCGGGCCGGCGAAGCGGGCCACCTGGTAGTAGGGGAAGTTCCAGGGCATGATCCCGAGCAGGACGCCGAACGGGCTGCGGCGGATCACCGCCGTGCCCTCGCCTTCGGACAGCTCGATCGGCTCGTCGGCCATCAGGTCCTCGGCGTTGTCGGCGTAGAAGCCGTAGATCGTCCCCGCGAAGTCGACCTCCATCAGCGCCTGCTCGATCGGCTTGCCCATCTCGCGGACGATGATCTCGGCCAGCTCCTCGCGGCGCTCGGAGTGCAGCTCGCCGACCCGGCGCACAAGGGCGGCGCGTTCGGCGACCGAGGTCGAGCCCGGCCAGCTCTTCGAGGCCCGGTCGCAGCGGTCGATCGCCGCGCGGAGCTCGTCGTCGCCGATCTCCGGGTACTCCTTGACCGTCTCGCCGGTGGCGGGGTTGACAACCGCGTAAGTGCTCATCTCAGTCCTCCCTCTGGCAATTGCAAAGCTCGTTCGAGGCCGAGCGCTTCCTCGACCGGCACGTACTCCATGCCCACTCCCTCGGCGACGGCCGGGTGGGTGACCTTGCCGCCGGCCACGTTGACCCCGAGTCGCAGGCCCGGGTCGCGCCTTACCGCCTCGTCTACCCCGTGGTCGGCGAGCGCCAACGCATAGGGCAGGGTGGCGTTGGTGAGCGCGTAGGTGGAGGTGATCGGGACCGCGCCCGGCATGTTGGTGACGCAGTAGTGGGTGATCCCGTCGACCTCGAAGGTCGGATCGCGATGGGTGGTGGGGCGTGAGGTCTCGAAGCAGCCGCCCTGGTCGATCGCGACGTCCACCAGGACCGCGCCCGGCTTCATCAGCGCCAGCTGCTCGCGGCGGATCACGTACGGCGCCCGGGCGCCGTGGACCAGCACCGCGCCGATCACTAGGTCGGCGTTCGGCAGCATCTCTTCGACCGCGAGCCGGGTCGAGTAGACGGTCGAGCAGCGGCCGCCGAAGATCACTTCGAGCTCGCGCAGGCGGTCGATCGAGCGGTCGTAGACGAAGACGTCGGCTTCCATCCCGATCGCGATGAAGGCGGCGTTCATCCCGACGACGCCGCCGCCGATCACCATCACGTTGGCGGCGGCGACCCCCGGCACCCCTCCCAGCAGGATCCCCCTGCCCCCCAGCGGCCGCTCCAGCATGAAGGCGCCGGCCTGGGTCGCGATCTTCCCCGCCACCTCGCTCATCGGCGCCAGCAGCGGCAGCCGCCCGTGCGAGTCCTCGACGGTCTCGTAGGCGATCGCGGTGACTCCGGACCCGCAGAGCCCCCTCGTCTGCTCGGGATCGGGCGCCAGGTGCAGGTAGGTGAAGAGCAGCTGCCCCGGCCGCAGCATCTCGATCTCCTCGGGCTGCAGCTCCTTGACGTGGAGGACCATCTCCGCCGCCTCGAAGACGGCGCCCGCGTCGGGGACGATCTCCGCCCCCTGCGCCCGGTAGTCCGCGTCGCTGATCGCGCTGCCCTCGCCGGCGCCGGCCTGGACCAGCACGTCGTGCCCGTGCTCGCAGAGTTCGCGCACCCCGGCCGGGGTGACCGCGACGCGGTACTCGTCGGACTTGATCTCGGTCGGGACTCCGATCTTCATGCGACGAGCTCCCTCGCCCGCAGGGCCAGCCAGAACTCGATGCGGTCGTGCGCCCGGGAGAGGTCGCGGCCCGTCAGCTCTTCCACCTTGCGCATCCGGTAGCGCAGCGTGTGGCGGTGGCAGTAGACCTGCCGCGCCGCCCGCTCCCACTGGCCGTTCTGCTCGATGAAGGCCTCGAGCGAGCGCAGCAGCTCGCCGCCGTACTCCTCGTCGCCGCGCTCGATCGGGCCGAGGACGCTGTCGCAGTAGAGATCGAGCGCGTCGTCGTCCTGGATCGAGAGCAGCAGGGTGAAGGCGCCGAGGTCGCGCCAGGAGGCGACGTCGGGGGCGGCGCCGTTGTCGAAGGAGGTCGCCTCGAGCGCGCAGCGGGCCTCGTGGAAGGAGTGGCGCAGGCGATCGGGCTGCGCCGGCCGGCTGGCGGCGGCGCGGACCGGGCTGTGGTCGCGGGCGAGCGCGGCCCGCGCCGCGGCGGCGATCTCGATCGGGTCGCGATCGGCGCAGTCGATCACCGCGCAGAGCAGCTCGCGGCCGTTGACGGAATGCGGGGCGACGACGGCAGGGCAGGCCTCGGCGGCGAGCGCGGTTTCCAGCGCCGCCGCCGCCTCGCCGGGATCGCCCGGCGAGAAGACGAGCACCGCCGCCTCCTCGCCGATCCCGAAGGGCTCGAGCCGGCGGCGCAGCTCGGTCGGGTCCATGCGGCCGCCGAGGGCCGCTGCGAGGACGTCGCCGGCCAGGCGGCGCTCGGTCTCGCGGGCGACGCGGCGGCGCATCAGCTCCAGCGCCACGACCGCCACCGCCTGCTGCAGGATCAGACGCTCGAAGTCGCCGAGCCCGCCGGAGTCGCGGACGATCACCACCCAGGCCTGCGGCGGTCCGCCGCCGGGGGAGATGACGGGATGCGCCAGCGCCCGCCCCGCCACCGTCGGGTGCGAGGGGATGAAGGGGTGGCCGTCGCCGGCGTGGCTCAGTGCTTCCTTGCGGATCGCCGCCACCGCGTCGGCGGAGAGCTGGCGCCGGAAGCCGCGCCCGGCCAGGCGCTCGCCGCGCCCGTCGAGGATCGCCACCGTGCCGCCGACCGCCGAGGAGACGGTCGCGGCGATTTCCTCCAGCCCGCGCTCCTCGAGGACCAGGCGCTCGAGCCGCCGCTGCACGGCGACACCCCGCTGCAGCACCTCGTACTGCTCGTTGACGAGTTTGGCGAAGGCCTTCTCGGTGATCGCGATGAACGGGACCGAGTAGGGCACCTCGAAGAGCGGGAACCCGCGCTTCTCGGCCTCGTCGACCAGCGCCTTCGGCAGCGACTTATGGGTGAAGCCGGTGCCGAAGCCGAGGCCGGCGAGGTTGCGGTCGGCGAGGATGCCGACGAAGGCGCGCTGCTTGGCGGCGGAGTCGAGCGGGATGCCGGTGGTCAGCATCAGCTCGCCGCCGGAGAGCCACGGCGTCGGGTCCTGCAACTCGGAGATGTGGACCCAGCGGACCGGCGCTGCGAGGCCTTCTGCGCCGGCCGCCGGCTCGAGGTCGAGCTCGTCGAGCAGGCTCTGGACGGTCAGCACTCCGGCCCCTAACGAACTACCTGGTCCCACGCCTCCGCCAGCACCGTGTGGAGGACGTCGTGGATCTCTTCGAACTGCTCGGTGTCGGCGACCAGCGGCGGCGAGAGCTGCACGACCGGGTCGCCGCGGTCGTCGGCGCGGCAGATCAGCCCCCGCTTGTAGAGCTCGCCGGAGAGGAACCCGCGCAGCAGCTTCTCGGACTCCTCGTCGTCGAAGCTCTCCTTCGTCCCCTTGTCTTTGACCAGCTCGACCGCGTGGAAGTAGCCGGCCCCCCGCACGTCGCCGACGATCGGCAGCTCGTGCAGCGACTCCAGCATCTGGCGGAACTCGCCCTCCTTGCGCAGCACGTGGCCGCAGAGGTCCTCCTGCTCGAAGACGTCGAGGTTGGCCATCGCGACCGCGGCGGCGACCGGGTGCCCCGCGAAGGTGAAGCCGTGGGCGAAGGAGGCGTCGCCCTCCATGAACGGCGCGGCGACCCTGTCGGAGGCGATCACCCCGCCCATCGGCGCGTAGGCCGACGTCAGCGCCTTGGCGACGGTGATCAGGTCAGGCACGTAGCCGAAGCGCTCGCAGCCGAAGTAATGGCCGAGTCGGCCGAAGGCGCAGATCACCTCGTCGGAGATCATCAGCACGTCGTACCGATCGCAGATCTCCCGCACGCGCTGGAAGTAGCCGTCGGGGGGGACGAAGCAGCCGCCGGCGTTCTGGACCGGCTCGAGGATCACCGCGGCGACGGTCTCCGGACCCTCGAAGGCGATCCGCTCCTCGATCGCGTCGGCCGCCCAGAGCGGGTCGCGGTCCTCGGGCCAGCGGTAGATGTTCGTGTTCGGGACGTGACAGCCACCCGGCGTCAGGGGCTCGAACTGGCTGCGCAGATCGGTGATGCCGGTGGCCGAGAGCGCCCCCAGCGAGGTGCCGTGGTAGGCGACCTCGCGGGCGATCACCTTGTGCTTCTGGCCTTTGCCGTGCACCCGGTGGTAGTTGCGGGCCAGCTTCAGCGCCGACTCGACGGCCTCCGAGCCGCCGGAGGTGAAGAAGACGCGGTTGAGATCGCCCGGGGCCATCGACGCAATCCGCGCCGCCAGTTCGATCGCCCTGGGATGGGCGTAGCTCCAGAGCGTGTAGAAGTCGAGCTCTTCGATCTGCCGCGCCGCCGCCTCGCCGAACTCGGCGCGGCCGTGGCCGGCGTTGCAGCAGAAGAGGCCGGAGAGGCCGTCGAGGTAGCGGTTGCCGTGCTCGTCGTAGACGTAGCAGCCCTCGGCCCTGGTGATGATCGGGATCTCGTGGTCGGGCCCGTAGGCGCCCATCCGCGAGAAGTGCATCCAGAGGTGGTGGCGGGCCAGTTGCTGAAGATCGGTTCCTGCTGGGGCCCGTGACGCGGTGGCCATTTCGCCCTCCTCCTCGGTTACGACGTTATGGACAAAGCTAGAGGCAGAATCCAACAATCGCAAGTGGTCTTTGGGTCAAGGACCGGCAAGCTGCTTGTACGTACTGTACAAGCAGCTCCTGTGCTTTTAGGACATTCGCCCCTTGCGCCGCCCTCCACCGGGGCTTACCGTCGCTGTTGGATGCCCGTCCGGAATGGGTGGGAGCTCCGCACTAGAGGAGAGCCGTTAGACCGACGATGGATGCCCACGGAGAGATTCCGAGCGTCGAGCTGCGAGGCGTGACCAAGCGCTTCGACCAGCTGGCGGCGGTCGACGACCTCGATCTGGAGCTGGCTCGGGGCGAGTTCTTCACCCTGCTCGGGCCGAGCGGCTGCGGCAAGACGACGACCCTGCGGATGATCGCCGGCTTCGAGCGGCCGACCGGCGGCGAGATCCGGATCGAGGGCGAGGACGTCGCCCAGCTGCCGCCGCACAAGCGCCCGACCAACACCGTCTTCCAGAGCTACGCGCTCTTCCCCCACCTCAGCGTCGAGGACAACGTCGCCTTCGGCCTGAAGCGCAAGAAGGTGGACAGGGGGGAGATCAAGCGGCGGGTCGCCGCCGAGCTCGAGCGCGTCGGTCTCGGCGGCGAGGGGAAACGGCGCCCTTCGATGCTCTCCGGCGGCATGCAGCAGCGCGTCGCCATGGCCCGGGCGCTGGTCAACCTGCCGAAGGTCCTGCTGCTCGACGAGCCGCTGGGGGCGCTGGACCTGAAACTGCGCAAGGAACTGCAGGTCGAGCTGAAGCGGATCCAGCGCGACGTCGGCATCACCTTCGTCTACGTCACGCACGACCAGGAGGAGGCGCTGACGATGAGCGACCGGATCGCGGTGATGAACCGCGGCCGGGTCGAGCAGGTGGCGACCCCGGCGGAGGTCTACGACCGCCCCGCGACCACCTTCGTCGCCGGCTTCATCGGCGTCTCCAACCTGATGCCGGCGACGGTGACCGGCAGTCGCGAGGTGAAGCTCGACCAGGGGCAGACGATCTCCACTGCGACCGACGGCTTCTCCGCCGGCGACCGGTGCCACGCGGTGGTGCGCCCGGAGAAGCTGCGCGTCGAGCTCGGCGAAAACGGCCACCGCGGCACCGGCCAGCCGCGGGTCGAGGGGGTCGTGGCCAGCTCGCTCTATCTCGGAACGGCGACGCAGATCGCGGTCGACCTCGGCGAGGGGACGCGGATGACGGTCCTCGTGCCCAACGCCGACGAGGCCGAGCGGCAGCGCCTGCCCGGCGGCGGCGCCCGGGTCGGCTTGAGCTGGGAGCCCGAGCACATGCACCTCGTCCGCGAGTCGCCCGACTTACGTAGTAACGGCAACGGCGCCAAGGCCGCCGACCGGTCGCAACTGGAAACCACCCACGGAGGTTGATCGCAGATGGTCAGTGACAAGGACCCACGGAGGACCATCGCCCTGCTGGCGGTCCTCGTCGCGGCGGGAGCGCTGGCCCTCGGGCTCGCGGCCTGTGGCGGCGGCGGAGGCGGCATCGGCGGAGGCGGCGAAAAGGAAGCCCCCAAGGTGAAGCTCGAAGGCCGGCCCTCGGGCAGCCTGACGATCTCCAACTGGCCCCTCTACATCGACAAGGGCACCGTGCCGGCATTCGAAAAAGCGACCGGGGTCAGCGTCAAGTACATCGAAGACGTCAACTCCAACGAAGAATTCTTCAACAAGATGAGGCCGCTGCTGGAACAGGGCGAATCCGGCGGGCGCAGCATCTTCGTGCTCGCCGACTACATGGTGACGAAGATGCACAAGCTCGGCTACCTGCAGGAATTCGACAAATCCGGGCTGCCGGAAGTCGAAAAGAACCTGGTCGCCAGCCTGCAGCACCCCCAGTTCGACCCCAACCGCGACTGGACCGTGCCCTGGCAGAGCGGTATGACCGGGATCATCGTCAACAAGGAAACGGCGCCGGACGTGAGGTCGATCTGCGACCTCTTCAACCCCAAATACAAGGGCAAGGTCGACATCCTCAACGAAGTCCGCGAAGCGGTGCCGCTGGTGATGAAGTGCGAAGGCGTCGATCCCAACGAAGCCAGCGAAGCAGACTGGATGAAGGCGATCGAAAAACTCAAGTCGGCCTCGGAATCGGGGCAGATCCGGCGTTTCACCGGGAACGACTACGCCCGTGACCTGACCAGCGGCGACGCGGTCGCGGTGATGGGCTGGTCCGGCGACGCGGTCCAGTTGCAGGAAGACAACCCCGAACTCGAATGGCGGATGCCAACGGAGGGCTGCATGCTCTGGTCCGAAGACATGGTGATCCCGGTCGGGGCGCCGAACCCGACCGCGGCCGAGGCGTTCATGAACTACGTCTACAAGCCCGAAGTCCAGGCCGACATCGCCGAATACGTCAACTACGTGACGCCGGTCGAAGGCGTGAAAGAAATCCTCGCCAAGCGGGAACCGGCACTGGCGAAGAACCAGCTGATCTTCCCCAGCGAATCCTTCACCAAGAAGTGCTCGGGCACGCCGGTGCTCGAAGGCGAAGAGGAACAGAAGGTGATCAAAGCCTTCGACGCGGTGCTGAACGGGTGAGCTGAGATGCGACGCCGGATCGTCCCCTATTTCCTGCTCGGGCCGGGGACGATCTGGCTCGTCCTCTTCTTCGTCGTCCCGCTCTTCTACATGGCCGAACTCTCGCTCTGGTCGGGGACGATCGGCGAATTCGAATTCAGCTGGAACTGGTCCAACTACAGCGAAGCCTTCTCCGCCTACGACACGCAGTTCCTGCGCTCCTTCTACTACGCGGGCGCGGCGACGCTGATCGCCCTGGTGATCGCCTACCCGCTCGCCTACGCGATCGCCTTCAAGGCCGGGCGCTGGCGGAACGTCATGCTGTTCGCGGTGGTCGCCCCGTTCTTCACCACCTACCTGATCCGGACGATCGCCTGGGAGACGATCCTCTCCGACGAAAGCCCGGTCACCGAATTCCTCCACGCGATCGGGCTGGCGCCGAGCGGCCACATCCTCGCCACCGGCCCTGCCGTGATCGCCGGCCTCACCTACAACTTCCTCCCCTTCATGATCCTGCCGATCTACGCCAGCCTGGAGCGGATCGACGGGCGGCTGATCGAGGCGGCGAAGGACCTCTACAGCTCTGCCGCGCAGAGCTTCTGGCGGGTGACCCTGCCGCTCTCGGCGCCGGGGATCGTCGCCGGGACGCTGTTGACCTTCATCCCGGCGGCGGGGGACTACGTCAACGCCCAGTTCCTCGGCGGCGCCGGCAACCGGATGATCGGAAACGTGATCCAGTCGCTCTACCTGAGCCAGTCCGACTACCCGTCGGCGGCGGCGCTCTCCTTCGTGCTGATGGCGCTGATCATGGTCGCCGTCGTCGCCTACATCCGCTTCGCCGGCTCCGAGGCGCTGATGGGCGAGGAGGCGGTCTGATGGAGGGGCGCGGAACGCGGGCCTGGCGCTGGCTGCGCGAGCACGCGGTCAACATCGTCGCCGCGCTGGTCGTCGTCTACCTGCTGCTGCCGATCGCGGTGATCCTGCTCTTCTCCTTCAACGATCCGCAGGGCCGCTACAACTACACCTGGGTCGGATTCACCCTCGAACACTGGAAGCATGCCTTCAGCCGCCCCGAACTGACCGAAGCCCTGCTGACCAGCCTCAAGCTGGCGGTGCTGGCGACGGTGATCGCGACGATCGTCGGGACGATGATGGCGCTCGCCCTCGTCCGCCACCGGTTCTTCGGCCGGCGCCTCGCGAACTTCCTGATCGTGATCCCGATGGCGACGCCGGAGGTCGTGATGGGGGCGGCGCTGCTCTCCTTCTTCCTCATCCTCGGCACCCCCTCGCTGGGCTTCGAAACGCTGCTGATCGCCCACGTCATGTTCTGCATCAGCTTCGTCGTCGTCGTCGTCCGCTCGCGACTGATCGGCTTCGACCGCAAACTCGAGGAGGCGGCGAAGGACCTCGGCGCGAACGCCTTCGAAACCTTCCGCCTCGTCACCCTGCCGCTGATCATGCCCGGCATCTTCGGCGCCGCGATGCTCGCCTTCGCCCTCTCGATCGACGACTTCGTCATCTCCAACTTCAACTCGGGGACGACCGTCACCTTCCCCCTCTACATCTTCGGCGCCGCCCAGCGCGGCATCCCCGTCGAAGTCAACGTCATAGCGATGATCCTCTTCTCCTTCACCGTCGCCGCGATGGGCTTCGCCACCTGGCAGCAGCGGCGGGCGGAAAAGATGGCCAGCGTCCGCCCGGAACAGGAGACCGGCATCGGCGCAGGGCCGGGCGTCCCGGCTGGAGCACCGGCCGCGACTTAGCCCTGCGGTCCGTATCCAGCCTCGCGGAGCTCGGCGAGGGTCACCATCAACGTTCGCGGGGCGGTCCCGAGAGGACGAAACCCGAAACGCTCGTAGAAGGCCGCCGCCGCGTCGCCGATTGCGTGCACGACTACCGCCCGTACCGCAACCTCCTCCGCCGCGCGGCAGATCCGTTCCAGCGCGTCATCAAGGAGCTTCGCACCGAGACCCTCTCCCTGTCGGCGAGCGTCGACGGCAAAACGGGCGAGAATCGCAACCGGGATCGGGAAGTGGCGAGGGAGGCCCTTGCGGACGCTCTCGGTGGCCTCGCCGTGATCTATCTCACCAGCGACAAGCGAGTAGTAGCCAAAGACCGCGCCGGCGTCAGCTGTCGTGACGAAGGTTCGGGTCGAGTCACGACGCTCAGCTTGCCCGGACGAACGCTTCAGCCAGCGATCGAGAGACTCTTGGCCGCAGCCGAAGCTGGCGACGTCGTGTCGCCACGGCTCGAACGGCTCGGTAAGGGGAGAGCCTTTGCTCACGCCCGGCGGCGGAGATCTTCGAGCCCCGCCACCGTCGCCTCATCGGGCCGGGCGAGAGCATCGAGGAAGCGCTTGGCCTCCTGATCGCTGAGTGCCACCTTGCGCTGGTCGGCAAGCACCTCGTGGGCTCGAGACTGCGCTGCACGCCGGAAGAAGTCGCTCAGGCTCTCTCCCAGGGCCGAGGCGGCGGCGGCATCGAGCTCCCGCTCCTCTTCACTGAGCCTGACCTCGATCCGGCGGGTCTTAGAGCTTGTGGTTGGCTCCATGCCGGACATTGTACGGGATGATCCCTCAGCGCCCGATGTGAAAGCCAATCAGCTCGGGGACCCGGGCGATCGCCGAGGAGACCGGGTCGGGCTGGCGGCCGGCCATCTCCGCTTCCTCTTTCTTCTCGATCGCGTAGCGGATCGATTCCCCGCCTAGCCAGTGGAAGGGCTCGGGGGGGACTCGGGGGGTCTTCGAGTCGACGAACGCGAGACGCGTGTGCTCCTCGTCTCTGCTCAGGGCGAGGGATGCGAGGGTGCGGCCGACCATGTTGCTGGGGCCGACGCCGTTTCCGGTGTAGCCGGCGGCGACGAAGGCTCGGCCGTGGCCGAGGGTGCTAACGGCGGGGAGGTGGGTCGGGGAGGCGTCGATCGGGCCGCCCCAGGCGTGGGTGATGCGGCGGCCGCGCAGCTGGGGGAAGTAGTCGTGGAGGTGGTCGGCCGCTCCGGCGATGACTGCGGGGTCGAGCTCGGCGCGTCCCCTGGTCCTGGCGCCCATCGCGATCCGGCCGCCGCCCCAGCCGAAGGCGATGCGCCCGTCCCTGGTGGTGCGGAAGTAGTGGAGGAGCGAGCGGGAGTCGGTGATGCACTCGCCACCGGTCCAGCCCAGCTGCTCGAGGACGTCGGGCACGGGCTCGGTGAGGACGATGTGGGAGGAGGCGACGGTGAGGCGGCCACGCAGGGGACCGTGGCTGCCCTTGGCGGCGCTGCCGATCGCCAGCACGCCGTGGGGAGCGCGGACCGAACCCCCGCCGGCGCGTGCTTCGACTCCGTCGCCCGCTTCCCGGAACGAGCGCACGGTGGTCGACTCGTAGATCTCGACCCCCGCCGCCAGCAACTTCTCGCGCAGGCCGAGCGCCAGCCGGGCAGGCTGCACCGTCGCCGAGGTCGGCGACTCGGCGCCGCCGCGGAAGGCCGGTGAGCTGCAGCGCTCGGCGACCTCGTCGCGGCTGAGCGGCCGCAGCATCTCCGGGACGCCCATCTCGCGACACGCCTCGACCGCGTCGAGCCAGCTGCAGTCGTGGGCGGGCGCGGTCGAAACCTGAACGTAGCCGGCCCGGCGGAACCAGGCGTCGACTCCCTGGTCGGCGCAGAAGCGCTCGATGCGGTCGACGGCCGCCTGCGCGGCGTGCGCGGTTGCCAGCGCCCGCTCCGCGCCCCAGCGGTTGCGCATCGAGGCGAGCGAGAACCACATCGCGTTGCAGAAGCCGCCGTTACGGCCGCTCGGCCCGCGCCCGCAGACCTCCTCGGCCTCGAGCAGGACGATCCGCGCCTCCGGCTCCAGCTGCCGCGCGTACCAGGCGGTCCACATCCCGGTGTAGCCGCCGCCGACGACGAGGACGTCGGCGTCGCGGCCCCCCGCGAGCGGGGGCCGCGGCTCGGCGGCGCCCGCCTCCTCGATCCAATACCCAAGGCGCGTGTGGCGCATCTCTTGATTCTCCCCCCGACTCGAACTGCATCAAATTTCCTACCTGCCAGAGGGGAAATCTGATGCAGTTCGTGGTGATCGGGCTGCGGTCATGGGCCGGAGAGGCGGGTGCGTAGACTCGGCTCGATGTCCGATCCCGGTCAGGAGTCGACTCCTTACGTCGACGCCCTGCTGGCCTACGCCGAGCTCGAGACGGGGCGCTTCCAGGTCCCCGGCCACAAGGGCGGCCTCGGCGCCGACCCGGCGATGCTCGCGCTGGTCGGCGAGGTGGGGCTCCGCAACGACATCCCGTCCGTCACCGAAGGCGTCGACATCGGCCCGGAGCCGACGCCGTTCCAGCAGGCCCAGGACCTGGCCGCCGAGGCCTGGGGCGCCGCCCGGTCCTGGTTCGTGACCAACGGGGCCTCGCAGGGCAACCACGCGGCCTGCATGGCGCTCGCCCACCTCGGCAACCGGGCGGTGGTCCAGCGCAACGTCCACTCCTCGGTGATCGACGGGATGGTCCTGAGCGGGATGCGGCCGACCTTCGTCGCGCCCGAGCTCGACCCCGAGCTGGGGATCGCCCACGGCTTGACGCCCGACTCGCTGGCGGCGGCGCTGAACGAAACTCCCGGTGCGGTGGCGGCGATGGTCGTTTCGCCCACCTACTTCGGCGCCTGCGCCGACGTCGCCGCCCTCGCCGAGGTGGCGCACTCCAGAGGGCTCCCTCTGGTCGTCGACGAGGCCTGGGGCGCGCACCTGCATTTCAGCCGGGAGCTGCCGGCCGACGCGCTCGCCGCGGGTGCCGACCTCGTCACCTCCTCGACCCACAAGATCGTCGGTGCGCTGACCCAGGCGGCGATGCTCCACCTCGGCCGCGGCGGCCGCATCGACGCCGCGATCGTCGACCGCTGCGTCAGCCTGGTCGAGACGACCAGCCCCAGCGGCCTGCTGGCCGGCTCGCTCGATGCGCAGCGGCGGCAGATGTACGTGCACGGGGAGCGGCTGCTCGGCAGGGCGCTGGAGGCGATCGCGAGGACGCGCGAGCGGATCCGTGAGATCCCCGGCCTCGACGTGCTCGACGAGCGGCTGGTCGGTCATCCCGGGATCGCCGGCTGGGACCCGCTGCGGCTCGGGATCGACGTGCGCGGGACCGGCTCGAGCGCCCAGCGTCTCTGGAAAGCGGCCTTCCATACGGCCAATCTCGACCTCGAGCTCTACTCGGGCAACGTCGTCGTCGCGATCTTCGGCGTCGGCGAGGATCCGGAGGAGGCGGGCGATCGCCTGGTCGAGGGGCTGCGGACCGCGGTCGCGGAGCTGGAGGAGACGCCGGGGGCGCCGGACGAGAAGCTGGCGCCGGCGCCGCCGTGGGGCGAGCTGGTGCTGACTCCGCGCGAAGCCTTCCTCGGCCCGCAGGAGGTGGTTCCCTTCGACGCCGCCGCGGGCCGCGTCGCGGCGGAGGGCCTGGCTGCCTATCCCCCCGGGATTCCCAACGTCCTGCCCGGCGAGCGGCTGACGCCGGAGACGCTCGACTTCATCCGCGAAAGCGTTGCGCATGGCGGGTATGTCCGCGGGGGATCGGACCGGGAGTTGAAGACGTTGCGCGTGACGCGCTGAGGGAGTCGGGTGAGGGGGTCTCCGGACAACAGCGGGGAGGGTCCGGAGACCCCTCCCCCG
>DASTAR010000035.1:0-25222 GCA_035712505.1 Solirubrobacterales bacterium
CGATCGAGAAGTGGTTGAAGGCAGTGATCGCCAGCCGGGGAGAAGAATTCGAGTACACCCACGACATCCGCCACCTGATCATTCGCGCGAAGCTGGAGCCGCGTGAGGCGAACCAGCCCTTCGACATCAGACAGGCGATCAACCTGACCGAGTTTGCGGTTCCCCTTCGCTACGAGGACCTTCTCGACGCCGAGCCGCTGGATCGGGCGAGCACTGCTTCCCTGGTCGAGGACGTGGAGCAATGGGCAAGGGACGAGATCGCGGCATCCACCCCGAATCGGGCCTGACCAACAACTTGCGGTGCCCTCAGTTCGGCTCGACATCGAATACGACGGCAGCGGGTTCCGCGGTTGGGCCCGGCAGCCTGGCCAGCGGACTGTCCAAGGAGAGCTGGAGACAGCCCTGTCGACCGTCCTGCGCGAGCCGATCGAGCTGACGGTCGCCGGCCGCACCGACACCGGCGTCCACGCGCTGGGACAGGTAGCGAGCTTCGAGACGAGCGCGAGAGTGCCAGAGGACCTGATGCGCCGGCTCAACGGACTTGGCCCCGACGATGTTGCCGTGACTGCTGCCGCGGTTGTCGCAGACGGCTTCAACGCCCGCCGCGACGCCAAGTCCCGCAGCTACCGCTACCGCTTGCTGGCCCGCTCGGCTCCAAGTCCATTCGAGCAAGGAAAGGCCCTCTGGTGGCCGCACCGAATCGACCGCGAGGCGTTGGACGCCTGCGCCGCCGCCCTGGCGGGCAACCACGACTTCACCGCCTTCACCCCCACCCAGACCGACCACGTCCGCTTCGACCGCGACATCCACGCCGCCAGTTGGACCCAAGGAGGAGACATCCTCAACTTCCAAATCACCGCGGACGCCTTCATGCGCAACATGGTCAGGGTGCTGGTGGGAACTCAGCTGGAAGTAGCCAGCGGCCGCCGCAGTATCGACGAGTTCAGGCAACTTCTAAAGGGTGCCCCACGCACGGCAGCTGGTGATACCGCGCCGCCCCATGGGCTGTATCTCGACTCGGTCTCGTATTAGGGGAGGGGCATCCCTCGGGCTGGCGGATACTCAAAAAGCCAGCCTAATTAGGCTGGCTTTTGTCAGAACGAGGGATGCCCCTCCCCTACCCCGCTAAACGAGCTCGAGGAAGACCATCTCGGTCGAGTCGGACTTCCTCGGACCGAGCTTGACGATGCGGGTGTAGCCACCCGGCCGCGTCGCGTAGCGGGGTGCCACCTCGTCGAACAGCTTGTGGACGATGAACTTGTCGTTGTGGAGGGTCGCCAGCGCCTGGCGGCGGGCGTGCAGGTCGCCGCGCTTGGCGAGCGTGATCAGCTTCTCCACCTCGGGCTTGACCGCCTTGGCCTTGGCCTGGCTGGTCTGGATCCGCTCGTGCTCGATCAGCTGCTTCGAGAGGTTCGAGAGCAGGGCCGACCGGTGCGCCTTGTCACGGCTGAGCTTGTTGCGCTTCTTTTTGTGCCGCACCGGATCCTCCGCTCTCCCTGTTCGCGCCTTAGTCTGCCTGAAGATCGAGGCCGCGGGAGTGCAGGGTCTCGATCACTTCCTCGATCGACTTCTGCCCGAAGTTCGGGATCGCGTTCAGTTCCGCGCGCGACTTGCGCACGAGGTCGCCGACGGTCTGCACGCCGGCGCGCTTGAGGCAGTTGTAGGAGCGGACGCCCAGTTCGAGCTCCTCGATCAGGATCTCGTCGAGGCCGTTGCTGGCGGCACCGCCGTTGTCGCCGGCCGAGGAGAAGCCGTCGCTGGGGACGGCGGGGACCGGCTCACGGGCGGTCAGTTCTTCGACCCGGTCGGCGTCGGTGAAGATCGCCAGGCTCTTGATCAGGATCTCGGAGGCTTCGCGCAGCGCCGCCCCCGGCTCGATCGAGCCGTCGGTCTCGAGGTCGAGGGTGAGTTTGTCGAAGTCGGTCCGCTGGCCGACACGGGCGGCGGCGACCGCGTAGGAGGCGCGCCGGATCGGCGAGAAGATCGAGTCGATCGGGATCACGCCGATCGGCTGCTCGTCGGACTTGTTCTCTTCGGCCGGCGAGTAGCCGCGGCCGCGTCCGATCGTCAGGTAGACCTCGAGCTTGGTTTTTTTCTCGAGCGTCGCGATCGGCGCGTCGGGGTTGAGGATCTCGACGCCGGAGGGAAGATCGATGTCCTTCGCCTTCACCTCGCCCGGGCCGGTCGCGACCAGCGGCGCCTCGACCTCGTCGGCGTCGGTGTGCATGCGGACGACCAGGTCCTTGAGGTTGAGGACGATGTCGGTGACGTCCTCTTTGACGCCGGGGACGGTCGAGAACTCGTGCGCCACGCCCTCGATGCGGACGCTGGTGATGGCGGCGCCGCCGAGCGAGGACAGCAGCACGCGGCGAAGGCTGTTGCCGAAGGTGTAGCCGAAGCCCTTGTCGAGCGGCTCGATCGTGAAGGTGCCGCGACGGTCATCGATTTTCTCGGAGGTGATGCGGGGGACCTGGAAATCAGTGGTCATGAGTTCCTTGCGTTGCGTGTTCTGAGATGGGGTTCCGGACTACTTGGAGTACAGCTCGACGATCAGCTGCTCCTGAACCGGCGCCGAGATCTCGGAGCGCTCGGGGTAGCGCAGGACCTTGGCGGTGAGGGCATCGTGATCGGCCTGCAGCCAGGCCGGAACCGTCGAGACGAGTTCGGTGGCCCGCCGGATCGTGTCGGTGGCAGACGAGCCGACCTTGATCGAGATGATGTCCTCGGGACGTACTTGGTAAGAGGGGATGTTTACCCGGCGGCCGTTGATCTGCCAGTGGCCGTGGGTGATCAGCTGCCGCGCCTGGCGCCGCGAGGCGGCGAAGCCGAGGCGGACGAGCACGTTGTCGAAGCGGGACTCGAGCAGCCGCAGCAGGTTCTCGCCGGTCACGCCTTCCTGGCGGGCGGCCTTTTCGTAATAGGCGCGGAACTGCTTCTCCAGCACCTGGTAGTAGCGGCGGGTCTTCTGCTTCTCACGCAGCTGCACCCGGTACTCGGACTGACGGAGCCGGCCGCGGCCGTGCTCGCCGGGCGGGTAGGAGCGGCGCTCGACGCCGCACTTGTCGGTGAAGCAGCGCTCGCCCTTGAGGAAGAGTTTCTGGCCCTCGCGCCTGCACTGCTTGCACTGCGGGGCGGTATCGCGAGCCACTTAGACCCTCCTCCGCTTCTTCGGGCGGCAGCCGTTGTGCGCCTGCGGCGAGACGTCCTTGACGGTGGTGACGTCGAGGCCGGCGGCCTGCAGCGAGCGGATCGCCGTCTCGCGACCCGAGCCGGCGCCCTTGGCGAAGACCTCAACCCGCTCCAAGCCGTGTTCCATGCCCTTTTTGGCCGCCGCGTCTGCGGTCACCTGCGCGGCGAACGGGGTCGACTTGCGCGAGCCTTTGAACCCGGCCGAGCCGGCCGACTCCCAGGCGATCACGTTGCCGTCGGTGTCGGTCAGGGTGACGATCGTGTTGTTGAAGGAAGTCTTGATGTGCGCCTGCCCGTAGGTGACGTTCTTTTTGACCCGGCGGCGCGTGCGCCCTTTGGCAGGTTTTTTCTCAGCCATTTCCGGGCCTCCCTATGCCTTGCGCTTACCGGCGACGCTGAGGCGCCGCGGGCCCTTGCGGCCACGCGCGTTGGTCTTCGTCCGCTGTCCCCGAACCGGCAGGCCGCGGCGGTGGCGGAGGCCCCGGTAGGAGCCGATCTCCATCAGCCGTTTGACGTTCTGCGAGCGCTCCCGGCGCAGGTCTCCCTCGACCTCGCGGTTCTCGACCGCCTCGCGAAGCTTGATCACCTCGTCCTCGGTCAGGTCTTTGACCGGGGTGTCCGGATCGACGCCCGTCTCCTCGAGGATCTGCTGGGCGGTCGAGCGGCCGATCCCGAAGATGTAGGTGAGCCCGATTTCGGTCCGTTTGTTGACCGGGATGTTGATGCCGGCGATGCGCGCCACGCTAGCCCTGCCTCTGCTTGTGGCGCGGGTTCTGGCAGATCACCAGGACCGCCCCGTTTCGGCGGATTACCTTGCACTTCTCGCACATCGGCTTTACGGAAGCTCGAACCTTCATTGCTCCGGATCTCGTCTTGACAACAGGATTCCCGCGCGCCCCATGAATCGGACGGCAGGACGAACCAACCGGCCACCAAGGCCGACGAAGAAAGATAGCAGGGGACGGTCCCTTGCGGACGGCCGGTCAGGCGTGCTCGACGAGGGCGAGCAGGAAGCCGTCGTAGCCCTTGACGCCCACCGTCTGGATCGTGGTCGCATCGATGCGCGGCTCGACTGCAAGCATCTCGTGGAGGCGGCGCTGGGCGATGATCCGCTCGTCGCTCGATTCAGCATCGGCGAGGGCACCGTCCCGTACCACGTTGTCAGCAACGATCACCCCTCCAGGACGGGTCCGATCGATCGACCACGCGAAATAGGCGGGGCTATTCGCCTTGTCCGCGTCGATGAAGACGAGATCGTAGGGCTCGACGTTCTCCCTCTCGAGCTCCGACAGGGTCTCCAGGGCAGGCCCGACCCGCACCTCGACCTGATCGCCGACGCCCGCTCGCGCGAGGCTCCGCCGTGCCACCTCCGCGTACCTCGGGTCCACCTCCAGCGTGGTCAGCAGCCCGTCCGGCGGCAGCGCCCGCGCCATCTGGATCGCGCTGTACCCGCCGAGCGTACCGAACTCGAGGATTCGCCTCGCGCCCACCAGGCGGACGAGCAACTGGAGCAGCTTGCCCTGCGGTGGCGACACCTGGATCGACGGCAGCCCCGCTGCCTCAGCCGCCTCCACGGCCGCGCGCAACGCCTCGTCCTCGCGGACGATGGTCTCGCCGATGAACCGATCGACTTCCGCAAAGACCTGCGCTTCCATCGAGTGGATTCTGTCGGAAAGGCGTGGCAGAGTGTCCGTCGATGGGGTTCGACGCCAACGTCCTCGCCGATTCGGTCTCGCCCGCCGGGCACCGATTGACCACGCTCGAGGCGACCTTCCCCCGCTTCGTCCTGGCCGAGTTCAACACCCACCGCGTCTTCTCGCGCAACAGCGCCAGTTCGCGCGCGATCCCGGTGGTCAAACAGCTGCGCCGCGTCCTCGACGACCCCTACGTGCCGATCGAGTTCGGCTCGAACAAGCCCGGAATGCAGGCGGGCCCGGCCCTGACGGGCGCGACCCGCGACGCCGCCGAAGCGGAGTGGCTGGCGGCGCGCGACGACGCCGTCCGCCATGTGCTCGGCCTGATCACCAGCCCCGAGAACGTCGCCGGCTGGGACGACCTCCGCGCTTGCCTCGAGGCAGCACAGGGATCGCTGAAAGAACCGCCGGCGGAGTGGCTGAACGTCCACAAGCAGGTCGCCAACCGCCTCCTGGAGCCGTTCATGTGGCACACGGTGATCGTCTCCTCGACCAGCTGGGACAACTTCTTCAACCTTCGCTGCCACCCCGATGCCCAGCCGGAGATCCGCCTGATCGCGATGAAGATGCGCGAGGCGATCGAGCGCTCGGTCCCGACCCGCCTGGAGCCCGACGAATGGCACCTGCCGCTGGTCGGCGAGGTCGAGCGCGAGGAGACCACCTCACCCGAGGAACTGGCGAAGGTCTCGGTCGGTCGCTGCGCTCGGGTCAGCTACCTGACTCACGACGGCACCCGCGACCTCGCCGCCGACGTCGCCCTCTACGACCGCCTGCTCGAAAGCGGCCACATGTCGCCGATGGAGCACGTCGCCCGCCCGATGACCCCGACCGAGCTCGCGCAAAGCGAATGGAGCGGCAACTTCCAGGGCTGGATCGCCCACCGCAAGCTGATCCCCGGCGAGTCGAACCCGCTGGGCGGAACCCCGATCGAAGAGATTGAGATCGGCAGCGACGAAAGTGTCGCTGTCTAATCCGAGGGCGGCAGCCGGTCCAGCATTTTCAAGAGTGCTTCGGTCTGAGCGCGGTTTTCGTCGCGTCCTTCGCCGAGCTGCGCCCCTAGTTTGGCGAACTCCCGCCGCATGTCTTCTCCCGCGGCCCTGATGACTTTCACGTACTCGTCCGTCATCTGGGCAGACACACGCCGGATGCCGTCTAGTTCAAATCGATGCCTCTCTGCAGCGGTCATCATCCGGCCTTCGAATTTTTCCCAATCTAGCCGCCGAGCCTCCTCTGCTTCTTTGAAGCATCGTTCGGCCCCTTCGAGGCGTTCGCGGATCTCGCTGCCTGCTTCTTCCATCCGCCGCTCGAAGTCGCGGTTCCCTCGCTCCAGCTCCATATCGAGAGCGTGCCGGTCCATGACGCACAGAACAATACCTCGGACAAAAAGTTGTGGAACAACTTCCGCGCGGAACCGTAACGCGCGCGAGCGCAGCGGCTAATCGGCGTCGTGCCAGGGCGTGAGGATGCGCGGGCCCTCGGGGGTCACCGCGACGGTGAACTCGAAATGGGCGGCCAGGGAGCCGTCTTCGGAGTAGACGGCCCAGCCGTCGTCGCCCATCCGCACCAGCGGCCCACCGGCGTTGACCATCGGCTCGATCGCCAGCACCATCCCCTCCTCCAGCTCCGGGCCGCGACCCGCCTCGCCGAAGTTCGGCACCTGCGGTTCCTCGTGCATGTCGCGACCGATGCCGTGACCGACGAGGGTACGAATGATCGAGAGCCCCTCGAGCTCGACCGAGCGCTGGATCGCTGCGGAGACGTCGCCGAGGTGGTTCCCCGGACGCATCTGCTCGACCCCGGCGAAGAGCGAGGCTTTGGTCACGTCGAGGAGCTTCTGCGCCTCCGGGCTGACCGGCCCGACCGGCACCGTCATCGCCGCATCTGAGACCCAGCCTTCCTTGATCACGCCGACGTCGATCGAGAGCACGTCGCCCCGCTTCAGCTGGTAGGCGTCGGGGATGCCGTGGACGACCATCGAGTTGGGCGAGACGCAGATCGATCCTGGGAAGCCGCGGTAGCCCTTGAAGGCCGGCTCGCACCCCTGCGAGCGGATGAACTTCTCGGCGGCTGCGTCCAGTTCCGCGGTCGTCGTGCCCGCCCGCGCCTTCGAGGCCAGCATCTTCAGGCAGCGGACGAGGACCTCCCCGGAGGCGGCCATCTTCTCGACCTGCTCCGGCGTCTTTTTGATGATCATCCGGTACACGCTAGTGATCGGCCGCGGTACACCGGCGGCGAGCTGGCTAGACCGCCTCGTCCTGCTCCATCCGCAGCGTCGCCAGGGTGCGGCGGATCTTCTCGGCCACCTCTTCTGGCGCCGCCTCGCCGGCGATCCGGCGCAGGACGCTGCGGCTGTCGTAGTAGCTGACGAGCGGCTCGGTCTTCTCGTGGTAGGTCTCGAGCCGCTTGCGGATGACCTCGGGCTTGTCGTCGTCGCGGACGATCAGCTCGGAGCCGTCGATGTCGCAGACGCCCTCCTGCTCCGGCGGTTCGAACTCGACGTGGAAGACGTGCCCGTTGGCCTCGCAGGTGCGGCGGCCACCGAGTCGGCGCACCACCTCGTCGTCGGAGACGTCGATCAGGAGCACCGCCGTCACCGCCCGGCCCAGCTCGCCGAGCTTCGCATCGAGCGCCTCGGCCTGAGGGGTGGTCCGGGGGAAGCCGTCGAGGATGAAGCCGTCACGCGCCTCGCTGGAATCGAGCCGCTCGGCGATCACGCCGACGATCACCTCGTCGGGCACGAGGTCGCCGCGGTCCATGTACTCCTTCGCGGTCCTCCCCAGCTCGGTTTCGTCGCGCACCGCGCCGCGGAGGATGTCCCCGGTCGCGTAGTAGGGCAGGCACAGGTCTTCGTTGAGACGCTCCCCTTGCGTCCCCTTGCCGGAACCGGGAGGGCCGAGGAGGACGAGATTGAGCTCGGACATTGCCTTTATTGAACCTGTTCTGAAATTGGAATGAGTTCGAGTCTCGAACGGCCGTGAAAACCAAGCAGGTCGGGGGACGCAGGGAGCGAGGGGAGGGGAGCGCACTTGTTTGTGCGTGACCCGACCCGAGCGACTGAGGACCCCGAGATGCGCCGGTTTGCAGCGGCCGCACCGGAGGTTATTTCAAGAACCCCTCGTAGTTGCGCATCATTAGTTGGGCCTCCAGCTGCTTCACCGTTTCCAGCGCAACGCCGATGATGATCAGGATGGAGGTGCCGCCGAAGAAGAAGTTGGCCGAGGTTTGGCTGATCAGGATCGTCGGCAGCGCCGCCACCGCGCCGAGGTAGAGCGCGCCCGGGAAGGTCAGCCGCGAGAGGATCCGATCCAGGTACTCGGCGGTCGGCCGGCCGGGACGGACGCCGGGGATGAAGCCTCCGTATTTCTTCAGGTTGTCCGCCTGGTCGACCGGGTTGAAGGTGACCGCGGTGTAGAAGTAGGTGAAGACGATGATGAAGAAGATCTCGCCGATCACGTAGGGCCACTTGTTCGGCCCGAAGAAGGCGGCGAAGTTGAGCGCCGCGTTGGTGTTCAGCAGCTGGCCGACGGTCGAGGGGAAGGCCATGATCGAGGCGGCGAAGATGACCGGGATGACGCCGGCCATGTTGACCCGCAGCGGCAGGTAGGTCGAGCCGCCGGAGGTCATTTTCCTCCCGACGACGCGTTTCGCGTACTGGACCGGAATCCGGCGCTGCCCCTCCTGGACGAAGACGATCGCGACGATCACCGCCAGGGCGATGAACGGCATCATCACCACGAAGACCTGGTCGGGGTTGTTCCACCACTTCGAGAGCCCGGGCACGATGCCGGAGGCGATCGACGAGAAGATCATCAGCGAGATGCCGTTGCCGATCCCTCGCTGGGTGATCAGCTCGCCCATCCACATCAGCAGGGTGCAGCCGGCGGTCAGGCAAATGACGATCAGGAAGACCCTGCCGAAGGTCGGGTTCAGCACCTTCGTCCCGGCGGTGTTGCCGAAGGACTTGAAGAGGAAGACGTAGCCGATCGACTGGGCGAAGGCGAGGCCGACGGTGAGGTAGCGCGTGTACTGGGTGATCTTCTGCTGCCCGACTTCGCCCTCTTTCTGCAGGCGCTCGAGCGAGGGGACGACCACGGTCAGCAGCTGCAGGATGATCGAGGCGGTGATGTAGGGCATGATCCCCAGCGCAAAGAGGCTCAGGCGGGAGAGGCCGCCGCCGGAGAACATGTTGAGGAAGCCGAGGACGCCGGAGCCGCCGAAGTTGCTCTGGATTTCCTTGACCGCGTTGACGTCGACGCCGGGAGCGGGGATGTAGGCGCCCAAGCGGTACAGGGCGAGGATCGCCGCCGTGAACGCAAGTTTCTTGCGGATCTCGGCAACGCCAAACGCGTTGAGAATGGTTCTGAGCATTACGGCTCCAGAGTGTGACAGGAACCGCCGGCCGCCTCTATCTTCTCTTTGGCAGCCGCGCTGAAAGCGTGCGCGTGGACCTCGAGCTTCTTTTTGATCTCGCCGCGGGCGAGCACCTTGACCGGGTCCTTGCGCTTGGCCAAGCCCTTCTCCTTCAAGCTCGCCGGGGTGACTTCGGCGCCGCTGTCGAAGCGCTCCTCGAGGTCGGAGAGGTTGACCGCCTGGGTCTTCGTACGGAAGTTCTCGAACGGCATCGACTGCTTTTTGTGCGGACCGCGCAGCTTTCGCATCCGCATGTGGATCGGGTTCTGGCCGCCCTCGTAGCCCGCCTTCCGCTTGCGCCCGGAACGAGCACCGGCCCCCTTGTGGCCGCGCCCGGAGGTCTTGCCGAGACCGCTGCCCTCGCCGCGCCCGATCCGCTTGCGCGGCTTTTTCGAGCCGGGCTTCGGCTTCAGGTTGTGCAGGCCGATCTCTTCGGTCCGCGCGGTCTCTTTGCTTTTCTCGGCTTTCTCAGCCACCGTCGACCTCCACCAGATGGGAGACGACCCGCAACTGCCCCTGCAGCTGCACGGAGTCTTTGAGCTCGACGCTCTTGCCGATGCGCCCAAGCTTCAGCGCCTTGAGCGTGGCTTTCTGATTCGGATTAGAACCAGCAGCCGACCGGATCTGAGCGATCTTCACTTTGCTCACGACCCGCTCTCCTGCTTCTCGGCCTCAGCACCCGCCGAAGCAGCCTCTTCAGCTGCCTCCTCAGACGGCTCGGCGTCTGCCGACCCGGCCTCTGCCGTGGGTGACGTCGCAGGGGGGACCGTCTCCTGCGCAGTTGCAGGAGACGGTGGGTCCCCTGCGGCGGCAGGACCCGTTGCCCCAGCGCTCTGTCCATTGCCGTCCATCCCCAATACCTGGGTGATGGTCAACCCACGAAGCTCAGCAACCTCCTCCGGCCGACGCAGGCGAACCAGGCCGTCCATCGTCGCCTTGACCAGGTTGATCGGGTTCTGCGTGCCGATGCTCTTGGTCAGCACGTCGCGGACCCCGCCTAGCTCGAGCACGGCGCGGACCCCGCCCCCGGCGATGACGCCGGTACCGGGACTGGCCGGACGCAGAACGACGTGACCGGCGCCGAAGCGGCCGATGATGCGGTGGGTGATGGTGTTCCCGTATTTGGGCACCCGGATCAGGTTCTTGCGGGCGTCCTCGACGCCCTTCTGGATCGCCAGCGGAACCTCGCGGGCCTTGCCGTATCCGATCCCGACCACGCCCTCCTCGTCGCCGACGGCGACCAGCGCCGTGAAGGAGAAGCGACGACCGCCCTTGACGACCTTCGCGACGCGGTTGATCTCGATCACCCGCTCCTGCAGGTCCAGCCCGCGAGGACTCACGGTTTCGACGTTCTGTGCGTTCATGCCCTTCATAAGCAGCGGCTCACCGTAGCGGAACTACGGCCCTAGAAAGCCAGTCCCCCCTCTCGCGCGCCTTCGGCCAGCGCCTTGACGCGGCCGTGGTACTGGTAGCCGCCGCGGTCGAAGACGCAGGTCTCGACGCCGGCGCCTCTGGCGCGCTCGGCCAGCAGTTCGCCCGCCTTCTTCGCCTGCTCGGAGGCGCTGAGCTCGCGCAGCTCCGGCTCGATCCAGTTGACCGCGGCCACCGTGTGGCCTCTGCTGTCATCGATGAGCTGGGCGAAGACGCCCTTGTTGGAGCGGTAGACCGAAAGCCGTGGCCGCTCGGCCGTGCCCCGGACCCGGGCGCGGACCCGACGCCGCCGTTTGAGCCGGCGCTGGCGATTCGTGAGAACGCTCATGCGCGCTTACCGACCTTCCGCAGCACCTGCTCGTCCTTGTAGCGGATGCCCTTGCCCTTGTAGGGCTCCGGCGGGCGGCGCTTGCGGATGTCCGCGGCGATCTGCCCGACCAGCTGCTTGTCGATGCCTTTGATCACGACTTCGGTCGGCTGCGGCACTTCGAAGTCGATCCCCTCGGGAGCGTCGATCGCAACCGGGTGGGAGTAGCCGAGCGCCAGCTCCAGGTTTTTTCCTTTTAGGGCGGCGCGGTAGCCGACACCCTGGATTTCCAGGCGCTTCTCGAAGCCGTCGGTGACGCCCTCGACCATGTTCGCGATCAGGCTGCGGGTGAGCCCGTGCAGGGCCCGGTGCTCGCCGCGGTCGGTGGGGCGGGTGATGGTGACGACCCCGTCGTCCTGCTCGACCTTCATGTCCGGCGAGAGGGTCTGGCGCAGCTCCCCCTTCGGGCCTTTTACGGCGATGTTGCCAGGGGCGATCTCGACCGTGACGGCGTCGGGGACGGGGACCGGCTTTCTTCCAATTCGGCTCATCGAATCTCTGCCTTGCTCACCAGACGTAGGCGACTACCTCGCCGCCGACTCCCTTGTTGCGCGCTTCATGCCCGGTCATCACGCCGGCGGAGGTGCTGACGATCGCGGTGCCGGTGCCGCCCTGCACGCGGGGGACGTTCTTGTGGTCCACGTATCGACGGCGACCCGGGCGCGAGACCCGTTCGATCCCGAGGATCACCGGCTGGCGCTCCTCGGTGTACTTGAGCTCGACGTTGATCGACTCGCCGACGGCGGCCGGCTTGCGGCTGAAGTCTTTGATGTATCCCTGCTCCTTGAGGATGCGGGACAGCTCGAGCTTGAGGTTGGAGTACGGGATCTCCACCTCGTCGTGCCCGGCGCGGATCGCGTTGCGGATCCGAGTCAGGTAATCGGCAATCGGGTCGGTCAGCATCGTCCTCGTCCTACCAGCTCGACTTGGTCATCCCGGGGATGTACCCCTCGTGGGCGGCCTCGCGCAAGCAGATCCGGCAGAGGCCGAATTTGCGGAAGTAGGCGCGCGGGCGGCCGCAGCGCCGGCAGCGGTTATAGCTGCGCGATTTGAACTTCGGCTTCCGTGCCTGCTTCACCTTCATCGAAGTCTTAGCCATTCTCAGAACTCTCCTCGGCCGGGTTGCCGGCCTCTTCGTCTCCGCCCTCGGCGGCGCCCTCGTCCTCGCCCTCCGGCTTGGCGTAGGCCTCCGGGTTCTCCTCTTTCAGCTGCTCGAGGGCCGCCTGCTCGACTTCAGCCTTCTGGCGGGCCTCCTCCTTGCGCTGCTCCTCTTCGGCTTCTTTTTCCTTCGCTTCGCGCTCGGCCTGACCGGGCCGCCCCTCCTGGGCGAAGGGGAACCCGAGGCCGAGCAGCAGCTCGAAAGCCTCGAGGTCAGTTTTAGCGGAAGTCGTGATCGTCACGTCCAGCCCCCGCACGACGTCGATCGAGTCGTAGTCGATTTCCGGGAAGATCAGCTGCTCTTTGACGCCCATCGAGTAGTTGCCTCGGCCGTCGAAGGAGCGCGGGTTGAGGCCGCGAAAGTCCCGGATACGAGGCACCGCGATAGAGATCAGGCGATCGAGGAACTCCCACATCCGTGCCCGCCGCAAGGTCACAGAGACGCCGACCGGCATCCCCTCGCGCAGCTTGAACGAAGCGACCGACTTGCGGGCCCGGCGCACGTTCGGGTACTGGCCGGCGATCGTCGCCAGCTGCTGCTGGGCGGCTTCGAAGGAGCGTTTGTCCTGTTTCTCGGTGCCGAGGCCCATGTTGAGGGTGATCTTCTCCAGGCGCGGGGCCTCCATCGGCGTCGAGTAGCCGAAGCGTTTGGTCAGCGCCGGTAGGACGTCCTGCTCGTATTTGTCGCGCAGGCGCGGCGGCGGGGCCGCCTGCTGGGTCGGTGCCACGGTCGCCTCCATCAGCCGATCTCGTTCCCGGTCCGCTTCGCGTAGCGGACGCGCTTGCCGCCCTTGTCGACGCGGACGCCGACACGGGTCGGTTTGTTGTCTTTGGGGTCGAGCAGCATCACGTTGGAGACGTCGATCGGACCCTCCTTCTCGACGATGCCGCCGACCGTCGGGTTTTTCAGGTCGGCTTCCGAGCGGGCTCGTTCGGCCCGCTTGATCATGTTCAGGCCCTCGACGTAGACGCGGCGCTTTTTCGGGTCGGTGCGGACGACCCGGCCCTTCTTGCCGGCGTCCTTGCCGCCGATCAGCACTACCTGGTCGTCGGTCCTGATGCGCATCGACTTGGCCACCGCTACAGCACCTCCGGAGCCAGCGAGATGATTTTCATGAAGTTGCGATCGCGCAGTTCGCGGGCGACGGGGCCGAAGATGCGGGTGCCGCGCGGGTTGTTGCTGGCGGGGTCGATCAGCACCGCGGCGTTCTCGTCGAAGGAGATGTAGGTGCCGTCGGGACGGCTGAGCGGCTTGCGGGTGCGGACGACCACCGCCTGCACGACCTCGCCCTTGCGGACGCCGCCCTGAGGGCTGGCCGATTTGACGGTCGCGGTGATGACGTCGCCGACGCTCGCGTAGCGGCGGTGCGAGCCGCCTTTGACGCGGATGCAGAGGATCTCGCGCGCGCCCGAGTTGTCAGCGACCTTGAGTCTCGACTCCTGCTGGATCATCGTGCTTTCTCCACCACGTCGACCAGGCGCCAGCGCTTGGTCTTGGAGAGCGGGCGGGTCTCGACTACGCGGACCACGTCGCCCTCACCGGCCTCGTTGCGCTCGTCGTGGGCGTGCAGCTTGGTCGAGCTGCGAACGATCTTCTCGTAAGTGCGATGACGGCGGGCGATGTCGATGCGGACGGTGATCGACTTGTCGCCTTTGCTGGAGACGACGATCCCCTGGCGCACCTTCGCAGCGTTGGACTCGCGCTCGGCCGGCGGGGTGCCGGTGCCGGCGGTGTGGGCAGCCTTGGCCGCGGCACGCTGTTTGCGCCGCAGGTCGGCCTTCCGTTTGCGCTCGGCGACTCGTTCGGCTTTGCGCTCCTCGGGGCTGGAAGCACGTGCCTTCCGCGGCCGGCGAGATTTCTGCAGCCGGCGGCGCTCCTTCCAAGGAAGGTCGTCTTCGGGATTCGCCTCGGCCGGAGCCTCCTCAGCGGCGGGAGCAGGGTCCCCTGCGTCGGCAGGACCCGCGGCCCCAGCGCCCTCGTCCTGAGTCTCTTCTTTTTTCGTCTCGTCGTCGCTCATATCCGTCGCGTCTCTTTCTCCACGTCGATGCCTCGTGCCTTGGCCACCGTCAGCAGGCGCGCGATGTCCTTCTTCGCCTGCCCGAGGCGGGCGGTGTTCTCGAGCTCTCCGGTGGCGTGCCGGAAGCGGAGGTTGAAGGCCTCCTGCTTGGCGTCGATCAGTTTCGCCACCAGCTCGTCGTCTTTGAGGTTATGCACCTCGGCGGCCTTCATCACTCGCCCGCCCCCTCGCGCATGACGAATTTGGTTTTCACCGGAAGCTTGTGTCCGGCCAGGCGCAGCGCTTCGCGCGCCAGGTCCTCCGGCACGCCGGCCAGCTCGAACATGACCTTGCCGGGCTTGACCACGGCGACCCATCCCTCCGGGTTGCCCTTGCCGGATCCCATCCGCGTCTCGGCGGGCTTCTTCGTGTAGGGCTTGTCGGGGAAGACGTTGATCCAGACCTTGCCGCCACGTTTGATCTTGCGGGTCATCGCCACACGGGCGGCCTCGATCTGACGGTTGGTGATCCAGCCGCGCTCGAGCGCCTTGATCCCGTACTCGCCGAAGGCGACGGTGCTGCCGCCCTTGGTGTTGCCGCGCATGCGGCCGCGGAACTGTTTGCGGTGCTTGACCCGTTTCGGCATCAGCATCAGCGACCACCCCCACGCTGACCGCCGCGGCCGCCGCCACCGGGTCCGCGGCCGCCAGGACCACGGCCACCGCCGCCGCGTCCACCACGGTCGCCGCCGGGTCCACGGCCGCCACGGTCGCGGTCGCCTCCAGGCCCGCGCCCACGTCCGCCGCCGCGATCCTCGCGCCGGCCGCCCCCGCGATTCTGCGCCTGGCCGTCGCCGTCGCCCGAGATCAGGTCGGAGCGGAAGCCCTCGGGCATCACCTCGCCCTTGTTGATCCAGCATTTGACCCCGATCCGGCCGGTAGTCGTACGGGCCTCGAAGAAGCCGTAGTCGATGTCGGCGCGCAGCGTGTGCAGCGGCACGCGGCCGTCGGAATAGCTTTCGGTCCGCGCCATCTCGGCACCGCCGAGGCGACCGGAGACCTGGACCTTGACACCCTTGGCACCGGAGCGCATCGCCGAGGTCAGGGCGCGTTTCATCGCGCGGCGGAAGGCGACGCGGTTCTGCAGCTGCTCGGCGATCGACTGGGCGACCAGCTTGGCGTCGAGCTCGGGGCGCTTGACCTCGCGGATGTTCACTTTCACCGGGCTGCCGATGAGCTTGTGCAGCTCTTTGCGCAGGGCGTCGACTTCGCTGCCGGACTTGCCGATGACGATCCCGGGCCGCGCCGTGTGGATGTCGACTGCGACCTCGCCGCGGCGCTCGATCGTGATGTTCGAGAGCCCCGCATGCGAGAGCTTGCCTTCGATGTGGTCGCGAATCGCCAGGTCTTCCTGGAGGACGTCGGCGAAGTTTTTGTCCTCGTACCAGTTCGACTTCCAGTCGTGGATGTAGCCGACGCGGAAACCCTCGGGGTGGATCTTCTGTCCCATCAGTCGGCTCCTAGTCTTCGGCGGGGGTCAGAGCCACGCGGATGTGGCTGGTTCGCTTGTTGATCGGGGTGGCCCGACCCATCGCCCGCGGGCGGAAGCGGCGCAGGGTCGGCCCCTCGTCGACGGTGATCGAGGCGATGCGCATTTCGTCGCCGATCAGGTCGTGGTTGTTTTCCGCGTTGGCCGCCGCGGAGTCGATCAGCTTGTGAATCGGGTGGGCGGCGCCGCGGGGGGAGAACTGCAGCAGCGCCCGGGCGCTCTCGATGTGCATGCCGCGCACCTGGTCGGCGATCAGCCGCGCCTTGCGGGGGGCGACGCGGACGTAGCGGGCGCTGGCTTTGACGACGGGCGGGGCCGCCGGAGCTTTGGCAGCTTTCTTGGCAGGCCCTTTTTTCGCTTTCGCGTCTTTGCCTTTGGCCTCGGCTTTTTTCTCTTTGCCTTTGGCTTTCGAGTCTTTTTTCGCCTCTTTTTTGGCGGCGCCGGCTTTTTTGGTGCCTTTCTCAGCTTTTTTCGGCTCGGCTTTTTTAGCCGGAGCTTTTTTAGCTTTGGCGTCTTTTTTCGCCGGTTTTTTGGCTTTTTTCTCTTTGTCGTCAGCCATCGGTTCTATTAGTCCTTGCCGCCGTGGGAGCGGAACGTGCGGGTCGGGGCGAACTCGCCGAGCTTGTGCCCGACCATCGACTCCGAGATGAAGACCGGGACGTGTTTTTTGCCATCGTGGACGGCGATCGTGTGGCCGACCATCTCCGGGAAGATCGTCGAGGTCCGCGACCAGGTTTTGACCATCTGTTTTTTGTTGGCCTCGTTCAGCGCCGCGATCCGCCCCATCAGGCGCTCCTCGACCCACGGGCCCTTTTTCGTCGATCTACCCATGACTAACGGCCCTTCTTCTTGCCGCGGCGACGGCCGCGGACGATGTAGCGATCCGACTGCTTGCCCTTCTTGCGGGTGCGGTAGCCGAGCGTCGGTTTCCCCCACGGGGTGACCGGGTGGCCGCCGGGGGTGTGGTGCGCCTCGCCGCCGCCGTGCGGGTGGTCGACCGGGTTCATCGCGACGCCGCGGCTCTGCGGGCGCTTGCCCTTGTGGCGGCTGCGGCCGGCCTTGCCGACCTTCAGGTTCTGGTGCTCGGCGTTGGAGAGGACGCCGATGCTGGCGCGGCACTCGGCGCGGACCATCCGCATCTCCGAGGACGGCAGCCGCAGGGTGACCATCTCCCCCTCCTTCGCCACCAGCTGGATCGAGGTGCCGGCGGAGCGGCCAAGCTTCCCGCCCTGGCCGGGGATCAGCTCGACGTTGTGGACGATCGTGCCGGTCGGCATCTGGCCCAGGGCCATCGCGTGGCCGGGTTTGATGTCGGCCTCCGGTCCGGATTTGACGACGTCGCCGACGCTCAGCTGCGCCGGGGCGAGGATGTAGTCCTTGTAGCCGTCGGCGTAGTGCAGGAGGGCGATGTAGCAGGTGCGGTTGGGGTCGTACTCGATCGAGGCGACCTTCGCGGGCACGCCGTCCTTGAGACGCTTGAAGTCGATCTTGCGGTAGCGCCGCTTGGCGCCCCCGCCGCGGTGGCGGGCGGTGACCCGGCCGTTGACGTTGCGGCCGCCGGACTTCTTCAGCCCTTCGGTCAGCTTCCGCTCGGGCTCGGAGGCGGTCACCTGCTCGCGCAGCGGGTAGGTCGCGAAGCGGCGGCCCGGGCTGGTCGGTTTGGTCTTTCGGTTCGGCATAGTTGGTCTCCCTAGGCGGTCTCGGCGCCCTCGAACAGCTCGATGCGCTCACCTGGGGCGAGCTGGACGATCGCCTTCTTCCAGGCGCGGGTCTTGCCTTTGGTCAGGCCGCGGCGCTTCGGCTTCGAGCGCACCTGCGCGGTGCGGACCGCGGCGACGTCGACGCCGAAGACCTCTTCCACCGCCTGGGCGATCTGCGTCTTGTGAGCGCGGTCGTCGACCCGGAAGGTGTACTTGCCCTCGGCGATCAGCGCGTAGCTCTTCTCCGAGATCACCGGGCGGATGAGGATCGTGCGCGCGTCCATCAGCCGAGCCTCTCCTTCAGCGCCTCAAGCGCGGTTTCCGAGACGACGACGGAGGCGGCGCCGATCACGTCGGCGACCCCGGCGGCGCCCACCTCGAGCACCTGGGTCCGCTTGAGGTTGCGGAAGCTCTTCATCGCCCCGATCTCCTCGGCGGTGACGATCACCAGCAGCGAGCCCTTGGCTCCCCATTTCGCCAGCGCCTCGGCAGCGCTCTTGGTCGAGGGAGTATCGAAGGCGGAAGCGTCGAGGACGGCGACGGAGCCGCGCTCGGCGTGAACCGAGAGGGCCGAGCGCATCGCCCTGCGGCGGGCTTTGCGGTTGACCTTGACCGTGTACTTGCGCGGCTTCGGGCCGAAGGCGACGCCCCCGCCGAAGCGGTTGGGGACGCCGAGCGTGCCGACGCGGGCGCGGCCGGTGCCCTTCTGGCGCCAGGCCTTGGCGGTCGTGAAGGCGACCTCGCCGCGGGTCAGGGTCGAGGCGGTGCCGCGGCGGCGCGCGTTCAGGTCCGCGCGCGCGGCCTCGTGGACCAGCGACTGGTGGAACGGCTCCGCGAAGAGCTCTTTCGGCAGGTCGGCTTTGGTCGCCTTGCCGAGGACGGTTGCTTTGGCGCTAGCCATCGGTCCTCACCTCGACGATCCCGTTGCGGGCGCCCGGCACCGAGCCCTTGATCAGCAGCAGATTGCGATCGGCATCGACGTCGGCGATTTCCAGGCCCTTCTGGGTGACGCGCTTGTTGCCCATCTGACCCGGCATCCGCATCCCTTTGAAGACGCGGGCGGGGAAGGCGCTGGCGCCGATCGATCCCGGGGCGCGGACATTGTGGGAGCCGTGGCTGACCGGGCCGCGGCTGAAGTTGTGGCGCTTGATGCCGCCCTGGAAGCCCTTGCCGATCGAGACCCCGGCGACCTTGACCTTCTGGCCGGGCTCGAAGCCGGTGACGGTGACGTCATCGCCCACCTTCGGGCCCTCCTCGGCGCCGAGGTCCTCGTCGCGGAACTCGACCAGGTGGCGTGAGGGGGCGGCGCCGGCCTTCTTCAGGTGGCCTTCCTCGGCCTTGCTCAGCTTCCCCTGCTTGACCTCGCCGAAGGCGAGCTGGACGGCCGAGTAGCCGTCACGGTCGGCGTCGCGGACCGCGGTCACCTTGCAGGGACCGGCCTCGATCACCGTAACTGGGACGACGCTGCCGTCCTCCTGGAAGACCTGCGTCATACCGAGCTTCTTGCCGAGGATCGCCGCCATCGCCCAACCCGACTACAGCTTGATCTCGATGTCGACGCCAGCCGGCAGCGAGTCCAGGCGCTGCAGCGAGTCGACGGTTTTCGGCGACGGCTGGAGGATGTCGATCAGCCGCTTGTGGGTGCGGATCTCGAAGTGCTCGCGCGAGTCCTTGTCCTTGAACGGCGAGCGGATCACGCAGTAGACGTTTTTCTCGGTCGGCAGCGGCACCGGACCGGAGACGCTGGCGCCGGTGCGCTCGGCGGTCTCGACGATCTCTTTGGCAGCCCGATCGATGGCGTCGTGGTCGTACGCCTTCAGTCGGATTCGGATTTTTTGTGCCGCGATGGTGGCCACTTGCCTGCTTCTCTGTCTTTCTTCTTCGCTTTACCGCGCAAAGAGGGCGGGGCCCCGTTACTTGGGGCGCCGCCCCGGTCGTATGTCCTTGCAGTTGTCAACCCGCCCCGAAGGCGGGGTTGGGGCGGGTGGAGGACCCGCCCCGGAGTCGCTACTCGACGATCTCCGAGACGACCCCCGAGCCGACGGTGCGGCCACCCTCGCGGATGGCGAACCGCAGGCCCTGATCCATGGCGATCGGCTGGATCAGCTCGATCGTCATCTCGACGTTGTCGCCCGGCATCACCATCTCGGTCCCCTCGGGGAGGTTGGCGATCCCGGTCACGTCGGTGGTGCGGAAATAGAACTGAGGCCGGTAGCCGGAGAAGAACGGCGTGTGACGACCACCCTCCTCCTTCTTCAGGCAGTAGACCTCGGCTTTGAACTTGGTGTGCGGCGTGATCGAGCCGGGCTTGCAGAGGACCTGGCCGCGCTCGATCTCCTCGCGCTTGGTGCCGCGGAGGAGGCAGCCTACGTTGTCGCCCGCCTGGCCCTCGTCGAGGATCTTGCGGAACATCTCGACGCCGGTGACGGTGGTTTTGCTCGTCTCCGGGTGGATGCCGACGATTTCGACCTCGTCGCCGGTGTTGACGATGCCCTGCTCGATACGCCCGGTGGCGACGGTACCGCGGCCGGTGATCGAGAAGATGTCCTCGATCGGCATCAGGAAGGGCTTGTCGAGCTCGCGAGTCGGCTCCGGGATGTAGGAGTCCAGCGCCGCGGCGAGGTCGAAGACCGCTTTCTGGGCGTCGGCGTCGCCTTCGAGGGCCTTCAGCGCCGAGCCTTTGATGATCGGCGTCTCGTCGCCCGGGAAGTCGTACTCGTTGAGCAGGTCCTTGACCTCCTCCTCGACGAGCTCGATCAGCTCCTCGTCGTCGACCTGGTCGATCTTGTTGAGGAAGACGACGACGTGCGGGACGTTCACCTGACGAGCGAGCAGGATGTGCTCGCGGGTCTGCGGCATGACGCCGTCGGCGGCGGAGACGACCAGGATCGCGCCGTCCATCTGCGCCGCGCCGGTGATCATGTTCTTCACGTAGTCGGCGTGGCCCGGGCAGTCGACGTGGGCGTAATGCCGGTTGTCGGTCTCGTACTCGACGTGCGAGGTCGCGATCGTGATGCCGCGTTCCTTCTCCTCCGGAGCGTTGTCGATCTCCTCGAAGCTCTGCGCCTCGGCACCGCCCACGGTGGAGAGCGTTTTCGTGATCGCGGCCGTCAGCGTCGTCTTCCCGTGGTCGATGTGACCGATGGTGCCGACGTTGACGTGCGGCTTATCGCGCTCGAATTTCTCCTTCGACATTCTCTCCGTTCGCCTTTCGAAAGTTGTGTGTTCTGTCTGGTCTGGTTGCTTGAGTCTTGTGGGCGGCTCGTCCGCGGCAGCCTCACGCTGCCTGCGGGCAACCCGGGAAATATAGCCAGGTTCAGCGCCCGTCCGCGGTTGGGCTCATGAGGCTGCACCCACCGGGTCACCCGAACGGTGCTCGACGATCTCCTCGGCGATGTTCGAGGGGACCTCCTCGTAGCGCTCGAACTGCATCGTGTAAGTCGCTCGGCCCTGGGTCATCGACCGCAATTCGGTCGCGTAACCGAACATTTCGCCGAGCGGGACGAAGGCCTGGACCGCCAGGGCGTTGCCACGCTGGTCCTGCCCCTGGACTTTCCCGCGGCGCCGGGAGAGATCGCCGATCACGTCGCCGAGGAAGTCCTCTGGAGTGACGACCTCGACCGCCATGACGGGCTCGAGCAGGACCGGGTTCGCCTTCTTGGCGCCTTCCTGGATCGCCATCGAGCCGGCGATCTTGAACGCCATCTCCGAGGAGTCGACGTCGTGGTAGGAGCCGTCGACCAGTTCGGCTTTGACGTCGACCATCGGGTAGCCCGCCTTGACGCCGTTTTCCAGCGCCTCGCGCATGCCCGCTTCGGCCGGGCCGATGAACTCGTTGGGGATGACGCCGCCCTTGATCTTGTCCTCGAAGACGAAGCCCTCTCCGGGCGCCGGCTCGATGTTGATGACGACGTGGCCGAACTGGCCGCGGCCGCCGGTCTGGCGGACGAAGCGCGACTCGACCTTCTCGACCCGCTTGCGGATCGTCTCGCGGTAGGCCACCTGCGGCTTGCCGACGTTCGCCTCGACTTTGAACTCGCGCAGCATCCGGTCGACGATCACCTCGAGGTGGAGCTCGCCCATCCCGTGGATCAGGGTCTGGCCGGTTTCCTCGTCGGATTCGATCCGGAAGGTCGGGTCCTCTTCGCCGAGCCGCTGCAGGGCGTTGCCCATCTTCTCCTGGTCGGCCTTGGTCTTCGGCTCGATCGCGACCGCGATCACGGTCTCGGGGAATTCGATGCTCTCCAAGGCGATCGGCGCGTCGGGGGCGGCGAGGGTGTCGCCGGTGCCGGTTTCTTTGAGGCCGACGCCGGCGCAGATGTCGCCCGCATAGCACTCGTCGATCTCCTCGCGGCTGTTGGCGTGCATCATCAGCAAGCGCCCGATCCGCTCGGTCTTGCCGGTTTTCACGTTGAGGACGCGGCCGCCTTTCTCGAGCTTGCCCGAGTAGACGCGGAAGTAGGTGAGCTTGCCGACGTAGGGGTCGGACATGACCTTGAAGGCGAGGGCGGCGAAGGGGGCGCTGTCGCTGGCTTCGCGCTCGGCCTCGCTGTCCTCGGGCTGACCCTTGCCGGCGGGGACGACGCCGGTGACCGCGGGGACCTCTAGGGGCGAGGGCAGCAGTTCGACGATCGAGTCGAGCAGCGGCTGCACGCCCTTGTTCTTGAAGGAGGTGCCGCAGAGGACCGGGGTGATGCTGGTCGAGAGGGTCGCCTCGTGCAGGGAGGCGATCAGCTTCTCCTCGGGGATGTCTTCCTCGCCGAGGAAGGCTTCCATCAGCTCTTCGTCGTAGTCGGCGCAGGCTTCGATCAGCGCCGTGCGGTACTCCTCGGCCTGGTCGGTGAGGTCCTCGGGGATCTCGATTTCCTCGTAGGCGGCGCCGAGCTCGTCGGTCCAGATCAGCCCTTTCATCCGCACCAGGTCGACGACGCCTTTGAAGTTCTCCTCGGCGCCGATCGGCAGCTGGATCGGCAGCGGGTTGGCGCCGAGCCGGTCGGTCATCGTCTGCACGGAGTTGAAGAAGTCGGCGCCGGTGCGGTCCATCTTGTTGATGTAGGCGAAGCGGGGGACGCCGTACTTGTCGGCCTGGCGCCAGACCGTCTCCGACTGCGGCTCGACGCCGGCGACGGCGTCGAAGACGGCGATCGCGCCGTCGAGCACGCGCAGCGAGCGCTCGACCTCGACCGTGAAGTCGACGTGGCCGGGCGTATCGATGATGTTGATCCGGTGGCCCTTCCACTCGCAGGCGGTCGCGGCCGAGGTGATCGTGATCCCGCGCTCCTGCTCCTGTTCCATCCAGTCCATGACGGCAGCGCCCTCGTGGACCTCGCCCATTTTGTGGGTGCGCCCGGTGTAGTAGAGGATGCGCTCGGTCGTCGTCGTCTTACCGGCGTCGATGTGCGCCATGATCCCGATGTTCCGGGTTTTCTCCAGTGGAAAGCTGCGTGCCATGGTTCCTAAGTCAGATAGTGGTGATAAGCCGCAAAAAAAGGCCCCAGGGGGCCCGGCGAAGCGTCCTGCGAAAAAACAGCGAAAACTGCCTGAGCGACGGGCGATGATAGCAGTGCTTCGCCGCTGGTCACGTCAGGTCGATCGAGCCGCCAACCGGGGCCTGGAGCGGGCCCATCCGGCGGTTGTGCGGTCGCGGCGTCACACGCGGTCGGCTTGGGGCTGGCTGTGGCCGAAGCTGCGGCCGCTGCTCGCCCTCTTCTTCCATGGCGTGGCGCTGGTCGAGCGCGGGATCCGACGGCTCTGCACTCTCCTGGTGCGCCTGGCGAGCACGGCCAGCGAGATCGTCACCCCCGCCCGAGGCGCAGCCGTGGTCCTGGTCGCCGCCGGGGCCCTGCTCGCGATCTCCCAGTTCATCGACTACCGGGCCGTCGAGATCGGCCAACCGGGCTACGCGGGTCTCCCCCAGGTGGCGGCGGTCCCCACGGAAGCTGTGCGCACCGCCGGCGACGCCCACGCCTACCTGCTGGTCCCGATCGGCCTCGCCGCGGCCGTCCTCGGATTGCTGGCGCTGGTCCGGGAGCGGCGCAACCTCGGCCTACTGGTCGCCGCCCTCGGCCTCGCCTCGATCGCGGTGATCCTCCTCGTCGACCTCCCCGCCGGCCTCGACGAGGGCAGCCAGGCTTCCCGCTTCGCCGGGACCACGGCGGTGCTCGAGGACGGTTTCTTCGCCGAGCTCGCAGCGGCCGGGGGGATGGTTTTGGGTGGCTTGCTCTACTATGCGCGGCCGTGCCGAATACGAATCAGCTTGTCAGGAAGGGCCGCAAGCGCCCGAAGAAGAAGACCACGACCCCGGGCCTCAAGTCGGGCCAGGGCCGCAAGAAGCGCGTAGCCGCCCCGCAGCGGCGCGGCGTCTGCACCCGTGTCGCCACGGTGACGCCGAAGAAGCCGAACTCGGCCCTGCGCAAGATCGCCCGTGTGCGGCTGACCAACGGGATGGAGGTCACCACCTACATCCCCGGCGAGGGCCACAACCTGCAGGAGCACTCCGTGGTCCTGATCAGGGGTGGTCGCGTCAAGGACCTGCCGGGCGTCCGCTACAAGGTCGTCCGCGGCACCCTCGATGCGGCCGGCGTCTCGGACCGCAAGCAGGCCCGCTCCCGCTACGGCGTCAAAGCTTCATAATGCCCCGCCGCTCCGCAGCACAGATCCGGCCGATCGAACCGGACGCCAGGCACCGCAACCGCCTCGTCCAGCAGCTGATCAACAAGGTCATGAGCGACGGCAAGAAGAGCCTTGCCGAGCGGATCGTCTACGACGCCCTGGCGATCGTCGGCGAGCGCACCGGCGAGGACGCGGTCGAGACGCTGGAGGCGGCGATCAAACAGCTGACCCCGGTGCTGGAGGTTCGCTCCCGCCGCGTCGGTGGCGCCACCTACCAGGTCCCGGTCGAGGTTCCCGCTCGCCGCGCCCGCACCCTGGCGGTCCGCTGGCTCGTCCAGTTCGCCCGGGCTCGTCGTGAGTACTCGATGGCCGAGCGCCTGGCCGGCGAGATCCTCGACGCCAACCAGCAGCAGGGCAGCGCCTGGAAGCGGAAGGACGACATCTACCGCATGGCGCAGGCGAACAAGGCCTTCGCGCATTACCGCTGGTAGCTCCGTTCCTCGCCCGCCAGGCGCCATGGGCCTAGGCTGGTTCCGTGACATCTAGGCCGATACTCGCGGTCGACGTCGATGGGGTCATCTCGCTGTTCGGCTTCGACGAGCCGCCCGCGGCGGCGGAGGCTCGCTACGAGCTGGTCGACGGGATGCTCCACTGCATCTCGCTGCGGGCGGGCGAACGGCTGCGGCGCCTGACCGAGCACTTCGAGCTGGTCTGGGCTACGGGCTGGGAGGAGAAAGCGAACTTCTACCTGCCCGCGCTGCTGGGGCTCGCCGAGCTCCCCCACCTCACCTTCGACGGCGCCGCCCGCTTCGGCTCGGCGCATTGGAAGCTCGGGCCGCTCGACGAGTACGGCCGTGGCCGCCCGCTCGCCTGGCTCGACGACAACCTCGACGACAGCTGTCATCGCTGGGCGCGTGAGCGCCCCGAGCCGACGCTGCTGGTGCCGACCGAACCGTCGATCGGCCTGCAGGAGGCAGAAACCGAGGCGCTCATCGCCTGGGCCCGCGGCCTCGCGGTCGAAACCGGTGAATAGATCCCAAGCGGGTCACATCTTCACGCCACAAAACGGGAAACCCCCCCACCCGCGGTCGGTGGGACGGATGGGGCACCGAGCCC
>DASTAR010000036.1:0-32135 GCA_035712505.1 Solirubrobacterales bacterium
CCCCCGCCGGTCCTCTCCTGCGCTTTCCGCTGTGCATCGCAGCTTCAATTACCGACGGGAACCATTGCCTATCCCCGTCATCTCCTTTACTCTTCCCTCGACGCCAGGGACGCGTCGAGGCGAGGGAAACTGTGAAAGGACATCGGATGGCAGCGAGGAAAATCATCTGCGCGCTTGTTTCGCTTTTGGCACTGGGCGTCTTCGCCTCGGCGGCGAGCGCCGAGCCGCTCTCGATGACCTTCACCGAAGCCCGGGCCAACGTCGGGAAACAGCTCTCCGACGAAGCTCTGTTCTCGGCACCCGACACGGCGCCCTTCTCCGCCCAGATGGATCCGGGAACCGGCGCGGTCAGCAACGGCACCCTGGGGGTCCCCGATTTCGAAACGACGATCGAAGAACCGATCGAAGCAGATGTCACGATCAGTTTCGATATCGGGCAGATCAGCGGCAGCTTCGACCAGGCGACCGGCGCGCTCAGCCTCACCGGCACGGCCGGCGGGACGCTGACGGCGTCCGGCAACCCCACCTATGAAGGGGAGCAGTGCACCGTCTTGGCTGAACCGTCGCCGATCACGCTGACGACCGCGGGCAGCTCTGGAGGTACGAACCCGCGTTCCGGAGTGCCCTTCACCGCGGGCCTCGCCGGATCGGGCGCGATCGCCGGCGAATGGCAGAACATGAGCGCCGAACCGGTCGAACCGGGGGTCGTGAAAAACGAAAACTTCTGCGCAGACGTCCAAAACCAGATCGGCGGCGCGGGTGGCATCTGGATGGAGCAGAAAGACCTGGTGGCGCCGTCGGCGCCGCAGCTCGTCAGCACCGATCCGGCCTCGCCGAGCTCGAGCGGCACCCCGCGGATCCTCGGCAGCGCCGAGGCGGGTTCGACGGTGCGCATCTATGCAGGCTCTGGCTGCACGGGGGCACCAGTCGCCACGGGTAGCGCGGCCGAGCTCGGCTCGCCGGGCATCGGCGTTGCGGTCGCGGCAACCGGCACCGCCACGTTCTCGGCGACGGCCACCGACGCGGCGGGGAACGTCTCCGGCTGCTCGGCGACGATCGCGTACACCCGCATCCAGGGCGACTCCGCCCCGCCCCCGCCCCCGCCTGCGATGTGCGTCGTCCCGAAACTGGAAGGGAAGAAGCTGGGGCGGGCCAAGGCGGCGTTGCGGGAAGCCAACTGCAAAGTCGGCAAAGTCCTGATGCCAAGGCACACGAAAGGCAGGAGGCGCGGCGCGCTCGTCGTCATCTCATCGATGCCCGCCGCGGAAACGGTCCTCGCAGCCGGCAGCACGGTCAACCTGAAACTCGGTCACAAGCACCACAAACAGCACCGCCGATAGAAGAGCATGCGGGGGCTACGCCACCGCATGCTCCCGGGTCCGGACCTCGAAGCGGTCGAAGCAGACGCGGGCGATCCACGCCGCGAGCAAGCCCGAGGCGGCTGCCAGGACCAGCGCCACCCGCGGGTCGTAGCTCTGGGCCAGCCAGCCTGCGAGGGGGCCGCCGATAGGGGTGCTGCCCAGGAAGACGACCGAGTACAAGGCCATCACCCGGCCGCGCATCTCCGGGGCGACGGCCAGCTGGAGGGTCGAGTTGATGGTCGCGGCGAAGGTCACCGAGGCGGCGCCGAGGAGCATCAGGGCCGGGACCTCGAAGGCGAGGCTCGGCATCAGGGCGGCCAGCAGGGCGGCGATGCCGAAGGCGAGGGAGCCCGCGGCGATCAGGCGGGGCCCGGTGCGGCCGCGGTGGCCGTTGACCAGGGCGCCGGCGATCGAGCCGACCGCCATCGCCGAGACCAGGGCGGCGTAGGTCATCGCTCCCGATTCGAAGCTGAACTTGGCGAGCAGCGGCAGGACCACCTGGAAGTTGAAGCCGAGCGTCCCGACCAGGGCCATCAGCGCCAGCGGCACCGCCAGCTCCGGCGTGCTCAGGACGTAGCGCAGGCCGGCGCGGATCGCGCCCGCCTCGTGCTTTGCGGGCGGCGCCGCGTGTAGCCGCGCCGGGTCCATCCGCCACAGCGCCAGGATCATCGCCGCGAAGGTGAGGGCGTTGATCGCGAAGCAGGGAACGACGCCGACGGTGGCGATCAGGATCCCGGCGAAGGCCGGGCCGACGATCCGCGCCGCCTGGACGATGACGCTGTTGAGGCTGACCGCGTTGACGACGCGGTCGGGGCCGACCATCTCGATCACGAAGCTCTGCCGGGTCGGGTTGTCGATCGCGTTGACCGAGCCCATCGCGAAGACCGCCAGGAAGACCATCCAGGGCGCGACGACGCCGGTCGCGGTGACGGCGAAGAGGCCGATCGCGGGGATCGCCATCAGCGCCTGGGTCGCGATCAGCAGGCGCCGCTTCGGGATCCGGTCGGCGAGCAGGCCGCCCCAGGCGCCGATCAGCAGCATCGGCAGGAACTGCAGGGCGGTGGTCAGGCCGACGGCGACGCCGCTGCCGGTGAGGGTGAGGACCACCCAGAGCGCTGCCACGGTCTGCATCCAGGTCCCCGAGAGGGAGATCAGCTGGCCGGTGAAGTAGCGGCGGTAGTTGGGGACCTCCAGCGAGTTGAACGAGTGGCGGATCGCAGCCGTCAAAGCTGCTCGCCCTCCCGCATCCGCTCGAGGATCTCGGCCGCCCGCGCGAGCGTCTCCACCTCCTCGGCGGAGAGGTCGCGCATGCGCCGCGCCAGGTAGGCGTTCTTGCGCCGGCGCAGCCGCCGCAGCCGCTCGCGGCCGGCGCCGTTGACGCTGACCAGGGCGCTGCGCCTGTCGGACGGGTCCTCCGAGCGATCGATCAGGCCCTCCCGTTCCAGGCAGCCGAGGGTGCGGGTGATCGTCGGGCGCTTCACCCGCTCGATCGCGGCAATCTCGCTCGGGGTCATCGGCCCGTGGCGCTCGATCGTGGCCAGCGCCGCCGTCGAGGTCGGGGTGAGCCCGGTGGTCTCCGCCGCCGCCTCCTGGCGGAGCCGGCGGGCGGTGCGGACGATCGCCGTGCGCAGGCGCGCGGCGCGCTCGCTGAGTGGGATGTCGACGTCCGCGGTCATTTGATTAGCCTTGATAATTAGTCTAGCAAACTAATTGCCTGCGCCGCCGCTTCCGCTGGGAGCCTCAGTCGGCGCGCGCCTGAGCGACCGCGTCGAGCAGCTCCAGCATCTTCTGGTGGTAGGTGACGCCGACCGTCAGCGTCCGCTCGGAGGCCTCGTAGCCGTCGGCCGCTCGCACCTCGGCCAGCATCGCGTTCAGTTCGTCTCGCTTCGCCTCGTGCCAGGCGCGCCGGGACTCGCCCAGCGGGCCGGGGTCGGCGCCCGCGAAGATCTTCAGGATCGCTTCCTCGCGCAGCTGCGGCGGCGTCACCGCGGTGTCGCCGGCCCAGGCCGCCAGCGCCTCCCTGCCCTTCTCGGTCATCCAGTAGATGCGGCGGCGGCGGCCGCCCTCCTCCTGGCGCGCTGCGAGGTAGCCGGCCGCAGCCAGACGGGCGGGCTCCTCGTAGGCGGTGGTGTGGGGAACCGGCCAGAAGTTCTGGATCGAGATCTCCATCGCTCCCTTGAGGTCGTAGGAGGTCATCTCGCCGAACTCGTCGAGCACCGCGAGCACCGCGTAGGAGGTACCGGTGAGCTTGATCTCTTTCGACTTGCTTTTCATGATTCGTTGCGTATAGTACGGGACGAACGGTAACGGCAACAGGTTGGAGGCCCGAGATGCCCAGCACCGACTCCCCCTCCCCCATCATCGGCGACGGCGCGGCGTATGACGCCGTCATCGTCGGCGGCAGCCTCGCCGGCTGTACCGCCGCCACCCTGCTCGCCCGGTCCGGCGCCCGCGTCGCCCTGGTCGAGAAGCAGCCTGACCCGAATGCCTTCAAGCGGATGTGCTCGCACTTCATCCAGGCGTCCGGCGTACCGACGCTGGAGCGGCTCGGCTGGCTCGAGCCGATCCTCGAGGCCGGCGCCGTCCGGACCCGGGTCCAGGCCTGGACCCGCTGGGGCTGGATCAACCCGCCGCCCCCTGGAAACGTCTGCGTCAACCTGCGGCGCGAGGCGCTCGACCCGCTGATGCGGCAGCGGACCGCCGAGGAACCGGGGGTCGAGTTGATGCTCGGCCGCACCGCCGTCCGCGTGCTGCGCGGGGACGGGGCCGTTCGCGGCGTCGTCGTCCGCGACGCGCGGGGCGAGGAGGTGGAGCTGCGCGCCCAGCTCACCGTCGGCGCCGACGGGCGCGATTCCCAGGTGGCGAAGCTGGCCGGCCTGCCCGACCGCCAGCAGCCCCACGGCCGCTTCGCCTACGGCGGCTACTTCGAGGGGGCGGCGCCCGCCTCGGCCCCGGATGCCTCCTTCTGGATGCTGGACCCGCAGTGGGCGGCGGCGTTCCCGACCGACTCCGGCCTCACCTTCTACGCCGTGATGGGGACGATGGACCGCCTGCCGGAGTTCAAAGCCGATCCCAGCGGGGCGCTGGTCCGCTTCATCTCCGACATCCCGGAGGCACCGCCGATCCGCCAGGGGCGCCTGGTCGAACCGGTGCTCGGGAAGATCGACATGACCAACCGCCGGCGCGGCCCGGTCGCCCCCGGGCTGGCGATGATCGGCGACGCGGCGCTGGCGGTCGACCCGCTCTTCGGCATCGGCTGCGGCTGGGCCCTGCAGTCGGGCGAGTGGCTGGCCGACAGCGTCGCTCCCGCGCTGGCGGGCGAGGAGCCCCTGGAAAGCGGCCTGAAGCGCTACAAGCGCCGCCACGCCCGCGGCCTCGGCGGCCACGCATTCCTGATCAACGACTACGCGACCGGCCGCCCGATGAGCCCGGTGGAGCGGCTGTTCTTCTCCGCCGCCGCTCGCGACCGGAGGTGCGCCGAGCTGTTCGAGGCATTCGGGACCCGGGAAATCGGACCGGAGCGCGCCTTCCCGCGGCTGCTGCCCCGGGCGATCGCTGTCAACGCTCGCCACGCCCTGGCCCGGTCGGCGGCATGACCACGCAGGCACCGGTCGAGCGCGGCAGCCTCCTCACCGGCGGCACCCGGACCCGCCTCCTGCAGGCGGGCCCGGCCGCAGCAAGCGAGGCGGTGGTCTTCGTCCACGGCAACCCCGGCTCGGCCGACGACTGGGAGGGATTGATCGGCGCCGCCGCGGGCGTCGGTCGGCGCGCCCTCTCGCTCGACCTGCCGGACTTCGGCGAGACGATCGCCCCGGCCGGCTTCGAGCACACGGTCGTCGGCTACGCGACCTGGCTCGGCGAGGCGCTGCAGGAGCTCGGGATCGAGCGCGCCGACCTCGTCCTCCACGACTTCGGCGGGCCGATCGGGCTCGTCTGGGCGGCGATGAATCCCGACGCCCTGGCCGGAATCGCCCTGATCGACACCGGCATCCTGCCCGGCTACCGCTGGCACAAACTGGCGCGGATCTGGCGCACGCCGGTCCTCGGCGAGCTCTTCCAGGCGACCGCCACCCGCCCGGCCTTCCGCTTCCTGCTCAACCGAAACGAGCCGCGGGGGCTGCCGCGGGACTTCGTCGAAGCGATGTACGACCACTACGACCGCCGCACCCGCCGGGCCGTGCTCGAGCTCTACCGCGACACCGACGACCCCGGCTCGGCAGCGGCCGAGTTCTCGAAGCTGATGGCGCCGCGCGACGTCCCGGCCCTGGTGATCTGGGGGGAGCACGACGCCTACCTGCCCGCTTCCTATGCCGAGCGCCAGCGCGAAGCCTTTCCCTCCGCCGAGGTCCACGTGCTCCCGGCCAGTGGGCACTGGCCCTTCGCCGATGCGCCGGAGACGGTCGAACGGCTACTGGCCGAATTCCTCGCCGATCCCTCCTGAGACCGCACGATTCGAGAAGGGCCGAGGAGGCGGTGTGAAATCCTCAGCGGCGATGGGGATCGTCCGATGACCGACGCCGCCGCTGCCCGCGACAAGCGCTGGATCGCCCTGATCCTGCTCTGCAGCGCCCAGTTCGTCGTCGTCCTCGACGCCTCGATCGTCAACGTCGCCCTGCCGACGATCGGCGAAGCGCTGAGGTTCACCGAGAGCAGCCTGCCCTGGGTCGTCAACGCCTACGTGCTCACCTTCGGCGGCTTCCTCCTGCTCGGCGGCCGGCTCGCCGACCTGCTAGGACGGCGCCGGGTCTTCATGTTCGGCCTCGTGCTCTTCGCGCTGGCCTCGCTCGCCGGCGGCCTCTCGGGAAGCTCGGGAGAGCTGATCGCCGCCCGCGCCGTCCAGGGCCTCGGCGCCGCGATCCTCTCCCCCGCCGCCCTCTCGATCGTCGCCACCACCTTCCGCGACGGCGCCGAGCGCAACAAAGCCCTGGGCATCTGGGGCGCGGTCGCGGGCTCCGGCGGCGCCGCCGGCGTCCTCCTCGGCGGCGTCCTCACCGAATACCTCGGCTGGGAATGGGTGCTGTGGGTGAACGTGCCGATCGGGATCGCCGCGGCGGCGCTGGCGCCCTCGCTGATCGCCGAATCGCGCGCCGAGCACGAGGTGCGCCACTTCGACGTCGCCGGCGCCACCACCGTGACCCTCGGCCTCTCGGCCCTCGTCTTCGCCCTGCTCGACGCCGAAGAAGCCGGCTGGGGCTCGGCGCAGACGATCGGGACCCTGGTAGCCGCGGCGATCCTGCTGATCGCCTTCGTCGCGATCGAGCGGCGCTCGCGCGCACCTCTGGTCCCCTTCTCGATCTTCCGCATCCGCACGATCACCGGCGCCAACGTCGTCGGCATCCTCGTCGGCGCCTCGCTCTTCTCGATGTTCTTTTTCATCTCGCTCTACATGCAGCAGGTGCTCGGCTACAGCGCGATCAAGGCCGGTCTCTCCTACCTGCCATTGGCGGTCTCGATCATCCTCTCGGCCGGGATCGCCTCGAGCCTGGTGACCAGAATCGGCTTCAAGCCGATCCTCGCCGGCGGCATGGTCCTGATCGCCGCCGGGCTGATCTGGTTCTCCCAGATCTCGGCAGGAGGCAGCTTCCTCGCCGACATCCTCGGCCCCTCGCTGCTCGCCGCCGTCGGCCTCGGCTTCGCCTTCGTCCCGGTCACGATCGCCGCCGTCTCGGGGGTCGAGGACCGCGAGCAGGGCCTTGCCAGCGGCCTGATCAACACCTCCCAGCAGGTCGGCGGCGCCCTCGGCCTCGCCGTCCTCGCCGCGATCGCCAACTCCACCATCGGCGAATCTCACGACCCTGCGGTCCTCACCGAAGGCTTCCGGTCCGCCTTCCTCGTCGGCGCCGGCTTCGCGATCCTCGGCCTCCTCGCCACCCTCTTTCTGATCCGCACCTCGGACAGCAGAGCGCACGTGGAACTGGGCGCCGAACCGGCCCTGGAAGAGGCAAGCTGATACTGAAGTCAAAAGACTTCGCAAAATTTCCGTAACGCCCTTGAAGTGGCGAAATTCGTCCCTAGGATCGGCCTCCGGAGGGTGTAGGAGGCGGGTGCCTCCAGACAGTTGACACCTGCTCTGCCCGATCAACCGTCGGGTCCGGTTCGAGTCCGGCGCCCTCCGCAGAAGTACCGCAACAAGCGGGTCGAGGATGGAGGGACGGCGTGCTAGCTTTGAAGGCACAGGTGTCAGCTGTCTGCGGGGTGGTTCCCCGCTTCACCAGACTCGACCCGCCTCGCGGCGGGTCTTGTCGTTTCTGAGGGCTGCGTTTTCCCCATCGGCACGGGTCCAGGCCAGGGTTGACCTCACCGTTACGCCGGTTAGGGTGGGCACAGTGTCGCTCCGCCGTCCCAGCCTCGCCGTCGTCGCGCTGCTGCTCGTCGCGCTGGCGACGTTCGTCCTGATCGGTCGCAGCCGCGCCGCCTCGCCTGGCGCCGCCACCCCGGTCGCCTCCCCGGCCTGCGAGTCGGTTGAGTACGAAGGCCAGGGGAGTCCGCAGGCGCTCGTCGTCTCCGACCTGCCGCTGCAGGGGGACTCGAAGCAGCGCTCGCTGCAGATGAACGATGCGATCCGGCTCGTCCTCGAAGGCGCCAACTGGCAGGCCGGCGGGGTCAAGGTCGGGTTCCAGGCCTGCGACGACTCGAGTGCGAAGACCGGGCTCTGGACCGAACAGCAGTGCCAGGCCAACGCGAACGCCTACGCGGCCGACCCCAGCGTCCTCGCAGTCGTCGGCACCTACAACTCGGGCTGCGCCGAACTGATGATCCCGATCCTCAGCAACGCGCCCGGCGGCGGGGTGGCGATGGTCTCGCCCGGCAACACGCTGATCTGCCTCACCCAGTCGAGCCCCAGCTGCCCCAAGGGCCAGCCGGGGAGCCTCTACCCGGGTGTGCGCAACTACGCCCGGGTGGTGCCGAACGACGCCTACCAGGGCGCCGGCCTCGCGAGCTTCGCCAAGAAGCAGGGAGTGAAGAGGGCCTTCGTCCTCTATGCGGGCAAGGACCCGACCAGCCTCGGCCAGGCCAGGACCTTCCGCGGCGCCGCTCGCAAGCTCGGCATCCACCTGCTCGGCTTCAAGGCCTGGAACGCGAAGGCGAGCAGCTATCGGGGGCTGATGCGCGCCGTCGCCAAGACGAGCCCCGACGCCGTCCTCCTCGCCGGCCTCACCGAGGAGAACGGCGGCCGCCTGATCAAGGACAAGGTCGCGGTCCTCGGCGCCAACGGCAAGGTCAAGCTGCTCGCCCCCGACGGCTTCGCCCAGCAGTCGACGATCGAACTCGCCGGCAGGGCCTCGAGGGGGATGTACGCGAGCGTGCCCGGCGAGGTGCCGCAGAGCCTCACCGGCCCGGGCAAGAAGCTGGTCGGCGAGCTCGAAGCCAAGCTCAGCGGCCCGGTCGAACTGTATGCCCCCTACGCGGGCCAGGCCGCCGAAGTAGTCCTCGACGCGATCGGCAAGGGCAAAACCCGTGGCGGCACGATCGAAGCAGTCCGCTCCACCTCGGTACACAATGGCATCACCGGCAGCTTCGACATCCTCCCCAGCGGCGATCCGAGCACCGGCCCGATCACCGTATCGGTCGCCAAGAAGACCTTCGTACCGTTCCAGGTCGTCGAGCCGGGACCGTCCCTGGTCAAGGCCGCCCGCCACGGCTGAGCCACCCTCCTAAACGCCCCCAGATGAGCTAGACCGGCGGCGAGATCCAGTAGGCCGCGACGCCGAATTGAGCGCTCAGTCGCTCGAAGTGCCGGTCGAAATGGAGTATCTCTACGCCCGCCGCCTGCGCAGCAGCGGCGACTGCCAGGTCGGCCAGCGGGAAGCGGTGGGATCCATGGGACCCGCTCGCCGCCATCTCTCGCATCGCCGAGAAGACCGCCCGTTGCACGCTGCGGTCCACGGGGATCTCACGGAGACCTTCAAGGGAGCGCTCCACCGCGGCGATGTCGTCCTGGCCGCGGGCGTCGATCATCAGTTCGTAGCGCACCGGCCAACACCAGTGAAGGACGCCCCGCTCGATCGCTCCCACCAGAAGCTTGCGTGCACGAGCATCACGCCGCGCCTGCGTCCAGGCCGAGGTATCGGCCAAGACCGCCCCGACCCCGTCCCATACGGCGACCGACATCAGGTACCGGGAACCCGGTTGAGGCGATCGATCGCGTCGAGATCGAGATCGAAGCCACCGGCATCCATTGCCGCGAAGAGGGCCTCTGCAGCCTCGCGACGATTGCGACCCGCCTGCAGCTCGGCCTCAGCCCCCTCGACGGCGAGGCGCCGCAGCAGAGTGGCGTCGGCCTCTCGCGTCCCAGTGGCGGCTCGAACGCGCGCCAGCGCCTCCCCCAGCTCAGGGTCTGCGGTCACCGCGATACGTCGATGCTTGGACGGCATGAATTTAGTGTAGCTCTTCGGAGCTACACCTTTCCTGCGCCCTAGCCGACGGTTCGGCAAGGGGCGCTGTTGCGGCTGTCGAATCAGTCGCGGTGGAGCGGAACGCCTCACTGGCGCAGGCCGAAGACGGCGGCACGATGAACGCGCGGGCGATCAAGTGGCGCGAGCGGCTGAACACGCCGATGCTGATCGCGGCGGCGCTGACCTTGCCGACGGTGGCGATCTACGAGTCGAAACCGGGCGGGACGCTGGAGACGGTGGCGGTGGTGCTCAACTGGACCACCTGGCTCGCCTTCCTGGTCGAGCTGGCGATCATGCTCTGGGTGGTGCCGAACCGCTGGGCGTGGGTGCGGCGCCATCCGCTCGACGTGATCATCGTCGTGGTGACGCCGCCGGTGCTGCCGGCGGGCCTGCAGAGCCTGCGGGTCCTGCGATTGCTGCGCCTGCTGCGTCTCCTGCGCCTGGCCCAGCTCTCACGCGAGGTCTTCTCGCTCGAGGGGCTGCGCTATGCGCTGCTGCTGACCGTCCTCACCGTCGTCGGCGGCGGCAGCATCTTCGTCGCCTTCGAGCACCAGCAGCACCTCGACACCTGGGACGGCATCTACTGGGCGGCGACGACGATGACGACGCTCGGCTCCAACATCTACCCGACGACGACCGGCGGCGAGGTCGTCACCGTCGTCGTCCTGATCGTCGGCATCGGCTTCGTCGCCCTGCTCACCGGCGCCTTCGCCCAGCGCTTCCTCGCCCCCGAAATCGCCGAGATCGAGGAAGAGCTGGAAGAAGAGAACCTCAGCGCCGAGGCCCTCGCCCTGCGCGAACTGCACAGCGTCCAAGAGCAGCTGCAGGCGCTCTCGATCGCGGTCGAGCGGATCGCGACGCGCGAGCGCTAGGAAGATGCCTTTGCAAATCCCCAGCTAGATTCCTTGCAAATCTCTAGGTGGATTCTTTGCAAAGCTCTAGCTAAAATGTTTGCAAATCCCTAGCTGACCTTCGGGAGAGCGTTTGTGTCCTATGTTTCCAGAGTCGCTGACGGAGAGCTGCAAACTCACCTAGCCACGACCGGCGCGGTGTTGGTCGAGGGACCCAAAGCATGCGGAAAGACCGAGACGGCAAGGCAACTCGCAGCCAGCGAGGTTCGTCTCGATGTCGATTCTGACGCTCGCGAAGCCGCAAAGGTGGATCCAGGGCTTGTGCTCGCCGGCGACGTCCCTCGTCTGATCGACGAGTGGCAACTCGCACCGGAGATCTGGAACCACGTGCGCCGAACCGTCGACGATCGGGTCAGCCCCGGCCAGTTCATCCTCGCCGGCTCCGCCCAGCCGACCGACGACGAAACCAGGCATTCGGGGGCCGGCCGGATCGGCCGCCTCCGGATGCGTCCTATGTCGCTGTTCGAGCTCGGCGTGAGCAACGGTGATATCTCGCTCTCGACGCTGCTCGCCGGCAGATCGGCTTCCGCATCCGACCCCGGCTTGGGGCTCGAAGCCCTCGCCAACTGGATCTGCCGGGGCGGCTGGCCCGCCTTTCGGGACTTGGAGGTCTCCGCCGCCCTTCGGCGCGTCCGGGGATACCTCGGCGAGATACCTCGCGACACCGAGCGGCTCGAGCGTCACCGCCCCGAGCGGGTGACGAGGCTCCTGGAAAGCCTGGCCCGAAACGTCGCCACGCAGGTCAGCGCGAGCACGCTGGCCATCGATGCGAGCCGGCCCGAGGATCCAGTCTCCGAAGAGGCAGCAGCCGATTACCTCAGCTCCCTTGGCCGGCTCTTCATCGTCGAGGACCAGCCCGCGTGGCAGCCACATCTCCGTTCCCGCTACCGGCTTCGGCGCGCACCCAAGCGTCATTTCGTCGACCCCTCGCTCGCCACCGCCGCGGTCCGCGCGACTCCCCCTGCGTTGATCCGGGACCTCAACTTCATGGGCTTCCTTTTCGAGTCCCTGGTCGTCAGGGATTTACGGGTGTACGCGCAGCCCCTCGAAGGGGAGGTCCAGCACTACCGGGACAGCAGCGGGCTCGAGGTCGATGCAATCGTGCGGACGGACGATTCCTGGGGCGCCTTCGAGATCAAGCTGGGTGGCATGGAGGCCATCGATGAAGCCGCCGCCGCCCTTCTGAAGTTTGCCGCTCGAATCGACGCCTCCCGAACGGGGCCCCCGGGCGTGCTCGCCGTGATCGTCGGAAATGGCTACGGCTACGCCCGCGACGACGGGGTCCAGGTCATTCCCATCGGCTGCCTGGGGCCTTAGGCTAGCTCTCCTTCGCTTCCTCCTCGGCGATCTTCCCCTCGAGCTCCTCCATCACGTCGGGGTCTTTCAGCGTCGTCACGTCGCCGAGGGCGCGGCCCTCGGCGATGTCGCGGAGGAGGCGGCGCATGATCTTGCCGGAGCGGGTCTTGGGCAGGTCGTCGGCCCAGACGATCCGCTTCGGACGGGCGAATTTGCCGATCCGCTCGGCGACGCCTTCGCGGATGCCTTCGATCAGGTCGTCGCCTTCCTCGACTCCGCCGCGGACCGTGACGAAGGCGCAGATCGCCTGCCCGGTGTCCTCGTCGGACTGACCGATCACCGCCGCCTCGGCGACGTCCGGGTGGGCGACGATCGCCGACTCGACCTCGGCGGTCGAAAGGCGGTGGCCGGAGACGTTGACGACGTCGTCGATCCGGCCGATCACCCAGAAGTAGCCGTCCTTGTCGCGGCGGGCGGCGTCCCCGACCAGGTAGCGCTCCACCCCGAACCGGGAAAAATAAGTCTCGACGAAGCGGTCGTCCTCCTTGTAGAGGCCGCGCAGCATCGAGGGCCAGGGGCGCTCCAGCACGAGCAGGCCCTGCCCTTCCTCCACCGGCTTGCCCTCCGCCTCGTCGACCACCTGCGCCTCGACTCCCGGGAACGGCGTCGTCGCCGAGCCCGGCTTGGTCGCGGTGATCCCAGGCAGAGGCGTGATCATGATCGCGCCGGTCTCGGTCTGCCACCAGGTATCGACGATCGGGCAGCGGCCGCCGCCGATCACCTGCCGGTACCAGAGCCAGGCCTTCGGGTTGATCGGCTCGCCGACCGAGCCGAGCAGCCGCAGCGAGGAGAGGTCATGTTCGGCCGGGATCTCGGCGCCCCATTTGATGAAGGTGCGGATCGCCGTCGGCGCCGCGTAGAGGATCGTCGCCTTGTATCGGGCGACGTTCTCCCACCAGATCCCTTTGTGCGGGTAGTCCGGCGCGCCCTCCCACATCACGCTGGTCGCCCCGTTGGCGAGCGGGCCGTAGACGATGTAGGAGTGGCCGGTGACCCAGCCGACGTCGGCCGCGCACCAGTAGACGTCCTCCTCCGGCTTCAGGTCGAAGACGTAGCGGTGGGTGGCGGTGACGCCGGTCATGTACCCGCCGGTCGTGTGGAGGATGCCCTTCGGCTTCGCGGTCGAGCCGGAGGTGTAGAGGATGTAGAGCGGGTGCTCGGCCTCCATCGGCTCCGCCGGGCACTCCGCGTCGGCCTTCTCCATCACCTCCTCGTAGAAGACGTCGCGCCCCTCCTGCATCGGACAGTCGATGCCGGTGGCACGGACGACGACGATCCTCTCCAGCGACTCGATCCCGCCGAGGTGCTCGTCGACCTGCGGCTTGATCGGCGCCGTCTTGCCTTTGCGGCGGGCGCCGTCGACGGTGACCAGCGCCTTCGCCTGCGAGAACTCCATCCGCTCGGCCACGGCCTCGGCCGAGAAGCCGCCGAAGACGACGTTGTGGGGGGCCCCGATGCGGGCGCAGGCCAGCATCGCGACGACGACCTCGGGGACCATCGGCAGGTAGATCCCGACCACGTCGCCCTTCTCCACGCCCAGGTCCTTGAGGGCGTTGGCGAAGCGCTGGACGTCGCGGTGCAGGTCGGCGTAGGTGATCTTGCGCTCCTCCCCCTCCTCCCCGCGCCAGTGGTAGGCGACGCGGTCGCCGTTGCCGGCCTCGACGTGGCGGTCGAGGCAGTTGTAGCTGGCGTTGAGCTTGCCGTCGGTGAACCACTTGTAGAAGGGCGGGTCGGAGTCGTCCAGGCCCTGCGTCGGCTCGACGTCCCAGTCGAGCAGCTCCTTCGCCTGCCGCGTCCACCAGGCGACCGGGTCGGCCGCCGCCTCCTCGTAGACCTTCGGGTCGCTCCACCGCGCCCCCGCCCGGAACTCCTCCGGCGGCTCGAACTTCTCGATCTCCAGCATCGCCTCGAGTTCCTGCTCGAGCGGCGTCTCTCCTTGCTCGACTGCCATCCGACTGCTCCTCCCTTCCCCTTTCCGTCAGTCCCTCGCTGCCGGTTCGGTTGCCCTCGGCACGTTGAGCGGCTTGACCGGCATCAACGTCCGCCCGAAGGTCGAGTTCACGACCGCCGCAAAGGATGCATACCAAGCAGCCGCAGCGGTGGCGATCCCGAACCAGCCGCCGACTTCGATCAACCCTTCGCTTTCGTTGGCGTTGCCGATCCCGAGCAGGAAGTACGTCGCCGCCAGGAGCACGAAGACGAGCGCGATCGCCGCCGTCGTCCGCAGCGAGGCGACGAACATGTAGGTGGTGAAGATCCCCCAGGCGATCAGGTAGAGCCCGAGCGCCGAGCCGAGGTGTTCGGCGGGGATTTTGTCGGCGAAGAACGTCACCAGGACCCAGAACGAGATCCAGAAGCCCCCGAAGGAGCTGAAGGCGACGGCGCCGAAGGTGTTGCCGGTGCGGAACTCCCACATCCCGGCGAGGATCTGGACGATCCCGCCGTAGGCGAGGGCAAGCCCCAGCACCACCGGCTCGCCGGCGTGGCTGACGAGGTTGGCGTTGAACATGCTGAGCACGAAGGTGGTGAGCGCGAACGCCCCCAGGCCCAGCGGCCCGGGATCGGCCGGTTTCCAGCCGACGGGGCCTTCGGCAGCGGGTTCCCGCCCCGGCGCCCGACCGGGTAGGTCGCGGCCCGGCACCTCGCGCCGCGGGACAGATGCAGACTCCATGACGACTCCTTCCCTAGGACCCTTGGGACATCTCTCCCCAGATGTCCCCCAGCTACCCCGGGAGGGCTTGTAGCAATCGTGTCTAGGGCGTCTTAATAACCCGCGGGATGACGGGCGACGAAGCCTTCGGGCGAGTCGACCCAAGGGCTGTGCCAGCGCGGGCCTGGACCGCCGACGGTGTCGAAGGCGATGCCGGCGACGACCATCCAGGCGTGCTCGGCGTTGGCGTAGACGGTGATCCACTGGCCGGGGCCCGGTTCGCCCCAGGTCTCCAGGCCGGTGGAGTCGAGCGGGCTTTCGAGGAAGCCGCCGCCGTGCAGGGCGAAGCTGACCGCGCCCGAGCAGTCGTAGCCTTCGGATTCGAAGGAGCCGTGGCCGCCGCCCCAGATGTAGGGGGTCGTCGCAATCGAGTTGCCGGCGGCGATCACTTCCTGGACGGCCGCCGGCGCCGAGGCCGGAGCGCTCGCTTCGCTTTCGTTCAGCACCTGGGCTTCCTGGCCCGGGTTGAGCGGCGCCGGCATCAAGCCGGTGGTCGCGTCGCCACCTTCGGAGGCGACCTGTTCGGAGATCGAGGCGAGGTTGTTGGAGAGCGATTCTTCGCGCGACTCGAGCGCTTCCAGCGCTTCGCGCCGCTGCGCCTGCGCCGCCTTCAGTTCGGCGAAGCGGGACTCGGCTTCCTTGCGGGCGGCGGCGACTTCTTCCTCCATCGCCGCGACCGCGTCGCGCGCCGCTTCGATCTCGGCCCGCTTCCTCGCCAGCCGGTCGACCGCCGAGCGGACTTCGTCCCGCAGCGTCTTCACCCGTTCGACGACTTCGTCGTCGTAGCTCTGGATCCGGCTCAGGTATTCGGTCTGGGCCGCCATGTCCGACCAGTTTTCGGATTCGAGGATCGCGTTGACGACGTCCGGGGAGCCGGACTCGTAGATCGCGACGAGCCGTTGACTGAGGACGCCCAAAGCGCGCTGCAGCTTTTCGCGCACCTCTTCCAGGTGCGCTTCTTCGGCTTCCAGCGCCTTCGTCGCGGCGTCGAGCTCGGCCTGCTTTTCGGCCAGTTCCGCCTCGACCGCCGCCTGCTTGCGGCGCAGCTCGGAGACTTCGCCGAGCATCGAGTCGATTTCCCGGTTCTGTTCGGCGATCGTTTCGGTCAGCGCGCTCTGGTGCGACCGCACCCCTTCCAGCTCGTCGCGCGTCGCTTCCAGCTTTTCCTGCGGCGTCGCGGCCGGAGCGCTCCCCGCCCGGGACCCGGCAAGCGCACAGAGCCCTGCGAGGAGCAGCACAGCGAATATCAGGGCGCGACGCCTGGTCGCGCTCGTGGAGGGGCTGAACAGCACGGCGGCGCAGGCTAGCGAAGCCCCTTCAACGAATTAGAAGTGGTTGATAACGCGCAACTTCCCTTGCAAATTGCGCCTTTTGCAGGAGTTCAGGCGCCGATCGAGTCGAGCGTGGCGACTTATCCGGATATGTCACGGATAAGTCGCCCCGCTTTCCTCGGTTAGGCCAGCAGCTTGGCCTTGGCGCGGTCGAACTCCTCCGGGCTGAGAGCGCCTTTGTCTTTGAGCTCGGCGAGCTTGTGGAGTTCGTCGGCTGCCGAACCGGTGTGGGCCTGCTGGCGGACGTATTCGTCGAAGTGCTTTTTCGCGTCTGCCTGGGCTTTGATCGTGCGGTCGCGCATCCCCTCTCCGCGGGCGATCAGGTAGATCAGCGCGGTCAGGAAGGGGATGAAGACGAGGAAGAGCACCCATGCCGCCTTCGCCCATCCCGAGATCTCGTGGTCGCGGAAGAGGTCGGTGAGGATCGTGATCAGGATCCAGATCCAGATCACGAAGAAGAAGATCTCCAGCGCTACGAGGAGGATTTCCCCGAAGCTGATGTCGGCGATCGGCATGGCACTCCTTTCGAGTGACTTGACTGGGCGCGCGGCGTGGTGCCGCTCCCTACTGATTCCCGAACCTAAGTCCTACCCCTGCCCCCGTCAACCTCGTGAAGAAGAGGACTACCGCCACCGAGGTGGCGAGGTTGAGGCTGGAGACGCCCTCGCGCATCGGGATCGCGACGCGCGCCTCGGCCCGGTCGAAGACCTCGCCGCTGAGGCCGTGGCGCTCGGTGCCGAACGCGAGGATGGCCCGCGGCGGCACCAGCCCGGGCGCCAGCTCCTCCCCCTCCGGGTCGATCGCCAGCAGCGGCCGGTCGCTCGGGGGCAGCGCCTCGACCCTGGCGACGGGAAGTGCGAACTGCAGGCCGGCGGCGCCGCGGACCGCATCGGGGTGCCAGGGGTCGTTCTCGCCGGTGGTGATCACGGCCGCCGCGCCGCCGCCGGCCGAGACCCGAACGCAGGCGCCGATGTTCCCCATGTTGCGCGGCTGCTCAAGCAGGATCGCCGGGGCCGGGGCCGGGTCGGCCAGGGCGGCGGCGAGCTCGACCTGCGGGCGGCGGGCGATCGCGACGACGCCGGTGTGCGGGACCAGCGGGACGAGTCCGGCGAGCGTCTCCCTGTCGACCTGCTCGACCCGCTCGGCAAGACGGCCCGCGAGGTCGGGCGCCAGCTCGCCTGCCATCGCGTCGAGCGAGGAAGGGTCGAGCGCCGCCGCCTCGACCAACTCGGCCCCGAAGCGCAGCGCGTGCTTGAGCGCGTGGAACCCCTCGACGACGGTCAGGGCCGGGTCTCGCCGCGCGGTGCGGAAGCGCACTGCGCGTTCGTGCTCGTCGCGGCCCATCGCCGAATCATTGCGAGCCGGCACGATAGAGCGGGATTTCGGACTGCCCCTCTAAGCGGTCGCGGCGGCCTGCGCCAGCTGGTCGCGGCCGCCGGCCTTGGCCAGGTAGAGCGCCACGTCGGCCCGGCCGAGCAGATCGTCGGCGCTCTCGACGAAGTCCCAGCCGGCGAGGCCGGCGGAGCAGGTCTGCCCCATCGGCGTCCGCTCCCGCAGCCGCTCGACTATCTCCGCCGCCTCCTCGGGGGCGGTGTCGGGCAGCAGCACCAGGAACTCCTCGCCGCCGAAGCGCACGAGCGTGTCTTCGCCGCGCAGGGCATCGTCCCAGGCCCGCGCGCACTCGCGCAGGACCTCGTCGCCGGCGAGGTGGCCGTGGGCGTCGTTGTAGGCCTTGAAGTGGTCGATGTCGATCAAGGCGACGCAGAGCGGCGAGCGCGTGCGGCGGGCGCGTGCCATCTCCCGCGGCAGCTGTTCTTCGAGGACCCGGCGGTTGGAGAGCCCGGTCAGCGAGTCATGGGTCGCCATCTCCCGCACCTTGCCCAGCAGGTCCTCGCGTTCGCCCTCGACCCGCTTCAGCTCGGTGACGTCGGTCGAGCGGGCGTAGACGAGCCGCTCGTCCCTGGCCAGGGTCGAGCTCGTCCGCAGCCAGTGCCAGCTGCCGTCCTTCGCCCTGACCCGGGTTTCGAGGCTGGCGGAGTCGCCGCCCCTGAACAATCCGGCCGCCTCGTGCAGCGCCCGGTGCTGGTCGTCGGGGTGGGTGAGGTCGAGCAGCCGTACGCCGCGCAGCTCCTCGGGCGCGTAGCCGAGGTGTGTCTTCCAGGCGCCGTTGACCTCCCGGCAACGTCCGTGCTCGTCCATCGTGCAGAGCATGTCCAGGCTGAGCTCGAAGAACCGGCGGGCCCGCTTGTCCGACAGCGCCTGCCGGTTGACGATGGTGGTCACCAGCAGCATCACCACGCTCAGCGAGACGAGGGTGAAGAGCCAGCGGGTCAGAGGGGAGTAGCCGGCGGTGTTTTCGGTTCCGGCGAGGACAACCCCGTAGACGGCGAGCAGCCAGGCGAGGTGAGCGATCGCGATCCGGCGCGGGAAGAAGTAGGAGGAGATCAGGGTCGCCCAGACGAAGATCGTTCCGTACTGGCCGACCGCGATGCCGCTCTCGTAGATCAAGAGGCCGGTCGCGGCCACGACGGCGGCGACGGTCATATGGACCCAGGCTCGGGGCACCCGCGCGGCGAAGACGGAGAGGAGGACGCCCGCGAAGGCCATCGCCATCGCGGTGACGGCTATCGCGTCCTGATTGCCGCCGCTCGGGTGGGGAAGGACCAGGGACAGGGCGACGAGCCCGGCCCCGGCAATCGGCAGGGCTGCGGCGGCCCGCGCTTCAGAGCCCCCGGCCAAGGCAGCGTTTACCCGATTTCGATGAGCCGCCATCTTCCCCGGGCAGGATCGGCAAACACCCGGGTTTCCTTGAACGCGGGCAGGCGGGTTGTCAGCCGCGCACGACCTCGAACTGGCTCATCAGGCCGTGGTCCTCGTGATCGAACATGTGGCAGTGGACGACGAATTTGCCGGTGTAGTCGGAGAAGTGGCCGGCGACGAGGATCTTTTCGTTCGGGAAGAGGAAGAACGTCTCCTTGAGGCAGTCTTCCCAGGGCGGCGGCTTCTCGCCGTTGCGCTCCAGCAGGTACCAGTCGGTGTGGTGCAGGTGCATCATGTGGGCGACGTCGGTCTTGTTGACCAGCTCCCAGGTCTGGGTGGTGCCGAGCCGCGGCTTGACCTCGACGTGGGCCGGGTTGAAGGTGCGGCCGTTGATCCGCCACGTCGTCTTGAAGAAGCCGGCGATCGTGATCTCCCAGCGGTGGTCCGGCTTGCGGCCGGCCTTGCGCGCCCACTCCGGCAGCGGGCGCAGGTGGCGGGGCACGCGGGTGGCATCGGCGACGCGGTGGCTGCTGACGCGGAACTGCATCAGCGCCCCGCCGTAGGTGCGGGCGCCTTCGGGATCGGGGCCGGGATGGCGTTTGCTGCTGCGCAGCTCGACCGCCTCCCCCGCCATGCCGGCGAAGTCGACGATCACCTCGACCCGCTCGGCCGGGCCGATGAGGATTTCGCGGCGGCGGACCGGTTTCGGCATCAGGCCGCTGTCGGAGGCGATCTGGACCAGCGGCGCCCCGTTGGAGAGCTGCAGGTTGTAGCTGCGGAAGCCGGAGACGTTGAGGATGCGCAGCCGGTAGCGGCAAGGGTCGACGCGGTGGTGGGGCATGTAGGCGCCGTTGACGAGGACGCTCGCGCCGAGGATGCCGTCGGCCGGCGGCCGCTTGTCGGTGAAGGGGTCGATCAGCTGGTTGTGCCGGTCGAAGGTGCGGTCGGCGACCATCAGCGGGAGGTCGCGCTCGCCCCGCGGCAGCGGCAGCGCCTCCTCGAGCTCGTCGTTGACGATCCACATCCCGGCGAGGCCCTTCCAGCTGTGCAGGGCGGTGCGGTCGAGGCGGTGGTCGTGGTACCACTGGAAGGCGGCGCGTTCCGGGCGCCCGTCTTCGATCAGGTCGTAGACGTAGGTTTTCCGCCCGCCCGGCTCGAGCAGGAACTCGTTGCCCGACTGGCGCGGCGAGAGGCCACGGGGAATGTGACAGTAGAAGGAGGTCGGCTGGCTTTTCGTCAGGCCGCCGGGGTAGCCGTCGAACTGGGTGCGGTTGTGGCCGCCGTGCAGGTGGACGGACAGCTCCCCCACCTCCTCCGGCAGCTCGTGGTGGAAGGTGACGCGGGTGCGGCGGCCGGCGCGGCGGCGCACGGTCGGGCCCGGGAAGCTGCCGCCGAAGGTCCAGAGCCTGGTCCTCGGCCCCGGGAGGATCTGCTGCTCGGCCTCGCGGATCGGGATGTGGATGTGGTCGCCGTCGAGGACCGGCGGGATCGGCAGCCGCTCGCGGAACGGGACCGCGGCGAGCGCCGGCGGAGGCTCGGTCGAAAACGGCAGCAGCCCGCCGCTCCTGCCCCGCAGGGGCAGGAGGACGGCGAGGGCGCCGCCGCCGAGGGCGCCGAGAAAGGCTCGGCGCCCAAGGCGGTGTGCGTCTGAGGGCTGTCCAGACGTCGGCGAGCCCTTAGGCGGTCGGTGCGGGGGTGACGGTCACCTTCCCGTGCATCCACGGGTGGACTGCGCACTGGAAGTAGAGCGTCGTCCCGGGGGCGGCGGTCACCTGCTGGGTGATCTTGCCGCCAGGCTTTTCACCGGTGAACCAGGAATCGCCTTTCGTGCCGGTGGCGTTGCCCATCGTGCTCCAGCCTTCGGGACCGGCTTTGGCCGGGTTGAACTTGATCTTTTCCGTTTTCGGGTTGAACCCGTGCCATTTCGCGATCGCCATGCAGATGTGCTTCGGCGTGAAGCAGTTCTTGCGGGCGTTCGGGGTCTTCGGGATCGAGCCCTTCGTGACCAGCGAGAAGGTGTGCGGCCCGACCTGTTTCGGATTCGTCTCGTTGACGATCTCCAGCTGGTCGCCGTAGCCGACCGTTTCCGGAGCGACGAACTGGAGCTTGTTCTTGAGCAGCTCGATTTTGATCTGATCGGTCTTGCCGGTGTCCGGAACCACTCCTTCGGCCCCGGCGGTGCTCGAGCCGCCGACGGCGACAGCGAGGGCAGCCGCGGGGACCGCGAGCGACAGGGCCCGCAGGCGGGCGCGACGTGAAAGCTTGCTATGCAAAGCGTGCCTTTCTCTGATTGAGGTTGATCGATCCTGGGCAATCCCCAGACTTGCCCAGCGCTGGAAGCTAATGGCAGCGGTGGTCGCGTTCAAGGGGATGCGCCGGTTTCGGAAATCTCCTACCGAATATTCGTGCCTTTGCGACCCCGGTAGGCTCTAGCGGACCCGGTGACCAGTTTTCTCCACACCTGCTACCGGATCGGCGACATCGACCGCTCGGTCGCCTTCTACGAGAAGCTCGGCTTCGAGGAGGTGCGGCGGATGCCGATCGGCGAGGAGGCGATCAACGTCTTCATGGCCCTTCCCGGCGAAGACCCCCGCCTCGAGCTCACCTACAACCACGGCGTCACCGGCTACGAGCACGGCACCGGCTACAACCACATCGCCCTCCTGGTCGACGGCAGCCTCGACGACACCCTGGCCCGGCTCGGGGAGCTGGAGATCGAGCCCGAAAAGCCCCCCTACCGGCCCGGCGGTCGCACCGAAGGCCACCGCATCTGCTTCGTACGCGACCCGGACGGCTACCGGATCGAGCTGATCGGGGAGTGACGCCTACCCGGGGCTGATGCCGCCGCCGACGGGCGTCGCGGGCGCCGGTTGGGGTTCGGGTGCCGGTTCGGCGGCCGGGGCTTCTTCTTCGGCGGCCCCTTCGCCTTCGGGCTTGCCCTGGCCCGCCGGTTCTTCGCCTTCTTCTTCTTCTTCGTAGCCGCCTTCGTAGCTTTCTTCTTCTTCGTAGCCGCTTTCATAGCCCGAGCCCGAGGTGTGGCCGCTGTCGAGGCCTTCGAGTTCCGGTTCGGCGGCCTGTTCGAATTCGGGGCAGTCGCCTTCCTGGGCGGCGGACATGTAGGACTGCCAGATCGGGCCCGCGGTCGGGCCTCCGAAGCCGGTGTATTCGCGAGAGGTCGGGTGCCCCACCCAGACGGCGGTGGAGAACTTCGGCGTGTAGCCGACGAACCAGGCGTCTGAGAGCCCCTCCGAGGTGCCGGTCTTCCCCGCCTCCGAGCTGCAGCCCATGTAGGTGTAGCCGGCGCCGGTGCCCTGGGTGATCACCCCCTCGAGGATCCGCGTCACCTCCCAGGCCTGCCCGGGGGTGAGGACGCGTTCGCCGGAGTCCTTTTCGAAGTCGTCGACCTTGCCGTTGGGGAACTCGACGCGGCTGACGGCGGTGGGGTCGTGGTGGATGCCGCCGTCGGCGAGGGTCGCGTAGCCGTCGGCCATTTCCAGCGGCGTCACTCCGATCGCGAGACCGCCGATCGCCTCCGCCGGCACCGACTGCAGGGGCGATTCGATCCCCATTTCGTGGGCGGTCTGGGTGACGTTTTCCGGACCGACGTCGAGGTCGAGCTGGGCGAAGACGACGTTGACCGAGTCCCAGGTCGCCTGTTCCAGCGACATCGTGCCGCCGCCCGGCTCGGCGTTGTGAACGGTCCAGACGCCGCCGCCGGGGATGTCGAGGGTCATCGGCGAGGTGCCGTTGTAGTAGGTGCTGGCGGGGTCGATCCCCTCCTTGATCGCCGTCGTCAGCACGTAGGTCTTGAACGACGATCCCGGCTGCCGGTGCGCCTGCCAGGCGTAGTTGAACTGGCTTTCTTCGGCGGAGCCTTCGGTCGAAGCGAGGGCGACGATCGCGCCGGTCTTGGGGTCGACCGAGGCGAGGCCGGCGGCGGGGCCGCCTTCGGGGTAGCAGACGGAGCAGCCTGCGACCGCTTCTTCGGCCTTCTGCTGGAGGTTCGGGTCGATCGTCGTATAGGCCTTGAGCCCGCCGTTGCGGACCGTGTTGATCCCGTACTTTTCGATCAGTTCGTTCTGGACCAGGTCGAAGAGGAACGGGTCCTTGATCACCTGGTACTTGTGGCCCGGTTCCAGGCCGAGGCCCTCGGTCTTGGCGGTGCGGTATTCGTCGCCGGTGATGTAGCCCTGTTCGTACATCGCCTGCAGGACCTCGGTGCGCCGCTTCAGCGCCGCCTTCGGGTCGAGGAAGGGGTTGTATTCGGAGGGCGCCTGCGGCAGCCCCGCCAGCAGCGCGGCTTCCTTCAGCCCGAGCTCCTTGACCGGCTTCCCGAAGTAGGTCTGCGAGGCCGCCTCCGCTCCCACCGCGGTCTGCCCTTCCACCGTCCCGTAAGGCGCCGTGTTCAGGTACTGGGTGAGGATCCAGGAGCGCGAGTGCTTGTCGAAGAGTTCGTTGGCGAGCGCCGCTTCCTTGATCTTCCGTTCGAGCGTGTCCTGCGGGTTCTGGATGTAGAGGTTGCGGACCAGCTGCTGGGTGATCGTCGAGGCTCCCTGGACCGGCTTGCCGCCGGCCTCGATGTCCTTGACCGCGGCGCGGGCGATCCCCTGCGGGTCGAGCGCGTCGTGCTGCCAGAAGCCCTTGTCCTCGATCGCGACCGTGGCGTCTTTGAGGTCTTCCGGCAGCGCCTTCCCCCGCACCGGCTGGCGGATGTTTTCCGAGCGGATGAAGCCGATCAGGCTGCCGTCGGCGGCGTAGATCGCCGAGGAGCGGCCCTTCTGCACCGGCTTCAGGCTGGAGAGGGGCGGCGCCGAGTTGTAGATGTTGATCGCCCAGGCGACGGCGATGCCGCCGGCGACGAGCATCAGCGCAAGGACGATCCCCAGGGGAATTGCGAACTTGTGCCAGAGGGAGTGATGCGGCTTGCGTCGCCGCCTGCGGACCCGCGAGGCCATTCGAGTGCGGATTGTAGGGAGGCGGGGCGGCCGGCACTCGCGGGCGGCCGGCCGCGCAAGCCCAGTTGCCATCCCGATAGGCTCGCCCCGCCAGGCGGCAGCGAAAGGGAGGGGAACCAGCGATGAAACTAGTGATCGGGATCGTCCGCCCCGAGCAGGCGAACCAGGTCCTCGAGGCGCTCCACCGGGCCGAGGTCCACGGCTTCTCGATGAGCCGGGTCCAAGGCCACGGCGGCGAGATCGAGCGGGTCGAGACCTACCGCGGCACGACCGTGCAGATGGGCCTCTCGGAGAAGGTCCGGTTCGAGGTCGCCGTCTCGGACTCCTTCGTTGACAAGACCGTGCAGGCGATCTGCGAGGGCGGGCGCACCGGCGAAGTCGGCGACGGCAAGATCTTCGTCCTGCCGCTCGACCACGCGGTGCGGATCCGCACCGGCGACAGCGACGAGGGCGCCGTGACGCCGGTGAGCCGATGAGCGCCGGGATCGACACCGGCGACACCGCCTGGATGCTGGTCGCCACTGCGCTGGTGCTGATGATGACGCCGGCGCTGGGGCTCTTCTACGCCGGTCTCGTGCGCTCGAAGAACACGCTCAACACGTTCATGATGAGCGTCGCCGCGATCGCGGTCGCCGCCGTCACCTGGGCGGCGGTCGGCTACTCGCTCGCCTTCGACGGCAGCGGCGGTTTCGTCGGCGGCCTCGGCAACGCCTTCCTCAGCGGCGTCGACTTCGCCCCGCGGCAGGGCACCGCGATTCCCGAGCTCGTCTTCTTCGCCTTCCAGGCGACCTTCTGCATCATCACCGTGGCGCTGATCTCCGGCGCGGTGGTCGAGCGGATGCGGTTCGGGCCGTTCCTGGTCTTCGCGGCGCTGTGGTCGGTGCTGGTCTACGCCGTGCTCGCCCACTGGGCCTTCGGCGACGGCTGGCTGATGGCGCACGGGACCCTCGACTTCGCCGGCGGCGTGCCGGTCGAGATGGGCTCGGGCTTCTCGGCCCTGGCGGCGGCGCTGGTGGTCGGCGCGCGCAAGGAGTGGGGGCGCCAGGCGCTCCTCCCTCACAACGCCGTCTACGTCCTGCTCGGTGCCGGGCTGCTGTGGTTCGGCTGGTTCGGCTTCAACGGCGGCAGCGGCTTCGGGACCGGGCACCCGAGCGTGCTCGCCTTCACCAACACCCTGCTCTGCCCGGCCTGCACGCTGGTCGTCTGGTTCGCGCTCGACCTGGTCCGCGGCCGCAAAGTGACCGCGATCGGCGCCGCCACGGCGATCGTCGTCGGCTGCGTCGCGATCACCCCGGCGGGCGGCTACGTCAGCCCGGGCTGGGCGATGCTGCTGGGGGCGCTGGCGGCACTGCCGAGCTACGGGATCATCGTCTGGCGGACGCGGACCCGCGTCGACGAGACCCTCGACGTCCTCGCCGCCCACGGCACCGCCGGCTTCTTCGGGATCCTCTTCATCGGCTTCTTCGCCCAGGCGAGCTGGAACGGCGTCTCCGACGGCCTCTTCTACGGCAACGCCGCGCAGCTGGGGCACCAGGCCCTGGCGGCCTTCGCGGCGCCGGCCTACGCCTTCGCCATGACCTTCGTCCTGCTGAAGCTGATCGGCGCACTGATGCCGCTGCGGGCCAGCGACCGCGAGGAGGCGCTGGGCATGGACGTCGTCCAGCACGGCGAGGAGGCCTACGTGACCGGCGAGGGGGCGATCTTGTTGCTCCCGGATGACGTCGGGAAAGTCGCCGTGCCGGTCGCCGATCCGGGGTAGGTCTCAGCCGTTTTGGCTTGGGCGTGGTCGGGGTGCCCCCCTCCAGACACCACTCGCCAATGGCTCGTGGTTGTGTGTCTGGAGGAGGGCGCCCCGACCACGCTGTCATCCGAACTGAATCAAGGTTCCCGGCCTGGCAGAGCCGAAATCTGATGCAGTTCGCGCGTGGATGACTTCGTTCAGGTTCTGACCACGACTGCCTCGGAGAGAGAAGCTGGAGAAATCGCTTCTTTGCTGGTGGAGCGGAAGCTGGCGGCTTGCGTGCAGGTGGTGGGGCCGATCGTGAGTCGGTACCGGTGGCAGGGCGAGGTTGAGGTGGAGCGGGAGTGGCAGTGCCTCGTGAAGACGACCCGGGCCGCCTACGAGAACGTCGACTGGTGAGTTAACCGTGCTATAGGCAGATCAACTCGCCAATCGCTAGGGCGGGCGCTTGGCTAGGACCTCAGCCGGTAGCCGCGGCCGAAGAGGCGGAGGTTGAAGAGGAAGAGGGCGGTGGTGGCCGCGGTGAGGGCCAGCAGCGAGAGGGCGATGCTGACTTCGCTGAAGCCGACGAAGCCGTAGCGGACCAGGTTGATCATGTAGAAGATCGGATCGAAGCGGGTCAGGGTCTCGAACGGCTGGGGCAGCAGGGCGGCGGAGTAGAAGACGCCGCCGAGGAAGATCAGCGGCTGCAGGACGAAGGTCTGGGCGAAGGCGACGTCGTCGAACTGTTCGGCGCGGACGCCGATCAGGACCCCGAGCTGGCTGAAGAAGAAGCCGACCAGGGCGAGCGAGGGGACCAGCACGAGAACGTGTTCGACCGGGAGGCCGACGAGGATCACCGAGACGAGGAAGGTCAGGAACGCCACGGTGAGCCCGCGCATGAAGCCGCCGAGCGAGAAGGCGAGCAGCAGCTCGGCCGGGGAGGCCGGCGAGGAGAGCTGGTCCTGGATCGCGCCCTGGAACTTCTGCTGGAGGATCGAGGAGCTGTTGTTGGAGAAGGCGTTGGTCGAGAAGGCCATCATGATCAGCCCCGGGATGACGAAGAGGACGTAGTCGATCCCGTGCAGGTGCTTGATCCGCGAGCCCAGGGCGGCGCCGAAGACGGTGATGTAGAGGAACGTTTCCAGCATCGGCGCGCCGATCGTCTGCTTCTTGATCTTCAGGAAGCGGTTGCACTCGCGCCGCCAGAGCGTCGCGAAGCGGATCTGGGCCGCGGTCACGCCCCGACCTCGTCGGCTGAGAGCTCGATGTGCGAGCGAGAGAGCTCCTTGCGGCCGACCAGCGCCAGGTAGGCGTCCTCGAGGTTCGGGACGTCGAAGCGCTCGGCCAGCTCCGGGCTGGTGCCCTCGGCGACGATCTGCCCGTCGGCGATGAAGGCGATCCGGTCGCAGAGCTGCTCGGCCTCCTCCAGGTAGTGCGTGGTGAGCAGTATCGTCGTCCCCTCCTGGTTGATTTTCTGGACGTAGTGCCAGAGCTCGAGCCGCAGCTCGACGTCGACGCCGGCGGTCGGCTCGTCGAGGATCAGCAGGCGCGGGCGGTGCATCATCGCCCGGGCCAGGATCAGCCGCCGTTTCATCCCGCCGGAGAGGGTGCGGGTGCGCTCGTCGCGCTTCTCGGTCAGCGAGAAGGTCTCCAGCAGCTCCTTGGTGCGGGCGCGGCGTTCGGAGCGCGGCATCCCGAAGTAGCCGGCGTGGTAGTCGAGCGTCTCCTCCACGGTGAGGAACCAGTCGATGTTGGGCTCCTGCGGCGCCAGCCCGACCGCCTGGCGCGCGTCGGCGTAGTGGTCGATCGCGTCGTGGCCGAAGACCTCGATCGAGCCGCCGGTCGGCTGCGCGAGCCCGGTCGTGCAGTGGATCAGCGTCGACTTGCCGGCGCCGTTGGGGCCGAGCAGGCCGAAGAACTCGCCCTCCTCGATCTCGAGCGAGACCCCGCGCAGGGCCTCCACCCCGTTCGGGTAGCGCTTCTCCAGGTTGTCGATGTCAAGTGCCTTCATGCCGCGGACGACTCTAGCCACCCGCGACGTGCGCTCTGGGCCGAGGGTGGGATGCCCTCCCCAGGCACCACTCGCCAATGGCTCGTGGTTGAGTGCCTGGGGAGGGCCTCCCACCCTCGGCAGCGACCGTCGCGTATAAGTGCGGGGGTGCCCGCTCCTCTGCTTGCCGTCGATGCGCCCTCGATGCTGTTTCGCGCCTTCTACGCGCTGCCGAAGACGATCGTGGGGACGGACGGGAGGCCGGTGAACGCACTGCTGGGGACGGCGAATCTGGTCCTGCGGGAGGTGGAAGCGCACGGGCCGCGGGCGGTCGTGCTGTGCTTCGGACCGGACGCGGCGGCCTACCGGACCGAGCTCTACCCCGCCTACCACGCCGAGCGCGAGGCGGCGATGCCGGACGAGCTGCCGCACCAGTTCGCCGAGTCGCGCCCGTTCTTCGAGGCGTTCGGCTGGATCGTGACGACCGCCGGGGAGCTCGAGGCCGACGACCTGCTCGGGACCTACGCGCGGCTCGAGGCCGACGCGGGCGGCCGGGCGCTGGTGCTGACCGGCGACCGCGACATGTACCAGTGCGCGGACGCGCACGTGACCGTCCTCTACGTGCGGACCGGCGGCAAAGGCGCCGAAGAGGTCGGCCCGGCCGAGGTGCGCGAGCGTTACGGGATCGACCCGGCGCTCGTCCCCGACTTCATCGCCCTGCGGGGCGATCCGTCCGACGGGCTCCCGGGTGCGAAGGGAGTCGGGCCGAAGACGGCGGCGGAGCTGCTGCGGCAGCACGGCTCCCTGGAGGAGATCCTCGACTCCGCGATCCGCGAGCGGCGGCCGGCGCTGCGCGCGGCGCTGATCGAGGGGCGCGAGGACCTGCTCAAGTTCAAGGACATCGCAACGCTGCGCGACGCGCAGGCGAAGCGGCCGCCGGACGCGCCGACGGATTGGCTCGGCGCCGCCGAGGCAGCTCGTGAACGCGGGATGAAAAGACTCGCGGAGCGGCTCGAAGCGAACGCCGCCTGAGCGAAGCGCCTTTCTCAACCGATGGTTGGGAAGAGCGCCTTCCCGAGGCCCCACGCAGAGACGATCGCCCAGACGCCCTCGAGGAGGACGAAGCCCGATTGCTCGGCGAGCACCGCGAGGACGGCGAGGATTGCCGAGCCGAGCAGGTTGAGCGGGGGTGTCGACTTGGTCACCCCAGCAGTAACCAAGTCGCCATGGCTAGTACCGTCGCGCGGTGGATCCGGCCTCGCTGCCCCTCTTCGACCATGGCCAGCTGCGCAAGCGCTGGCGCTACGTCGCCGTCTTCGCCGAGGAGCTGATGCTCTGCGCGGCGCGGGCCGAGGTCGGGCCGACGACCCAGTGCTTCTGGGTCCTCTGGGACCGGGAGAGCCAACGCCAGTGGGCGCACGCGAGTCCGCCTCCCGGCAGCCGCGAGGTGGTCTTCGAGCCCTCGCGGCTGGAGATCGACGGGCCTGGCCTTCGTGCGGCGCTGGAGCTGGGTGAGGTCACCCCGATCGAGGCGACCTGCCCAAGCGGCAGGAGCCTCGCCTGGACGCGCAAGCGGGCGGGGATGCCGGTCGAGGGGACTGTCGAGGTCCCGGGCCGCCGCTGGCAGATCGCCGGCCGGGGCGTCGACGACGAATCCGCCGGGCACCACAGGCGCCACACCCACTGGCGCTGGTCGGCCGGCGTCGGCGAATCGGTCGAGGGCCGCAACCTCGCCTGGAACCTGGTCGAAGGGATCAACGATCCGCCGCAGGGAAGCGAGCGGGCGATCTGGATCGACGGCGATCCCTCCGAGCCGCCGCCGGTCGCGTTCCGCGGCCTCGACGGCATCGACCTCGGCGACGCCGGCTCCCTCGACTTCGCCCCCGAGTCAGACCACGCCCGCGACGACGGCTACCTGCTGATCCGCTCCCGCTACCGCCACCGCTTCGGCACGTTCGCCGGCACCCTGGGCGGCCTCGCCCTCGCCTCGGGGCTCGGCGTGATGGAGGAACACGACGCGCTCTGGTGACTCCGAGGTTGACCCCGCTATGGCGAGGTGAACTTCGGAGGCGCTAGCTGCGGTGCTCGGGGTTCGGCGAGTCGAACCTGCAGCCCGCTTCCCACTCCTCGGGCTGGTTGCCGTGGGCTGGGATGCCGCCGGCGTCCTTGAGGATCCGCGCCAGGTGCATCAGGTTCCAGGCCGCGAAGGTCGTGTTGCGGTTGGTGAAGTCGTTGTCGGGGCCGCCCGAGCCCTCGTCGAGGTAGGACGGGCCGGGGCCGGCCTCGCCGATCCAGCCGGAGTCGGCCTGCGGCGGGATCGTGTAGCCGAGGTGCTGCAGCGAGTAGAGGACGTTCATCGCGCAGTGCTTGATCCCGTCCTCGTTGCCGGTGACGATGCAGCCGCCGACGCGGCCGTAATAGGCCCACTGGCCCCGGTCGTTCAGCAGGTGCGAGTTGCCGTAGAGGCGCTCGATCACGTGGGCGGCGACCGAGGACTTCTCCCCCAGCCAGATCGGCATCCCGAGGACGAGGATGTCGGCGGCGAGGACGCGCTCGTAGAGGGCCGGCCACTCGTCCCGCTCCCAGCCGTGCTCGGTCATGTCAGGCCAGACGCCGACGGCGATCTCGTGATCGATCGCGCGGATGCAGTCGACCTCGACCCCCTGAGCGCGCATCACCGCGATCGACTTGTCCATCAGGCCCTGGGTGTTGGAGACCTCGGGACTGCGCTTCAGCGTGCAGTTGACGTAGAGCGCCTTGAGGTCGGAATAGTCGGGTTGGGGCATGTCGGTGGTGTCTCCCCTTTCTCACCAGGTGTCGACGAAGCGGTGGGCGCCGGGCGGGCGGGCATCGCCGGCAGCGGTCAGCGTGGATGCGATCAGGGACCGAGTCTCCGCGGGATCGATCACGTCGTCAAGCTCGAAGTGGGCAGCGGCGTTGAGTGCCTTCGCGTTCTCTTCGGCGGCGGCGGTGAGGTCGCGGACGCGCTGCTCGCGCTCGGCCTCGTCAGCGATCGCCTCCAGCTCCTTGCGCAGCGCCAGCCGCACCGCCCCCTCCAGGCCCATCGGCCCGAGGTGCGCGCCCGGCCAGGCGACGGTGAGGAGCGGCTCGTGCAGGCTGCCGCCGACCATCGCCTGGGCGCCGAGGCCGTAGCCGCGGCGCAGGACCACCGCGACGAGCGGCACCCGCAGGGCGGCGCCGGCGACGAGCAGGCGGGAGGCGTGGCGGACGAGCCCGGTTGCCTCGGCCTCGGGGCCGACCATGTAGCCGGGGGTGTCGACGAGGGAGACGACCGGCAGTCCGAAGGCGTCGCAGAGCTGCAGCAGCCGGGCCGCCTTGTCAGCGGCGCCGGAGGTGACGGCGCCGGCGGTGTGACGGGTGTCGTTGGCGATGATCCCGAGCGGGCGGCCCTCGATCCGGGCCAGGGCGGTCACCATCTCCGGCGCGAAGCGCTCGCGCAGGAAGGTGGCCGAGCCCTCGTCGCAGAGGGTCTCGACGATCGGCCGCGGGTCATATGCGCGGCGCCTGCGCTCCGGGACCAGCTCGCGCAGGCGCTCCTGGTCGGGTTCGGGGCCGCGACTGGTCGCGCCCTGGAAGTAGGCGAGCAGCTTCTTCGTGGCGGCGGTCGCCTCCGCCTCGTCGGCGCAGACGACGTCGACCACCCCGTTCGGCGCCTGCGTCCCGATCGGCCCGACCTCGTCGGGCGGCACCTCGCCGAGGCCGCCGCCGGCGATCATCGCCGGCCCGCCCATCCCCAGCGAGCTGCGCTCGGTGGCGACGATCAGGTCCGCGCAGCCGGCGATCACCGCGTTGCCGGCGAAGCAGCGGCCGTGGACGATCGCGATCCGCGGGACCAGCCCGGAGAGCTTCGCCCAAAGCGCGAAGGCACGCGTGTCGAGGGCGGAGACGACGGGATAGTCGGTGTCGCCCGGGCGCCCTCCCCCGCCCTCGGCGTAGAAGACGACCGGCAGCCGCATCCGCTCGATCAGCTCGAAGAGGCGGTCCTTCTTGCGATGGCCGAGGGCGCCCTGGGTCCCGGCCAGGACCGTGTAGTCGTAGGAGAGGACGGCGCAGGCGGCGCGCTCGGCATCGAAGAGGTCGCCGTTGACGCGGGCGGTGCCGGCGATCAGCCCGTCGGCGGGCGTGCGGGCGATCAGGTCCTCGAGCTCGCGGCGGCCGCGCTGGGCGGCGATCGCGTAGCGCCCGTACTCGACGAAGGAGCCGGGGTCGACGAGGTCGTCGACGTTCTCGCGGGCGGTGCGCCCGCCGGCGGCGTGCCGCTTGCCGACCGCATCGGCCCGCGCCGCATCCTCGGTCAGCGCGCGGCGCGCCAGCAGCTCCGCCAGGTCGTCTCGCTCCCCCTCGGGCACGGCGTGATCTTGTCAGCCGCCGAGCTGCTTGGCGAGGCGGCGCAGCGCCTTGGCGTTGACGCGCCTGGCGAAGGTACGGGTGAGGAAGGGGGCGATGCGCTCGCTGCGCGGCACCTCCTCGAAGAGGAGCTCGAATTCGATCCGGGTGCCGCCGTCAGGCGCCTGCTCGAGACGGTAGGTGCCGCGGGTCTTGCGCTTGCCCTCGGATGAGACACCCTGCTCGACGATCCGGGACGGCGCCTCGCTCTCGGTCACCTCGAACTCGAAGTGGT
>DASTAR010000037.1:0-2503 GCA_035712505.1 Solirubrobacterales bacterium
CTGGCAGCCGACCATGCAGCGGCCGCAGAGGGTGCAGCCGGTGCGCTCGGGCCCCTCGCCGCCGAAGTAGGGGTCGGCGACGGTCTTGCCCGGCTCGCCGAAGAAGATCCCGACGGGGGTCTTGCGGTAGGTGTCGCCGACGCCGATGTGGTCGCCGTACTCCCTCAGGAGCTCGTCGGCGGCGTCGTCGGTCTCGACGTCGGCCACGCCGAGCATCCGCTGCGCCTCGTCGAAGTGCGGCGCCAGCTCCGTCTCCCAGTCGGCCATGTCCCCCCACTGCGGGTCCTGGAAGAACTTCGAGGGCGGCCTGTAGAGCGTGCAGGCGTAGCCGAGGCTGCCGCCGCCGACGCCGCTGCCGCTGACCACGGAGACGTCCTTGAAGATCGAGAGGCGGAAGATGCCGCGCAGGCCCAGGCGCGGTGCCCAGAAATAGCGGCGTAGATCCCAGGTCGACTTCGGGAAGTCCTTGTCCGTGAAGCGCCTGCCGCACTCCAAGACGGCGACCTTGTAGCCCTTTTCGGCCAGGCGCAGGGCCGACACCGAGCCCCCGAACCCGGATCCGACGACAACCCAGTCGTAGTCGTACTGGCCCATCGGCGAGCCGAAGCCTGGGAGCGGCCTAGGCCTCGCCCGGCTCCAGAGGGCGGAAGTCGGTCGTGCGGGCGCCGCAGACGGGGCAGAACCAGTCCTTGGGGATGTCCTCGAAGGCGGTTCCAGGCGGGATGCCGCCGTCGGGGTCGCCGATGGCGGGGTCATAGATGAAGCCGCAGCTCTCGCAGATCCAGAGCGTGGCGTCCTTGGTCTCGGTAGTCATCGACATGGATCTTAGGGGGGCGGGCGAGTCGGCTATTTGCCGAAGCTGACCTGCGGCGCGCTGCGTTCGGCGGTGTCGTCGAGCTCGAAGTAGTCGCGCGCGGTGAAGCCGCCCTGGTTGGCGATGATCGAGCCGGGGAATTGCTGGATCGAGGTGTTGTACGACTGCACGTTGGAGTTGTAGATCCGCCGCGAGGCCTGGATTTCGTCCTCGAGCTCGGAGAGGTTGCGGCTCAGCTGCTGGAAGTTCTCGGTCGCCCGCAGGGTCGGATAGTTCTCGGCGACGGCGCGCAGTTCGGTCAGGGCGCCGGTCAGTTTCGACTCCGCTTTGGCGGTGTCGGCGACGCTGGAGGCCTGCATCGCCTCGGCCCGCGCTTTCGTCGCTTTTTCGAAGGTCTCGCTCTCGTGCTCGGCGTAGCCTTTGACCGTCTCCACGAGGTTGGGGACGAGGTCGTGGCGCCGTTTCAGCTGCACGTCGATCCCGCTCCAGGACTCGTCTACCCGGTTGCGCGAGGCGATGATCGAGTTGCGCTTCCCGACGTAGTAGAGGACCGCAAGGATCAGGATTACTACGACGACGATGATGACTATGGTCATTGGGGCTCCTGTCAGGTGACCGGGTCTGACCGCATCCTAACGCCGCGGCGTTCGTCTTTTGTACCCCGAGGGAGGAACAAAGGACGAACGCCGGAGCCGTAGGATCGCCGCGTGGGTGCGAAGGCCGAAGCGCAGGAATGGGCGGGGACGGTGCGCCGCTACGGCGAGCGAAACAGGCTCGCCTACGAGCCGCTGGGCGGGATCAACCCGAAAGACGGGCCGGTGGCGCTCTGCGTCGGCGGCGTCAACCGGCTGACGGGGCAGCTGACCGAGGGCTTCTGGGGCTCCTCCTGCGACGCCGACGAAAAGGAGGTCGGCGGCTTCTTCGACAAGGCGGTTCTGCCGACGGCGCTGCTCGCCAAGGCTCACATGCCCGATTTGGCGCAGGTGGTGCCGGCCTTCAACGTCGAGTCGATCGAGGGGCGCGAGGTGGTGACGCAGCGCTTCCAGCGCAAGGTCGAGTTCGAGTCGATCGACTTCAACAAGCGCTTCCTGGCGACGGTGCCGAAGGAGTACGACCCGGTGGCCCTGCGCGAGCTCTTCAGCCCCGGCTTCCTCGGCTGGGTGACGACGATCCGAGGCGAGGTCGACTTCGGCGTCAACGACCGCCAGCTCTGGTTCCTCTGGCGGCTGGGCTCGCGGAGCGAGGAAGAACTGAAGGCGGCGCTGAAGAACGCCGGCCAGCTGTTCAAACGGCTGCAGGCGGAGATGGAAGAGAGCGGCATCCACACCTACGCGCCCGGCCCCTGGCACGCCGGCCTGGAGCCGTTCCCTGCCTGAACTGCATCAACTCGACTATTCAGCAGGTGGTTGAGTTGATGAAGTTCGAAATCTAGGTCGGGTAATCCGGGTCCCCGGGGAGGACGACGCGGGGTTCGGGACCGGCGTCGGCGATCACCTTGGGCAGGATCGGCTCGAGGGTGCGCTCGCGGTAGGCGGCGATCGCCTCCTCGGAGGTGTCGAACTCGGCGAGCCAGCCGAGCTGGGTGAGGGTGGGGAAGGAGAGGACGAGCTCGCCGGCCGCCTGCGCCGCGAGCGCCACGGCGGGCTCGAACCAGCGCGCCTCCGTGGTCTCGATCCCGTCGGGCCGGGG
>DASTAR010000038.1:0-5556 GCA_035712505.1 Solirubrobacterales bacterium
CAGGAGCTGCGCAAGCACGGCCTGCGGCTGAAGTTCAACCCGCTGCCGGAGATCGTCGCCGGCCAGCGGATCGTCGTCGTCGACGACTCGATCGTCCGCGGCAACACCACCCGCCAGATCGTCGGCATGCTGCGCGACGCCGGCGCCCGGGAGGTCCACCTGCGGATCTCGGCGCCGCCGATCCGCAACCCCTGCCACTACGGGGTCGACATGTCGACCCGCGAGGAGATGATCGCCCACGACCGCACGGTCGAGGAGATCGCCGACGAGCTCGACGCCGACTCCCTCGCCTACCTCTCGATGGCGGGCGTCTACGAGGCGGTCGGCGGCGACGCGGGCGAATACTGCGACGCCTGCTTCAGCGGCAACTACCCGCTGGGCGATCCCGACGAGGCGAACGGCAAGTTCGCGCTCGAGGAGATCGCCGTCGTGCCGGCGTCTTCCTAGCCGGTAATCAGTTCGAGCCCGAGCCAGACGATTACGAGCGAGGCGAGCAGGATCGCGCCCTGAAGCGCGTGGGCTTTCGGCAGCCGCAGGTGGAGCAGGGTGAGGCCGATGACGAGGGCGACGAGCGCGAGCTTCCACTGCAGCGTCGAGCTGTCCCAGAGGCCGAAGTGGGAGGCCATCGCCCAGCCGGTGGCGACGAGCACCCCGAGAGCGGCCAGCGAGCCGTAGCCAAAGCGGCGGGCGACGGCGCGCATCCGCGCCCGCTCCGGCTCGCTGTCGCCGCGCAGGACCGGGACGACGGCGATCCCAAAGACCAGCTGCCCGCCGACGAAGAACGCCATCGCCAGCAGGTGCAGGTACAGCACCGCCTGCCAGAAGTCGTGCTCGCTCATCGCCCGGCAGCCTAACCCTCCGTCCCCGCCCCCCACCGCCCAGCCGCCCAGCCGCCCAGCCGCCGAGTTGCCGCTTCCTGTCGCATAGCGACGGAAAGAGGCAACTCGGCGGGGGGTGGATTGCGCCAAGATGCCGCCGTGAGCTCGTTTCGGATCGTTGTGCTGGCCTCCGGAGGGGGTACCAACCTGCAGGCGATCATCGATCGGCTGCACGGGCGCGAGGGGATTCGCGTGGTCGGGGTCGGCTCCGACAAGCCGACGGCGATGGCGCTGGAGCGCGGTCGCGCGGCGGGGATCGAGGTCGCATCCTTTCCCGCCGCCGAATTCCGAGATCGGCGCGAGCGGGACGCGGCGCTGGCCGACTGGATCGAGGCGCGGGAGGCCGACCTCGTCGCCCTCGCGGGTTACATGCAGCTGCTGAGCGCCGAATTCGTCCAGCGCTTCCGCGACCGGGTCGTCAACATCCACCCCGCCCTGCTCCCCGCCTTCCCCGGGCTCGACGCGATCGGCCAGGCGCTCGCCGCCAAAGTCGAGAGGACCGGGGTGACGGTCCACTTCGTCGACGAGGGCGTCGATACCGGCCCTCCGATCCTCCAGCGCGAGGTTCCCGTGCCGCCGGGAGTCGAGCGGGCGGCGCTGGAGGTGGCCGTGCACAGGGTCGAGCACGAGCTCTATCCGGAGGCGATCCGCATGATCGCCCAGGGCAGGGTTAGGATCGACCCAAGCGATCCGCGCAGGGTCGCGATCGATGACTGAGCCAGCCACCGACACCCAGCAGGAGGCCGTCAGCGAGGGACAGGTGCGGGTGCGCCGGGCGCTGATCTCGGTCTCCGACAAGACCGGCGTCGCCGACTTTGCCCGGGGCCTCGTCGGCCTCGGCGTCGAGATCCTCTCCACCGGGGGGACGGCCGCGGCGCTGCGTGAGAGCGGCCTGGAGGTGACGGACGTCTCCGAGTTCACCGGTCACGAGGAGATCCTCGGGGGCCGGGTGAAGACCCTGCACCCGCGCCTGCACGCGGCGCTGCTGGCGCGGCGCGCGGACCCTGAGCACATGGCGACCCTGGAGCGCGAGGGGATCGAGCCGATCGACCTCGTCTGCGTCAACCTCTACCCCTTCGAGCAGACCGTCGCCGGGCACGAGGTGGCGCCCGAGGTTGCGATCGAGAACATCGACATCGGCGGGCCGACGATGATCCGCGCCGCGGCGAAGAACCACGAGGGTGTCGCGGTCATCGTCAAGCCGGAGGCCTACGACGCGGTGATCGCCGAGCTGGAGGAGAACCGCGGCGAGATCTCCGCCACCACCCGCCACTGGCTCGCCAACGAGGCCTTCGCCCAGACGGCCCGCTACGACGCCGCGATCAGCCGCTGGTTCTCGATGGAGTACGAGGACTTCCCCGAACACCTGGCGTTCGCCTACGAGAAGGTGCTCGACCTCTCCTACGGCGAGAACCCGCACCAGCGGGCGGCGCTCTACGCCGAGGCGGGGATCCGCAGCCACGTCCTCTCCCGGGTCTCGAAGCTGCACGGACGGGCGCTCTCCTTCAACAACGTGCTCGACCTCGACTCGGCCCGCGGCCTCGTCGGCGACTTCGAGCAGCCCGCCTGCGTGATCGTCAAGCACAACAACCCGTGCGGCGTGGCGGTCGGCTCCAGCCCGCTGGAGGCCTACCTGAAGGCGCTGGCCTGCGACCCGATGTCGGCCTACGGCGGGATCATCGCGCTCAACCGGCCGGTCGGCCCCGAGCTCGCCGCGGAGCTGCACAAGAACTTCGTCGAGGTGCTGACCGCCCCCGGCTACGAGGAGGGGGCGCTGGCGGTGCTGCAGCAGAAGGAGGCGATCCGGATCCTCTGCGAGGAGGAGCGCCGCCAGCAGGACCCGACCGAACGCGACGTCAAGCGGGTGATGGGCGGGCTGCTGATCCAGGACCGCGACGGCGACCCCGAGCCGCGGGAGATCATGGAGGCCGTCGGCGGCAGCGAGCCCTCCCAGCAGCAGTGGGACGACATGCTCTTCGCCTGGACCGTCTGCCGCCGGGTGCGCTCCAACGCGATCGTGATCGCCAAAGACGGCGCCACCCTCGGCATCGGCGCCGGCCAGATGAGCCGCGTCGACTCCGTCCGTCTCGCGGTCGAGAAGTGCCGCGCCGCCCGCGGCGCCGACGCCGAGGCCCTCCTCGCCGGCTCGGCCCTCGCCTCCGACGCCTACTTCCCCTTCGCCGACGGCCCCGAGCTGGCGATCGAAGCCGGCACCACCTCGGTGATCCAGCCCGGCGGCTCCAAACGCGACGGCGAGGTGATCGAGGCCTGCGACGCCGCCGGCGTGGCGATGGTCTTCACCAGGCACCGGCACTTCCGGCACTAGGCCAGCCTTTTCCCCATAGGGTATGCGGGTGGCCGGGGATGGGCACTCGAATGGGACCACCAGCGACGCCTGGATGCCGGCGCGCTTGATCCCCGTCGCCGGGATTCGCGGGCAAGAGGAGCAGGAGATTCGAGCGGCCTCATCGCTGCTGGCGGTAATGGGCGCCGTGGACGAGTTCGGCAAGGCGCTGCTGAAAGAGGTCGGAGCACCGGCCGGCCGGATTTCGACGTTCACCGAGGTGCCGCTGAAAGACGCTGGCGGAAAGACGCTGCGCCCGGACGGAGCAATCACCGTCGAACGCGGCAAGACCTCATGGCGATGCCTGGTCGAGGTGAAAACCGGAAATGTCGCGCTGGGGGGCGACCAAGTCTCCTCGTACTTGGATCTTGCTCGCGAACACGGCTTCGATGCGGTGCTGACCATCTCCAACCAGATCAGCGGCAGCCCTGCTGACGTGCCTGTGACGGTAGACGGCCGGAAGCTCAGGAAGGTTGCGTTACGGCACCTGTCCTGGTGGCGAATCCTGACCGAGGCAATCATCCAGCATCACCACAGGGGAGTGAAGGATCCAGACCAAGCATGGATCTTGGGGGAGCTGATCGCTTACCTCGCACATGAGAAGTCGGGTGCGATCGGTTTCGAAGACATGGGGCAGAGCTGGGTGCAGGTGAGGAACGGCTGCCGCGACGGGACCATTCGGCCGACGGATCCCGGCGTGCATGAAGTGGTGGACCGATGGGAGCAGTTCGTCGAGTACCTCTGTCTCAAACTGAGCCAGGATCTGGGAGTTGAGGTTGTGTCTGCTCAGTCGCGCGCACGAGACGGCCAGAAGTGGACCGAGGACCTTTTGAAGAACATCGAGCGAGACGGCGTTCTCTCAGGCGCATTCAGGGTGCCCGGCGCGGCTGGCCCGATCGAGGTGGAAGCTGACCTGCGCGCCAGACTCACCCGTACGAGCGTCAAGCTGCGGGCCCCGAAAGAGGGGCGGCCGGCGACTCGCATCAACTGGGTGTTGCGGCAGCTGAAGAAGGCTCCCGATGACCTCAGAGTCGAAGTGCACTTTGCGCGGACGAGAGAGAGCACTGCGCTCCTCCTCCGGGAGGCGCGAGAGAATCCCCGGGCTCTGCTCTATCCGTCGGACCCAAAGCGGGAGCCGAAGAGCTTCACCCTTTCGCTGGCACGCCCATTGGGGACGAAGAGGGGGAAGGGCGAGCGGTCCTTCGTGCAAGAGACCCGGAAGCAGGTCCTCTGCTTCTACGCGGATCTTGTCGAAGGTCTCTCCGAATGGCGGCCGAAGGCGCCCAAGCTGCATGGCGAAACGGCTGAGGAGGAGGACCCGCGGTTGGCGCTCCCCGACAGCTCCGAGGTGTCGGAACCTTCGCTTGATGGCGCTGGGAGATACCTGCCGATCCCCCAGCCCTCGGCTCCGCCGTGGGAGGCCCCGGCAGCCGAATAGTCCCTTAGGCCATCGCCCGCTGGCGTTCGCTCGCCCGGATCACGTGCTTGCAGACCTGCATCGGTTCGTCGGCGAGGACGAGGAGCTCATCGTCGCCGGGGGAGATCAGGCCGTGGTGCTCGAGGGCGAGGTCGATCCATTCCAGCAGCGGGTCCCAGAAGTCGGAGCCGACGAGGATGATCGGGAAGTGCTGGATGCGGTGGGTCTGGGTCAGGGTCAGCGCCTCGAAGAGCTCGTCCAGGGTGCCGAAGCCGCCGGGCATGATCACGAAGGCGCGCGCGTAGCGGACGAACATCAGCTTGCGGGCGAAGAAGTAGTGGAAATGGAGCGAGCGGTTGACGAAGGGGTTGGTGTGCTGCTCGTGCGGGAGATCGATGTTGAGCCCGATCGAGGTGCCACCCGCTTCCGCAGCGCCGCGGTTGGCGGCCTCCATCAGACCGGGGCCTCCGCCGCTGATGACGGTGAAGCCGTGGTCGGTAAGGCAGGCGGCGGTCTCGCGGCAGAGCTCGTACCACGGGTGCCCCTGCTCGACGCGCGCCGAGCCGAAGACTGAGACCCCCTCTTCGATGTCGCGCAACGCGTCGAAGGCGGTGTCGATCTCGCTGCGGATCCTGTCGAGGCGGAGCTCGTCCTTCTCTTCGATGAGCTCGGTGGGAACGCGAAGGAGGCGCTCGTCGCGCCTGGCTCCCTCGCTTTCGTCCGTGCCCGGCAAATGCCCCCGGCGGGACTCGAACCCGCGCCGCGCGGCTTAAAAGGCCGCCGCTCTAACCAGCTGAGCTACAGGGGCGAGCTGCTCATGGTAAAGCGAGCCGCCTCACGCGGCGTTCAAAGCGAGCCGCCTCACGCGGCGTTCGTCTTTTTACGCCTATAGGGCTTAAAAAGACGAACGCCGATGC
>DASTAR010000039.1:0-25933 GCA_035712505.1 Solirubrobacterales bacterium
GCTGCTCGAGGTGCAGGGCGTCGGCGCGTCCGGCGAGGCAGGGCGGACGCCCGGCGCCCTGTCCTCGAGCAGCCTGGAGACCGCCGCTACGCGCTCCTGAGCAGGCCCCTGGCCACGAACGGGAAGACGAGAGTCGAGAGCATCGCCGCCCCGACGAGGCCGGCGGCGGTCGAGGTTCTCATCTTCCCCGCATCGATCGCGAGGGTGGTGATCGCCACGACCAGGGGGAGCTCGGTGGCGGAATAGAAGGCCAGCGCGGCGCGCTGCCGCGCGGCCAGCACGTGGCGGTAGAGCAGCAGCGCGGGCGCTCCCCGGACGACGAGGAAGAGGCCGAAGAACATCGCCAGCTCGAGGATCGCGCCAAGGCTGCCGAGCGCCTCGAGATCGAAGTTCATGCCGCTGTAGATGAAGAAGAAGGGGACGAAGAAGCCGAAGCCGACAGCGGTCAGCTTCGAGTCGAAGACCGCGACCTCCTGGCCGTGGAGGGCCGCCCTGGTGATCATGCCGGCGACGAAGCCGCCGAGCAGGATGTCGAGGTGCAGGTGCCCGGCCAGCCCGACGAGGCCGAAGATCAGCACCACCGTCACCCGCACCGCCAGCTGGTCGCTCGCCTCGATCGTCCGTTCGATCATCGGCAGCTCGCGCAGGACCACCCCCATCGACATCAGGGAGATCGCCACCGCGATCGCGACGAAGGCGATCAGGATCACCGCCTCCCGAAGTGGGTGGCCGGTCGAGAGGAAGAGCGTCACCAGGAGGATCGGACCGAACTCGCCGACCGCTCCCGCGCCCAACAGGTAGGTACCGAACCGCGTCCGCATCTCGCCGGTGTCGCGCAGGATCGGGATCAGCGTCCCGATCGCCGTCGTCGCCATCGCCGAACCGGTGTAGACGAGCGAATCGACCACTCCCAGGACCGCCAGGACCCCGCCGGCCGCGTAGGCGATCGCGATCGAGAGCAGCCAGCCCCGGCCGCCGAGCCGCAGCGGTGCCCCGCGGATCCGCTCGAAGTTGATCTCGTAGCCGGCGAAGTAGAAGAGCATCCCCAGCCCGAGGTTCGAGAAGAAGAGGCTGAACTCGTCGGTCGAGGCGAGGCCGAAGCCGTGCGGCCCGATCAGGATGCCGAGCAGCAGCTCCAGCACCACCACCGGCGGTGCGAGCCGTTTCGGCAGGACCGCGACGACGATCGCCGCCACGGCGGCGCTGAGGACGATGAGGAAGAAGGACCCCGTGTCGACGTGGAGCATGCGACCCGGCGCAGCCTAGTGCGCGTGAGCGTGGCCGTCACGGACGGTGCGCCAGGACTGCCAGGTGATGCGGATGATGAGGACGCTGATGCCGAGGCCGATCAGGGGATCGGCGAGTTGGAGGCCGAGCGCGACCACGGCGGCGCTCGCCACCACGGCGAGGCTGACGTAGGCGTCGGCCTTGGCGTGGTTGCCGTCGGCGATCAGGGCCGGGCTGTCGAGGCTGCGGCCCGCACTGGTGCGGACGATCGCGGCCAGCCAGTTGCCCGCGTAGCCGATCAGGCCGGCAGCCGCCAGCGCGCCTAGGTGGTCGACGGCCTGCGGGTGGACCAGCCTTTCCACGGCCTCGACGGCGGCGACACAGGCCGAGGTGAAAATCGCCAGGACGACGAAGTAGCCGGCGATCCGCTCGGCCCGTTCGGAGCGCAGCAGGAATGCGATCCCGAGCGGGATCGCGGTCGCGGCGTCGCCGAAGTTGTGGATCAGGTCGGCGAGGAGGGCGATGCTGCCGGTGGCGAGGAAGATCGCCAGCTGGACCAGCGCGGTGGCGGCGAGGATCGCGAGCGACAGGGCCACCGCCCGCAGCCCGGCACGGGAGCGTTTGATCGAGTGATGGACCAGGCCGTGGCTATGGCCGTGGTCGTGCGCGTGGCCATGGGAATGGCCGTGACCGGCGTGCGCGCCGCGGCTCATGCCGGTCCGGACGCGAGCAGGCCTTCGAGGCGCTGGCGCGGTGGTGGCGGGACCGCGATGCTGCGGCCGTTGGGCTCAGGCGATGACATGCGGCGGTGGAGGCTAGCGACAGGGGGCACGCCGCTGCAGATTTCGCTCCAGGACTGGATCTCTTCCGGGTGACAAAAATCGAAAGTCATTCTTGGAGATTTGTGTTTTCCCTACCAAGTTCTGGGTATATTGGCTTTCGTTCCCACATTGACCCATCCCGACGCGGCGCAGAGGAAGAGCCTTTCCCCGTTTGGCACCGTCGTTCTCCCTGGCCACGGTTGCCCTGACGCTCCTCCTCCGCGCCGCGTCCCCTCGTCGAGGAGGCGCACGTGACCAGAGGCAAACTCGTCCTCGCCCTGTTCCTGAGCATGGCCGCTCCCATGCTCCTCCCCAACCTCGCCTCGGCCTGGGCGCCGGCCGCGACGGCCCCCGTCCACCCGGGGGTCCAGGTCTTCACGGCAGGCGCCCAGTGCACCTCCAACTTCGTCTTCGAGGAAGGCACGGCGGTCTACCTCGGCCAGGCCGCCCACTGCTCGGGCACCGGCGGGCAGACCGAAACCGACGGCTGCACCAGCGGCTCGCTGCCCCTCGGCACGCCGGTGGAAGTGACCGGTGCGACCAGGCCCGGCACCCTCGCTTACAACTCCTGGCTGACGATGCAGGCGACCGGCGAGAGCGGCCCGGACACCTGCGCCTACAACGACCTGGCGCTGATCAGGCTAGATGCGACCGACGTCGGCAGGGTCAATCCCTCGGTCCCCGGCTACGGCGGCCCGACCGGCCTCGGCACCGTCGGCGGCCTCGGCTCGACGGTCTTCTCCTACGGCAACTCCGAGCTCCGCGGCGGGGTCGCCCAGCTGAGCCCGAAGCAGGGCACCGTCGTCGAAAACGAAGGGGGCGGCTGGAGCCACGTCGTCGTCACCGTCACCCCGGGCATTCCGGGCGACTCGGGCAGCGGCTTCATGAACGAAGCCGGCCAGGCGATCGGCATCCTCTCGACCCTGCAGCTGGCGCCCCTGGCGGGCACCAACGGCGTCGGCGACCTCGGCAGGGAGCTGGCCTACGCCCGCGCCCACGGCTTCCCCGAACTGCGCCTGGTCCCCGGCACCCAGCCTTTCGACCCGAGCCTGGTGGGCGCGGTCCTCGGCGCCTAGGAGCGCAGCTCGGAGATCAGGTCGTCGAGGTCGAGCGGGAAGGTGCCCATCTGGACGCCTTCCCCTTCCGGCGGTCGCGGCCACTCCTCGCGCGGGCGGTCCCAGTAGAGCTCGACGCCGTTGCGGTCGGGGTCGGAGAGGTAGAGCGCCTCGCTGACGCCGTGGTCGGAGGCGCCTTCGAGCGGCCAGCCGGCCTCGCTGAGGCGGCGCAGGGCGTCGGCGAGGGCGCGGCGGGTCGGATAGCGGATCGCGGTGTGGAAAAGGCCGGTGGTCCCGGGGGGCGGCGGCGAGCCGCCTTTCGAGGACCAGGAGTTGAGACCGATGTGGTGGTGGTAGCCGCCGGCGGAGATGAAGGCGGCGTCGGCCCCCCAGCGCTGCATCAGCTCGAAGCCGAGGATTCCGCAGTAGAAGTCGAGGGCGCGGTCGACGTCGGCGACCTTGAGGTGGACGTGGCCGATGTCGACGCCGGGATCGATCGCTTCAGCCATCGAGCACTCCGTCCAGGGCACGGTTGACGAGGCGGTCGGCGTCGGCGTTCTCGGCCCGCCGGACGTGCCGGATCGACCAGGAGTCGAACTCGCCGAGCGCCCGCTTCACCTCTTCGTGCAGCGGCTTGATCCCGGCGTTCTTGACCTTGTACCTGCCTTCGACCTGCCGCACGACCAGCTCGGAGTCGCCGATCAGGTCCACCTCGCCCGCGCCGTATTCGGCGGCGAGCTCGATGCCGCGCAGCAGCGCCTTGTACTCGGCGACGTTGTTGGTCGCCTCGCCGATCTTCTCCCCCACTTCCTCCAGCACCCGGCCACCGCCGTCGCGGAGGACGACCCCGATCGCCGCCGGGCCGGGGTTGCCGCGCGCCCCCCCGTCGACGTTGACCGTGACCCGGCTCATCGCCGGGCGGCCCGCTCGGCCAGCGTCAGCCGGCCGTCCTCGCAGACCGCGGCGTTCCACTGCTGGGCAGCGCGGTCGAGCTGGTCGATCTCGCGGCCCTTGTCGATCTCGAAGACGGGACGCAGCTCGTCGGCGATATCGACCCCCCACTGGTACCAGGAGAGCTCCCAGGCGACGGTGATCCGGACCTCGTCCGGGTGGCCGGCGGCGGCCCCCACGGAAGCGAAAGGCTTGCCGAGCGTGCGAGTGAGCCCCGCCGCGGTACGGCCGGCATCGCTGGAGTTGAATCGCGCGATTGCCCGCTCGAACGGGCTCGGAGCGTCGAACTCCTGAGGCGGCGCGGGGCGCCGCCGTGGCGCAGCCGGAACCGCATCGTTTCCACGCTTGTCCTCGCCATGGGGAGGAAGGCCCTGGAGGCGATCGTCCGGTGCCGGCGCTCCGTGGCTGCGGGTCGGGCGTCGCAGCAGGCCGCGCAGACGCCAGCGGCCCTCGTGGCCGGAGCCGGACCGGTCCGGCTCCGGCTCTCCAGCCGGGCGCCAGCCGAGCCGCTCCGCCTGCGCCACGCAGAGCTCGCAGACCGAGCGCTCCCCTCCCCCGCCGGCGAAGCCGTGAACGCGCTCACCGGCCAGGATCGTCCGGCCGCAGATCGCGCAGGTGGCCTCGGCGCTCATGCTGGCGCCAAGGTAGCAACGTGCAGGCGTCAGCCTGGCTGGACTCAGCCCTGCTGCAGATGCGATTTCAGCCGCATCACTGCCTTCGTGTGCAGCTGGGAGACCCGCGACTCGGTCACCCCGAGGACCTCGCCGATCTCGCGCAGGGTGAGGTTCTCGTAGTAGTAGAGGGCGACGACCAGCTGCTCGCGCTCGGGCAGCGAGCCGATCGCCTCGGTGAGGCGGTCCTTGACCTCGGTCGTGGCGAGCGCCTCCTGCGGGTCGGCGGCGCCCTCGTCGGCGATCGTGTCGAGCAGCGAGACCTGGTCGCCGGAGGAGTCGGAGACGGTCCAGAGCTCGTCGAGCGCGTAGACGGAGGAGTTGGCGATCTCCAGCAGCGCGCTCTGCAGTTCTTCCTCGGTCATGTTGAGCTTGGCGGCGAGCTCGGCCTCGGTCGGGGCCCGCTGCAGCTCGTGCTCGAGCTTTGCCTGCACCTGCTCGATTTCGCGGGCGCGCGAGCGGACCGAGCGCGGCACCCAGTCGAGCGAGCGCAGTTCGTCGATGATCGCGCCGCGGATGCGGGTCATCGCGAAGGTCTCGAATTTGATTCCCCGCTCGGGCTCGAAGCGCTCGATCGCACCGATCAGGCCGACGAGGCCGTAGGAGATCAGGTCGGCGTCTTCGACGTGCGAGGGCAGCCCGGCGCCGAGCCGGCCGGCGACGAACTTGACCATCGGCGAGTAGGCGACGACCAGTCGCTCGCGGGCGGAGTCGTCCCCCTGGTCCTTGTAGCGGCGCCACAGGTCGCGGAGCTCCACCTCCTTCACGCCCGTGTCCATCAGGCAATCCTACGTTCATTTGCGGGGATTCGTCTCATGCGCGGGGGTGGCTGGCTGCGTAGGTGTCGCGGAGCCTGGCGGCGTCGACACGGGTGTAGACCTGGGTGGTCGAGATCGACGCATGACCCAGCAGCTCCTGAATCGTACGCAGATCCGCGCCCCCCTCGAGCAGATGCGTTGCAAAGGAATGTCTAAGCGAATGCGGCGAGACTCCGGCGGCGAGCGCCGCCTCGCGGGTCCAGAGGCCGAGGCGGCGGGTGACGTCGGAGTTGGAGAGGCGGCGGCCGCTCTTGGAGAGGAAGAGCGCCTGCTCGCGCCGGTCGGCGGCGAGGGCACGGCGCCCTTTGTCGAGGTAGCGGCGCAGGGCGCGCTGGGCGGGCTCCCCGACCGGCAGCAATCGCTCCTTCGATCCCTTGCCCAGCACCCGCAGCTGCTCGGTCTCGAAGTCGAGCGCGCCGAGGTCGAGGTTGACGATCTCCTCGCAGCGCAGCCCGCAGGAGTAGGCGAGCTCGAGCATCGCCCGGTCACGCAGCTCCAGCGGCGTCCGCGCCGGAATCCGCTCCAGCAGCGAGCGCATCTGCTCGGTGGTGAGCACGCTCGGCAGCTTTTCCCCGCGCTTGGGGCTGGAGACGAGCTCGGCCGGGTTCGAGCCGGCGCGGGCGGTGCGGACGAGGAAGCCGTAGAGCCCGCGGACCGCGGCAAGCTTGCGGGCGACCGTCGCGGGCGCCGCACCGGCGCTGGAGAGGCCGGCGCCGTAGCGGCGCACGTCGCGGTGGCGGACGTCGGCCGGCCCCAGCCCCTGCTCCCCCGCCCACTCGGCGAAGCCGCCCAGGTCGGCGCCGTAGGCGCGCCGGGTCCGCTCGGCCGAGCCGCGCGCGCGCAGGTCGCGATCGTAGAGAGAAAGGGCTTCTTCCCAGCTCACGGGAAGTTGATTCGCCCCGTCGTCGTCGCGTCCTGCGAATCAGTCGCCGATGTAGATCGGGGTGCCTACTTCGACCTGGGGATACAGTTCGATCACGTCGGGGATCGACATCCGGATGCAGCCGTGGGAGCCGGCGGTGCCGAGCGATTCGGTCTCTTCGGTGCCGTGGATGCCGGCGCCTTCGAAGATCCCCATCCAGCGCGCCTTGATCGGGTCTTCGGGCCCCGGCGGAATCGTCCGGCCCGCCAGATCGCCCGCCCAGGGAGAGTTCGGCACGCGCCAGGGAGGGTTCACTTCCTTTTCCTGGATTTCGTAGAGGCCTTCCGGCGTTTCCAGCCCTTCCATGCCGACGGCGACGGTGTATTCCTTGGCCAGCTTCAGGTGCTTCCAGAGGCGCAGGGTGAAGGTGCCGCGGTCGAGGGTGAGGTAGGAGGGGTACTCGGCGGCCACCTCGCCCTTGGTGATTTCCGGCTTGATCGCGTGGACCCTGGCGACGATCCTGTGCGGCGCGTTGGCGTTCAGCACCGCCGCCTTCAGTTCCTTCTCGAGCAGGTTGTCGCGCAGCTTGCGCCCGTTCCTGCCGGCGACGACTTCGAGCGAGTCGAAGCTCGGTTCGACGCCGGCGTTCTGCGGTTCGCGATCGACTTCTTCGGCGACGCGGCGGACGAAGCGGTTGACCGCCGGCTGCGAGTAGGCAACCCGTGGAGAAATCCGTTCGTCGACTTCGCCGCCGCTGACGTAGCGCACGAGGCGGTCCGGGAAACCGCCTTCCTGACTCGCTTCGACGGCTTCTTCGACCGCGGAGCCGATTTCGGCGTGGATCTTCAGCTGCTTGCCGGAAAGCTTCCAGGTCTGCCCGGCGAAGCTGACGACGAGCGAGTGGCGCAGCGGCATGAGCAGCTTGCGGCGCACCGCGGCGACGGCTTCTTCTTCGTTCATCCCGCCGACGTCGACGCCGCCGACGGTGATGCCGTCGGCGATCTTGTCCTTCTGCGAGCTGTCGTAGGCGTAGGCGCCGCCGACGATGAGCACCAGGACCGCAACGGCGGCGATCAGCATGATCGAAGTTCTCTTACGCATCTCGACTGGAAGCTCCCACTTCGGTAAGTCGGTGGCGGGGACACAAAAAGTCTAAGCATTGCCCCGGAGTCATCGGCATGGCTGGCAGATATCTTTCGCCGGTGCGCACCAAGGACGAAGTCCGGGAGGAAGTGTGGAAGGCGATGGAGCGCGAGGGCGTCTCCCGCTTCCCGGGAGCCGAGGGGCGCATCCCGAACTTCGCCGGCGCCAAACTCGCCGCCGAGAAGCTGGCAGGGCACCGGCTCTGGAAGCGCGCGCGGGTGATCAAGGCAAACCCGGACTCACCGCAGACGCACGCGCGGCGGATCGCCCTCGAAGAGGGAAAGACGATGATCATGGCGGTGCCGCGGCTGCGTGATCCCCACCCCTTCCGCGTGCTGGAACCGAAATGCCTCTCGAAGGCGGCGATGAAAGAGGCGGCGACGATCAAGGGAGCGCTCAGGCACGGCCGCGTCGTCGCCCTCGACGATCTGCCCGACATCGACTTCGTCCTCTGCGGCTCGGTCGCGGTGAACCTCAGCGGCGCCCGGGTGGGCAAGGGCGGCGGCTATCACGACCTCGAGTACGGCATCCTCAGCGCCGCCGGCAAGATCGACGAGCACACCACAGTCGCCACCACCGTCCACCCGATCCAGATCCTCCGCCAGCACCTGATGGTCACCGACCACGACCTCCCCTGCGACCTGATCGCGACGCCGCGCGCGGTGATCGAGATCGACCGCCAGTACCCGAGGCCGCGCGGCATCCTCTGGGACCATCTGCAACCGCCGCAGATCCGCGAGATCCCGGTCCTGGAACGAATGGGCTACGCCTGAGCCTGGCTGGCCGCGCGGCTAGGATGCGCCGATGCCCGAGCCCGAGCGTCAACCCCTGCCGGCCTTCCCCGGCGCCGACTACGGCAACCCCGACCCGGAGTGGCTGAAGATCGACTGGCGCCAGCACCTGCGCCGTGTGGACCTGCCGGGCGCCGAGGCGGTCAACTACGCCGAGATCGGCGAAGGCGAGCCGATCGTCTTCGTCCACGGCATCGCCGGTTGCTGGCGCAACTGGCTCGAGAACCTGCCCTACTTCGGGCGCGCCCACCGCGCGATCGCGCTCGACCTGCCCGGCTTCGGCGACAGCCCGATGCCCTCGTGGGAGGTCTCGATGGCCAACTACGGGCGGCTGATCCACGACTTTTGCGAGCGGCTGGGGATCGATCAGGTGGCGGCGCTGGTCGGCAACTCGATGGGCGGCTTCATCAGCACCGAGGCGGTGATCGAGGAGCCCGGACGCTTCGACCGCCTCGTCCTCATCTCCGCCGCCGGGATCAGCTTCGCCGAGTGGGAGGGCAGGACGTTCGACGCGACTGCCCGCATCGTCAAAGCAGCGATCCCCTTCCTCGGCGGCGACAGGGAAATCTTCTGGACCCGCCCCCGCGGCCGCAAGATCGCCTTTGGCCGGCTCTTCCGCAACCCCAACGAGCTGCGACCGGAGATCCTCGCCGAGCAGGTGCGCCCAGGGCTGCAGGCGCCCGGCTTCAACGAGGCGCTGACGAAGATCTGGGGCTACGACACGCGTGAGCGACTACCGGAGATCGAGATCCCGACGATGGTCGTCTGGGGCCTGAATGACCAGATCGTCCCGGTCGAGGGCGCGATCGGTTACCACCGCCTGATCCCCCACTCGCGGCTGGAGATCTTCGAGCGCACCGGCCACCTCCCCCAGCTCGAGCGGCCGCAGCGCTTCAACCCCCTGCTGGAAGAATTCATCGAGTCCTCGCAGCCACTGGAGAGTGCGGCTCACGAGGACACCGCGATCGGCTAAGACGTAATCGCGCCTTCGGCCGCCGACGACACCGTCGCGGCGTACTTGGCCATGATGCCGCGGGTGTACTGTGGCTCCGGCTGCTCGTAGTCGGCGATCCGCCGCGCGATCTCCTCGTCGGAGAGGGCGACGTCGAGGCGGCGGTCGTCGATGTCGACGGTGATCTCGTCGCCCTCGCGGATCGCCGCGATCGGCCCGCCCTTGGCGGCCTCGGGGGCGACGTGGCCGATCATCAGGCCGCGGGTGGCGCCGGAGAAGCGCCCGTCGGTGACCATCGCCACGCTCTCCCCCAGCCCCTCGCCGACGATCGCCGCCGTCACCTGCAGCATCTCCCGCATGCCCGGGCCGCCGACCGGCCCCTCGTTGCGGATCACGACGACGTCGCCGGGGTTGATCTGCTGGTCCTTGACCGCGCGGAAGCACTCCTCTTCGGACTCGAAGACGCGGGCGGGGCCGGTCTGCCTGCGACGCTCGGTGCCCGCGACCTTCACCACCGCGCCTTCCGGCGCGAGGTTGCCGCGCAGGATCGCGAGGCCGCCTTCCAGCTTCAGCGGGTTCTCGACCTGGCGAACGACTTCCTGGCCGGGCGCCTCGCTTGCCGCCGCGGCCTCCTCGCCGACGGTGCGGCCGGTGACGGTGAGCGCATCACCGTGGAGGATCCCCGCTTTCGCCAGGCGCTTGAGGACCACCGGCACGCCGCCGGCGGCGTAGAGGTCGGTGGCGACGAAGCGGCCGCCCGGCTTGAGGTCGGCGAAGAGCGGCGTCTGCCGGGAGATCCGCTCGAAGTCGTCCATCGTCAGCTCGATCCCGAGCTCGTGCGCGAGCGCGATCAGATGCAGGACGCCGTTGGTCGAACCGCCCGAGGCGCAGACGCAGGCGATCGCGTTCTCCAGCGACTCGCGGGTGATGATCTTGCTCGGTCGCAGATCCTCGGCGAGGACGTTGATCACCAACTCGCCGATCTTCTCGGCGACCGTGTCCTTGTCGTCGTCTTCGGCCGGCACCATCGCCGAGCCGCCGGCGCTGATCCCGAGTGCCTCGAAGGCGCAGGCCATCGTGTTGGCCGTGAACTGGCCGCCGCAGGCGCCGGCGCCGGGGCTGGCGACCCCCTCCAGCTCGTGCAGTTCCTCGTCGGTCATGTCGCCGGCGTTATGGGCGCCGATCGCCTCGAAGATGTCGAGGATGGTGACGTCGCGGCCGTGCCAGTGGCCGGGGGCGATCGAGCCGCCGTAGAGCAGCACCGACGGCACGTCGAGCCGGGCCAGGGCCATCGCGCAGCCCGGGATCGTCTTGTCGCAGGCGCAGAGGGCGACGATCGCGTCGAACTGGTAGCCGCGCGCCATCAGCTCGATCGAGTCGGCGATCACCTCGCGGCTGATCAGCGACGCCTTCATCCCCTGGGTCCCCATCGTCACCCCGTCGGAGACGGCGACCGTGTTGAACTCCATCGGCGTGCCGCCGGCGGCACGCACCCCCTCTTTGACGTGCTCGGCCAGCGCCCGCAGGTGGAAGTTGCACGGCATCGCCTCCGTCCAGGTGTTGGCGATCCCGACCGTCGGCTTGCTGAGGGCATCGTCGTCGAACCCGATCCCCTTCATGTAGGCGCGCGCATGGGCGCGGTCGGGACCGTCGAAGACGACCGAGGATCGCGGGCGGGGAAGCCGGGGCGCGGTGCTGCCATTGCTGCTCATGGCGTCGAAATCTACTGAGCGCGCTTGGGCGACGTTTGGCGAGTTCGCCTGGCGATCACGAGGTCAACTCACCAGTCGCCAGCCCGAAGACATCGACGGGGCCTGCTCCCGAGCCGATCTCCCGCAGCCCGTCCCGCACCGCTTCGGAAGTGAGCTCACGGGCGCCCACGGCGGCGGCGAGCGGCGACGAGCCGAGCGCGAGATAGGCGGCCAGCGAAGAGGAGTGGGTGCAGCCCGAACCATGCGCGGCCCCGTCCGGATGCCGCTCGCCGGGTATCTCGACGATCTCCTGGCCGTCGAAGAAGACGTCGATCACCTCCTCGCTGTGGCCGCCGGTGACGACCGCCGCCTTCGCCCCCATCCCTACCAGGGCCTGCGCCAGCTCCGCCTGCCCCGCCTCCTTCCCCATGCCGGTGAGCACCCGCGCCTCGGGGATGTTCGGCGTGACGACGCTGGCCAGCGGCAGCAGGCGCCTGGACAACGTTTCCCGGGCGTCGGGGTCGAGCAACGCGGAACCGCTCTCGGAGACCATCACGGGGTCGAGGACGACGGGTGGATCGTGCTTCAAAATCGAGGTGAGGGCGGCGACGACGCTGTCGATCGCTTCGCTGTTGCCGACCATCCCGATCTTCACGGCATCGACCCCGATGTCCTCGGCGACGGCGGCGACCTGGGCGAAGATCATCTCCCCCGACACCGGCTCCACGGCGTCGACCCCGACCGTGTTCTGAGCGGTGACCGCGGTGATCGCCGTCATCCCGTGCACGCCCACCCGCGCGAACGCCTTCAGGTCGGCCTGGATGCCGGCCCCCCCACCGGAGTCGGAGCCGGCGATCGTGAGGACCGCGGGTATGCGCTCGGAAGCCATGGGACCAGCCTAGAGAGCGGAGCCGCTGGCAGGTGACGACAAAGTGCGCAGGTAGGTACCCAAGTTGGAGCAGGTGAGGTAGCCGAGAAGCTCCAGGCGGGACAACGCGGTTGCGGCTGCGGGGCCGGACAGGCCGGTGGCGGCGGCGACGGCGTCGCAGGTGGAGTTGCCGGCCTCTACCGCTGCGAGGACGGCCTCGAGGTCGGGGTCGAGCCTTGGGTCGGCCGGCTCGATCCGTTCCCGGCCTGGGCCGAGCAGGGCGTCGAGGACGTCTTGGGCGTCCCGGACGACGTGCGCTCCCGACGCCAGGAGGGCGTTGGGGCCGGCGGAGGCGCGGGAGGTGACGGGGCCGGGCACGGCGCCGAGGTCCCGCCCGAGGTCGGCAGCGAGGTCGGTGGTGATCAGGGAGCCGGAGCGGGTGGCGGCCTCGACGACCACCGTCATCCCGCCTAGAGCGGCCATGATCCGGTTGCGAGCGGGGAAGGTCCAGCGCCAGGGGGTGGCGCCCGGAGGGAACTCGGAGATCACCAGGCCGTTCTCGCAGATGCGGCGCCAGAGGGAGCGATGGCTGGCGGGATAGGCGACATCGGCGCCGCAGCCGAGGACCGCGATCGTGCGGCCCGCGTCGATCGCGCCGCGATGGGCGCAGGCGTCGATGCCGAAGGCGAGGCCGCTGACCACGACCATCCCCGCCCGCGCCAGCTCCCGTCCCAGTTCCCGAGCGATCTCGCGACCGTAAGAGGTCGCGCGGCGGGCGCCGACGATCGTCACCGTCCCGAACGTCTCCAGCCCGTCGAGGAGCCCCGGGTCACCGCGACCGATCAGCGCCCACGGCGCGTCGGCGGCATCGCGCAGCGAAGCCGGGTACAGCTCGCCGTGGCGGCAGCAGGCCCAGCATTCGGCAAGCCTCAGCTCTTCGACCAGCCGCGCCTCCGAGAGCGCGGCGATCCGTTCCAGCATCTGCGCCGCGATCTTGGGGGAGGCGACCCCGACCAGCTCCTCGTTCGAGAGTCGCAGGAGCTCCGGCGAGCGCGAACCCACCTCCCCGGTCGCGATCTTCTCGATGTAGGGACCGAGGGCGGCGAGCAGCCAGGAGCGGCGCAGACACTCGAGACAGGCGAGGGTCTCAGCCATGGTCTCGCCTCCGCATCTGCAGGGCCTGCGCCATCTGCTCCTCCCCGACCGTCTCGACTCCGTCGAGGTCGGCGATCGTGCGGGCCAGCCGCAGCGCCCGGTCGTGGGCCCGGCCGCTGAGGCGCTGGCGGGCATACAGGTCGGCCAGCAGGGCGCCGGCCTCCGGGCTCAGGCCGCAGGCCCTTGCCTCCGCCGGCGACATCTCGGCATTGCAGCGACCGGTGCCGAGCCGCTGCTCCTGGCGCTCCCGGGCCGCGCAGACCCGCTCCCGGACCACTGCCGACGGCTCCCCCGGGGCGCCGCCGATCTCCGCCGCGCCGGGCTGGCGCACGGCGGCGAGGATGTCGATCCGGTCGGCGAGCGCCCCGCTCAGCTTGCCCTGGTAGCGCTGGACTTCGTAGGGCGCGCAGGAGCAGTCCGGATCGATCTCCCCCCTTCCACATGGGCAGGGATTGGCCGCGGCAACGAGCATGAACCTGCAGGGAAGGCAGCGCTGGCCTACGGCGCGGGCGATCGAGACCTCTCCCGTCTCCAGCGGTGCCCGCAGCGCCTCCAGGGCATCCCGCCGAAACTCGCAGAGCTCGTCGAGGAAGAGGACGCCGCGGTGGGCGATCGTCGCCTCGCCCGGCCGCGGCGGGCTGCCGCCGCCGATCAGCCCGGCGGCGCTGATCGTGTGGTGCGGCGCGCGGAACGGCCTGCCGCCCGGCAGCGAGGGGCCCAGCCGCCCGCAGGCGCTGGCGACCCGCGCCACCTCCAGCGCCTCCGACAGCGCGAGGGGCGGCAGGATCGACGGCAGTCGACTGGCGGCAAGGGACTTGCCGGCTCCTGGCGGACCCACCATCAGGAGGCTGTGCCCGCCTGCCGCCGCCACCTCGAGGGCATGCCGCAGGTGCGGCTGGCCGCGCAAATCGGCGAGGTCGGGGCCCCCCGCCGACGGATCGAGCTGGAGCGGAAGCGGGCGTGGCCTCGGCGGGTCCCACTCCCCCGTCACCAGCGCCGGCAGTTGCCCCAACGCTTCCACCGGCACCACGCCGATCCCCTCGGCGAGCGCCGCCTCCGCCCCGTTGTCCGCCGGCAACAGGATCGCCCCCGCCCCGCTCTCCTGCGCCGCCTCGGCCATCGCCAAGGCACCCTGCACCGCCCGGGTCGAGCCGTCCAGCGCCAGCTCCCCGGCCAGCGCCACCTGCGCCAGCCCCTCCCACTCCAGCTGCCCGGAGGCACTCAGCAGCGCCGCCGCGATCGCCAGGTCCATCCCCGGCCCGGCCTTGCGCAGGCTCGCCGGCGCCAGGTTGACGACGATCCGCCGCAGCGGGAACTCGAAGCCGCAGTTGACCAGGGCCGCCCGCACCCGCTCGCGCGCCTCCCGCACCGCCGCGTCGGGCAGGCCCACGATCGTGAAGTTCGGCAGGCCGCGGTGGACGTCGACCTCGACCCGCACCGGGCGGGCGGAGATGCCGTCAAGGGTGAAGGTCCGGGCGGTGGCGAGCACGGAGACGACGCTACGGGGACAGATTTGACGAGTGGCGCGCAGAAACGAAGAATTGATGCGCGGCTTTCGCGCGGATCTGTGACTTGTCGGGGAATCCGGCTTCAGGGGGGAGAGTTCTCCCCACTCGAGCCCTTAGAGCGACATGACCGATCCACGCCGGCGCACCGGTGAGATCGCCGAGGGCCTCGTCGCCGACCGCCTCGCCGAGAAAGGCTGGGAGATCGTCGAGCGCAACGCCCGCACCCGCTACGGGGAGCTCGACATCGTCGCCCTCGACGGGCCGATACTCGTCTTCGTCGAGGTCAAGGGCGCCCGCGCCGGCACCCGGTTCGGCCCGGAGAAGCCGATCCTCTCGATCAACTTCACCAAGCAGCGGCAGGTACGCCGCCTCGGCACCGCCTGGATGGCCGAACGCCGCGAGTTCCCGCCCTTCGACGACATCCGCTTCGATGCCGTCGGGGTGACGCTCAACAAGGACGACAGACCAATAGAGGTCGAATATGTGCCCGGGGCCTTCTAGAGCTCTAGCTGGGAGTACGCCACCGACTGGAAAGACCTCCGGTGCAGCGGCGAGATGCCGATTTCCTCGATCGCCTGGCGGTGCTCCGGAGTCGAGTAGCCGACGTGCTCCTCGAAGCCCCAGCCCGGGTGCCGGGGGGCGACGTCGCGCATGTAACGGTCACGGGTGACCTTGGCGATGACCGAGGCGGCGGCGATCGCGGCGCTGGTGGCGTCTCCTTTCACCACCCTCCGGTGCGGCACGGTGCAGGCGTTGAGGCGAAACCCATCGACCAGGCAGATCGCCTCCTCGTCCGGTGGGTCCAGTCGCTCAAGCGCCAGTGAGAGCGCTTCGACGTTGGTCACGTGCAGGCCGCGGCGGTCGATGCCCGCCGCGCAGCGGACCACGACGCTGACCCGCTCCGCCGCCCGCAGCACGCAGGGGTACATCTCCAGGCGCCGCTCTTCGGTCATCTGCTTGGAGTCGTGCAGTCCGCTGAGGGCGCGCCGGTCGGAGTGCGAGAGCCTCTCGTAGTCGAGCAGGACCGCGGCGGCGACCAGCGGCCCGGCGAGACATCCTCGGCCGGCCTCGTCGGCTCCGGCGACGTAGCGGCTTCCCAGCCCGCGGTCGAAGGCGAACAGGCGCCGGCTGCGGGCCAGCCGCCGGCGGTGGAACTTCCCTTTCGGGGCGTTAGAGGCCGCCGATTCGGTCTGGGGGCCAGTAGGTGGCAAAGGCCTCACCGATGATCCAGTCTCGGGGGACGGGCCCCCAGAAACGGCTGTCGTCGCTCGCCCCACGGTTGTCACCCATCATGAAGTACATGTCGGGTGGAATCGTGATCGTCTTCGGCAGGTTGCACTGCGAAGCGCTGCCGCATGGGTTGATGTAGGGCTCGTCGGACTTCTCGACGCCGTTGACGACCGGGTGGCCGTCTTTGATCGAGAGCTTGTCTCCCGGTACGGCGACTATCCGCTTGATGAAGTTCTGGCTCGACTCGCCTTCGGTCGGTTTCGGGCACGCTTCCCTGGGACCGGGATGCACGCCGCATTCGGTGCCGTTGTCGGCGCCGGCGGGCGGGTGGAAGACGACGATGTCGCCGATCTGGGGATCCCTGAAGTGGTAGATGAAGCGGTTGACGAGGACGCGCTGGCCGACGTCGAGGGTCGGCTCCATCGATTCCGAGGGGATCTGGTACGGCTTGACGATCCACGCCTGGATCGCCAGCGCCAGCCCCAAGGCCAGCGCAACGATGACGGCCAGCTCGATGAGCCCGCCGGCTTTGGTTTCGGGCTTCGGGATCAGGCGTTTCAGGCTGCCGAGTCCTCGTCGGAGTCGTCGGCTTCTGCCGGCTCCTCGTCCTCGGCTTGCTCAGGCGCTGAAGTGTCCTCGGTCTCCCCGGCCTCGGGCGCCTCCGCGTCCGCCTCTGCCGCCGTCTCCTGCTCCGCCCCGGCCTCGGGCGCGGTCTCGCCGGCCTCGGCCTCCGGCTCGGCCTCGCTGGCCTCACCCTCCGGCGCCGCCACGGGCACGACCTCCTCCTGGCTCACGCCCTCGGCGTCGACCGCGGTGGACTCGTTCGCAGCGCCCGCGGGCGCTGCGACGACGTCGTCGTCGATGCCCCAGCGCCGCTCGGCGACGCGGGCGGCCTTGCCGATCCGGCCGCGCAGGTAGTAGAGCTTGGCCCGCCGCACGTCCCCGCGCGCCGCCACCTCGAGCTTCTCGATCTTCGGCGAGTGCAGGGGGAACGTCCGCTCTACGCCGACGCCGAAGGACTGTTTGCGCACGGTGAAGGTCTCGCGCACCCCCGAGCCCTGACGCCGCAGCACCACTCCCTCGAAGACCTGGATCCGTTTGCGGTTGCCCTCGACCACCTGAAAGTGGACGCGGACCCGGTCACCCGGGTCGAAGTTGGGAAGGCCCTGCTTTAGCTGGGCACGCTCGATGCTGTCGATTACGGAGCTCATTTGACGAGAAAAAACCGCCGGACCCAGGTGCGGGCACCGCGCGGTCGCGGAATGGTAGCCCAAACCCCCTAAGCCCGGCCTCGAGCAGGCGCCACGTATATAAATGGCAGATGCGCAGAGGTCTCCCCGCCCTGCTGGTCCTGGCCGTCATCGCCGGGCCCCTGGCGATCGCTCCGGCCGCGCCAGCTCTATCCGGCACCTCCGGACCCCGCGCCGTCCAGCTGACCCCCGCTGCCGCGAAGTGGATGATGCGGGCGGTGCTGCGCCGCGAATTCGGCCCCGCCTGGAGCGACGGGACCGGCCGCCGTCTCGACTGCTCGACGGCGGTGCATCCGCAGCGCGGCGGTGCCGCCCAGAAGAACGAAATCCGCCGACGCTGCGACTTCTCCTGGCGCCACCACGGGATCCGCTTCGCAGGTCATGGCCTGATCTGGCTCAGCGGGCGCGACGCCGAAGGCAGCCGCCACTGGGCCTTCCAGATGACCGTCTACGAACGCACGGGCGACCACCGCGGGACATTCAGGCAGAGCGGCGCCGTCCCAGACGCCGCAGCGGTCCCCAGACGCGGCTACCGCTCCTCGTAACGCCGAGCCCGCTCCCGGCTCTGCTCCAGGCGCCACCGGCGCACCTTCTCGTGGTCGCCGGAGAGCAGGACCTCTGGGACGTTCCAGCCGCGGTAGGCCGCCGGACGGGTGAAGTGCGGATACTCCGGCATCCCCTCCAGCGCCTGGCTGAAGGACTCCTCCACCGCCGAGTCCTCGTGGCCGAGAGCGCCGGGCAGCTTGCGCATCAGCACGTCGGCGATGACCATCGCCGGCAGCTCGCCGCCGGCGAGGACGTAGCGGCCGATCGAGAGCTCGTCGTCGGCGAGGTGCTGGTGGACGCGGTCGTCGAAGCCCTCGTAGCGCCCGCAGAGCAGGGCGAGGTGCGGCTCGCCGAGGAGCTCGTCGGCGATCGGGTCGTCGAGGACCGGCCCGGTCGGCGAGAGCAGGACGATCCGCGGCCGGGGACCGTCGCCGTAGGCGGCCTGAAGCGCCGCATCCACGACGTCGACCCGCAGCACCATCCCGGCGCCGCCGCCGTAGGGCGAGTCATCGACCTGGCCGGCGCCGAGGGGCGTCGAGTCGCGGTAATCGAAGAGCTCGAGCTCGTTGCCTTCGCGCAGGGCGTTCTGGACCGAGCGCTGCGACCGGAACCAGTCGAAGGCCTCCGGGAACAGGGTGAAGACGTCGAGGCGCAAGCGCGCTGGCGGCTAATCGAGGATGTCGACGATGACGCGGCGGTCGATCCGCACCGCGGCGGCCTTGGCGATCGTGCGGATCGCGTTGGCGATCCGGCCGCCTTTGCCGATCACGCGGCCGAGGTCGCCGTCGGCGACGCTGATCTCGTAGACGAGGTCGCCGTCCTCTTCGAGCTCCTCGACCACGACCGCCTCCGGGTCCTCGACGAGGGCCTTGACGAGGAACTCGAGCAGCTCCGTCATCGTGCAGGTCCGCTCAGGAGCCGGAGGCCTTGATGCCCTTGGTGCGCAGCAGCGTCGCCACGGTCTCGGAGGGCTGGGCGCCGTGCTCGAGCCAGTGGCGGGCGCGCTCCTCGTCGATGTTGATCGTCGAGGGCTCGGTCTGCGGGTTGTACTGGCCGATCGTCTCGATCGTGCGCCCGTCTCGCGGCGAGCGCTTGTCGGCGACGACGATGCGCCAGATCGGGTTCTTCTTCGAACCCACGCGTCTAAGTCTGATTCGGACTGCCATAGCGGCGCAGGAGGTTACAGCAAGAGCGGACTTGGACTTGCGGCGATCAGCGACGGCGCATCTTCGGGCGCGGGGCGCGCTGTCCGCCGCTTGCCAGCTGGGACATCTGCTGCGGCGTCGGCATCCGCCCGTTGGCCATCGCTTTCATCATCACTTTCATCTGGTCGAATTGCTTGACCAGGTTGTTCACCTGCTGGACCTTGGTTCCCGAGCCGGCCGCGATCCGCTTGCGCCGGGAGCCGTTGATGATCCCCGGGTTGGCCCGCTCCCGCGGCGTCATCGAGAGGATGATCGCCTCGACCCGGTCGAGCTCGCGCTCGTCGACGTCGGCGTTCTTCAGCTGCTTCATCGCTCCCATCCCGGGGAGCATCCCGATGATCCCGCTCAGCGGCCCCATTTTCCGGACCTGCTTCATCTGCTTGAGGAAGTCCTCGAGGGTGAACTGGTCCCGCCGCATCTTCTCCTGCAGCGCCTCGGCTTCCTCTTCGTCGACCTGCTGCTCGGCTTTCTCGATCAGGCTGAGGATGTCTCCCATGCCGAGGATGCGCTGGGCCATGCGGTCGGGGTGGAACTTGTCGAAGTCCTCGATCTTCTCGCCGGTCGAGGCGAAGAGGATCGGCTTGCCGGTCACCGCTTTGACCGAGAGCGCGGCGCCGCCGCGGGCGTCGCCGTCGAGCTTGGTCATCACGACACCGTCGAACTCGGCGACCTCGGCGAAGGATTCGGCGACGCCGACGGCGTCCTGGCCGGTCATCGCGTCGACGACGAGGAGGACGTCGTGGGGGCGGGTCTGCTTGCGGACCTTCGCCAGCTCCGCCATCAGGTCCTGGTCGATGTGGAGGCGGCCGGCCGTGTCGATGACCAGCACGTCCCGGCGCTCGGCGCGGGCTTCGTCGAGCGCCCAGGAGGCTATGTCGACCGGGTCGGCATCGGTGCCGCGCTCGTAGACGTGCGCCCCGGCGCGCCCGCCCATCGTCACCAGCTGCTCGACCGCGGCCGGGCGGTAGACGTCGCAGGCGGCGAGGGCGACGTCCTTGCCCTGCTTCTTGAAGTACTGGGCGAGCTTGGCGCAGGCCGTCGTCTTGCCGGAGCCCTGCAGGCCCGCCATCAGGATCACGGTCGGGCCGCTGGCGGCCATCGCCAGCTCCGAGCCGGTCCCCCCCATCAGCGAGGCCAGCTCCTCGTTGACGATTTTCACCACCTGCTGGCCCGGATCGAGGCTCGACATCACGTCCTCGCCGAGGCAGCGTTCCTTCAGCGTCTTGGTGAAGGCTTTGACGACTTTGAAGTTGACGTCGGCCTCGAGCAGTGCGAGCCGGATCTCCCGCATCGCCGAATCGACGTCCCCCTCGCTCAGCTTCCCGCGCGAGCGGACCTCGGAGAGGGTCGACTGGAGCCGTTCGGAGAGCTGGTCGAACATGTCCGAGCAGGTTACGGGACGGGGCTCGCCCCTACTCGGCCAGCAGCGCTTTGGCGTAGTCGCCGGGGTCGAACGGGCGGAGGTCGTCGAGGGTCTCCCCTACGCCGATCAACTTCACCGGGATGCCGAGGTCGGAGGCGATCGCCAGGGCGATGCCGCCGCGGGCGGTGCCGTCGAGCTTGGTGAGGACTACACCGTCCACGTCGACCGCCTCGGAGAAGACCTTGGCCTGGCGCAGGCCGTTCTGGCCGGTGGTGGCGTCGATCGAGATCAGCGTCTCGTGGGGGGCGTCGGGCATCTGCTTGCGGATCACCCGGCGGACCTTCGCCAGCTCCTCCATCAGGTTGCTCTGGGTGTGGAGGCGGCCGGCGGTGTCGACGATGACGACGTCGGCGCCGCGGGCGCGGGCGGCGCCGATCGCGTCGTAGGCGACGGCACCGGGATCGGAGCCCTCATCGCCGCGGACCAGCTCCGCACCGGCGCGCTCGGCCCAGGTTTCCAGCTGCTCGGCGGCGGCGGCGCGATAGGTGTCGGCGGCGGCCATGATCACGTCGAGCCCCATCTCCTTGCTCAGGTGCCAGGCGATCTTGCCGATCGTCGTCGTCTTGCCGGTGCCGTTGACCCCGACCATCATCAGGACCGCCGGCTCCCCGGAAAGGTCGATTGGCGCCCGCCCGGTCGAGGCGACCTCGGCGAGGATCTCGATCAACCGGTCCCGCACCGCGATGCCGTCCATCGGCACCGCGCCGGACTCGACTTCCTGCTCCAAGCGCTCCACCACTGCGGCCGTGGTCGGCGCTCCCACGTCAGCGAGGATCAGCGCCTCCTCCAGCAGCTCCCAGGTCTCGTCGTCGATCCGATCAAAGAGAGAGGCAGAGATCTCCTCCTGCAGCGCCTGCCGGCTTTTCGAGAGGCTCTCGCGCAGCCGCTTGAAGACGCCACGCCGCTGCTCGGGAGCTTCCTCCTCAAATGCAACCGCCCCCCCAGGCTGCCGCGCCCCCAAGTCAACGATCTCCTGCCAGCTAGTAGCCACGGCGAAGAAAGGTAACGACCGGCTAAAGGGGACGGGTGCCCCTCTAAGCGACCGCAGAAAGCCCCGGCGCTTCGTCCTCGCCGGAACCTTCAGCCACTTCGCGCGGCAGCTTCCGCGAAACCACTTTGGTCACGCCGTCGCCCCCCATCGAGACCCCGTAGAGGACGTCGGCGGCGTCCATCGTCCGTTTCTGGTGGGTGACGATGACGAACTGGGCGCGGTCGGAGAAGCGCCGGATCAGCTGCAGGAAGCGGTCGATGTTGGCGTCGTCGAGGGCGGCCTCGACCTCGTCGAGGATGTAGAAGGGGCACGGCCGGGCGAGGAAGACGGCGAAGACGAAGGCCAATGCGACCAGCGACTTCTCCCCGCCCGAGAGCAGCTGCAGTTTGCGGGTCGACTTGCCGGCCGGGGTGACCTCGATCTCGACTCCGAGCTCGTCGCGCTGTTCGTCGTCCTCCTCGGGCTCAGGTTCGGCGTCGGTCGGCGCCTCCTGCTCCCCCGCCGGGCGCTCCTCGTCGCGGACCGGTCGCAGGCTGACCCGCCGCAAGCGCCCGCGACCGCCCGGGAACAGATGCTCGACCATCTCCTCGAAGTTCTTGGCGGTGGCCTCGAAGGTCTCCTCGAAGGCGCGCTCGATCTCCTCGTCGATGTCGCGGATCAGCGACTCCAGCTCGCGCATCGAGCGCTCGATGTCCTCGCGCTGCGCCTGCAGGGCCTCGACGTGCTCGCGCGCCTCGTCGTACTCCTGCTCGGCCAGCGGGTTGACCGGGCCGATCTGAGCCCGCCGCCGCTCCAGCCGCTCCAGCCGCCTGTCGATCTCCGCCCGTGCCTCGTCCGTCAGCGCCTCCTCGGCCGGCGGGATCTCCTCGCCGAGCCGCTCGGCGATCGAGGCCAGCTCTCGCTCGGCCTCCGCCCGGCGGTCGCCGAGGTGGGCTGCCTCGACCTCGGCCCGAGTCAGCTCGTCGGAGGTCTCCTTCATCTCGGCCTGCAGCTCGAACTCCTGCTGCGAGCAGCGGCGGAGCTCGTCGGCGATCTCGTCCCCGTCGTCCTTGCCGCCGACGACCTTCTGCTCGATCCGCTCGACCCGGCCGCGGATCGCCGCCCCGGCGGCTTCGGCGGCCTTCAGCGCGCTCCGCACGTCGTCCAGCAGCGCCTCGCCTGCGGCCAGCCGCGCCCGCATCGCCTCGCGGTGGCGCTCGCCGAGCAGGCCCTCGGCGCGTTTGGCGTGGCGGGAGGCGCGCTCGGCCCCGGCGCGGACGTCGCCGAGGGCAGCCTCGCGTGCCGCCTCCGCGGCGTCCCCGGAACGGGCGACGCGCAGCCCCTCGCCGGCGGTCCGCAGCCCGGCGTCGATCTCGCCCAGCTCCTCTTCCAGCTTCCGAGCCCGCTCGCCCGGCGCGCTCCCAGGCCCGACGTCGAGCGTCAGCGGCCCGAGCTCGACCCGGAGCCTCTCCAGGCCCGCCTCCAGCTCGGCCTCGCGACTGGAGAGGTTGGCAATCCGGACCGCGACCCGCTCCTGGTCGCCGCGCAGCTTCGTCAGCAGGCCCCAGGCCTGGGTGCGCTCTCGGTCGCGGGCGGCGAAGCGCTCCTCGGCGGCGGAACGGCGCTGCGAGACCTCGCCCAGTCGTTGCTCCAGCTGTTCGCGAATCCCCCGCGCCTTCTTCGCCGCCGCTTCGGCGGCGGCGGCGCGGTCGGCGCCGAAACGCAGCTCCTCGGAGACCAGCTGCGCCCGCAGCCCCAGCTCCTCGCGCTCGATCCGCGCTCCCAGCTCGGCCGCCTGCGCCTGGCGCTTCAGCGGCCGCAGCCGCGCCCGCGCCTCGCGCTCGACGTCCAGGGCGCGGTCGAGGTTGTCGCGCGCGCTGCGCAGCTTCAGCTCGGCGCGGCGCCGGCGCTTGCGGTGCTTGCCGAGACCGGCGGCCTCCTCGACCAGAAGCCGGCGCTCACGCGGCTTCGAGTGGACGATCGTCTCCACCCGTCCCTGGCTGATCACCGAGTGCATCTCGCGGCCGAGATTGGTGTCGGAGAGGACGTCGGTGACGTCGGCGAGGCGGCAGCGGGCGCCGTTCAGCCGGTAGCCGCTGTCGCCTGAGCGGTCGAGGCGTCGCTCAACGGCGATCTCGGAGAACTCGGTGGCGGCGCGCCCGTCGGAGTTGTCGATCGTCACCTCGACCTCGGCGGCGCGGCGCTGGCTGATCCCCTTGCCGCCGGCGGAGATCACGTCCTGCATCGAGGCGCCGCGGATCGCTCCGGGACTCTGCTCCCCGAGCGCCCACAGCACCGCGTCGGTGATGTTGCTCTTGCCCGAGCCGTTGGGGCCGACGATGACGCTGACCCCAGGCGAGAACTCCAGGGTCGTGCGCTCCGGGAAGGACTTGAACCCCTTCATCGAGATCGACCTCAGATACATCTGCGCGCTCCTTCCATCGCCCCAAGGCTCCCGCCCGGCTCGGACGCAAAGACGGGGCGATCAACCCCCAAGATGCGCCAAAGCCTCCTCGGCGGCAACCTGCTCGGCAGCCTTCTTGCTGCGCCCTTTCCCCCTACCGACCTGCTCGGAATCGACGATCGCGGCAACCTCGAAGGTTCGCCGGTGCGGGGGACCCGTCGCCGCAACCACCTCATAGGTTACGCGGGCGCCGCGCCGGGCCAAGAGCTCCTGCAGGGCGGACTTGAAATCCATCCGCGTCTCGGAGGCGAGCTCGATCCGCGGCTCGAAGGCCTCGGCCACGGCCGCGGCGGTGCGCTCGAAGCCGAAGGCGACGTAGCAGGCGCCGATCAGCGCCTCGGTCGCCTCCGGCAGCGGCCGGCCGCCTTCGAGCAGGACTCCGGCGGGAATTGCGCCGACGAAGTCCTCAGGCTCGTTCGCCCGCAGCATCTCCGGGACCCCCAGCTGCAGGCCGATGTCGGCGCAGGAAACGCCGCTGACCGACTGGTTGTGGACCTTGGTCAGCCCCCCCGCCGCGAGCTGCTCGAAGCCCTCATAGACATTGGTGGCGACGGCGAGGCCGAGGACGCTGTCGCCGAGGAAGGCGAGCCGCTCGAAGGAGTCGACGCGCCGCTCGGTCCAGGAGGAATGGGTCAGCGCCTGACTCCGCAGCTCCTCGGGCAGCGCGGCGATCAGGGCCGAGAGGCCGGCGACGGCTGAGTCCTGCTCGGTCGCCAAGGCTCAGGCGGGCGCGTGCTCGAGCACGAAGCCGACGGCGTCGCCGACCGTCTTGATGTGGGTCGCCTGCTCCTCGCTGACCCTCACCCCGTAGCGGTCCTCGAGCTCCATCACCAGCTCGTAGAGGTCGAGCGAGTCGGCGTCGAGGTCCTCCTTGAAGCGCGTCCCTTCATCGATCCGCCCGAGGTCGACTTCGAGCTCCTCGGCGAGGTGCTCGCGCACCAGGGTGAGGACTTCCTCGCGGGTCATCTTCTGGTCCTGTTCATTGGCGGTGTGTCTATCACGCGCGCTGCTCGGCGGCGAGGGCGCCGCGACCGGCGCCGCCCTCGGCGAGCAGGGCGGCGGTGCGGCCGACCGCATCGACCTCGGCGCAGCGGGCAGCGAGGCGGACGGCGTTGGCGATGCCCTCGGCACCGGAGCTGCCATGGCCGACGACGGCGATCCCGCGCAGGCCGAGCAGGATCGCGCCGCCGGTGGTGTCCGGGTGCAGCTCGCGCCGCAGCCCGTTCAGGGCCGGTTTCAGCAGCAGGCCGCCAACCGCGGCCACCGGATTGGAGCGGGCGGCATCGCCGACCGCGGCGGCGACGGTCTTCGCCGTGCCCTCGAGCAGCTTCAGCGAGACGTTGCCCGTGAAGCCGTCGGTGACGACGACGTCGACCTTCGCCGCGGGCAGATCGCGACCCTCGACGTTGCCGGCGAAGCGGATCCCCGATGCCTGACCGAGCAGCCGGTTCGCCTCGACCACCTCCTCGCGCCCCTTCCCCGCCTCCTCGCCGACGGTCAGCAGCCCGACCGAGGGGTCGCGGACGTCGAGGACGGCGGCGCTGAAGGCCGCGCCGAGGAAGGCGAACTGGACCAGGTGCTGGGCGCGGACCTCGACATTGGCACCGACGTCGAGGAAGAGGACCGGTTTGCCCGGGACGGGGACCTGGACCGCCAGCGCCGGCCGCTGCACACCCTTCAGGCGCCGCAGGCCGAAGGTCGCAGCAGCCATCGTCGCCCCGGTGGACCCGCAGCTGACCAGAGCGGCCGAGTTGCCCGCGGCGACATCGGCGGCCGCGCGCACGACCGAAGCTTCCTTTTTCGCCCGAACGGCTGAGACAGGGTCCTCGTCGTTGGCGATCGCCTCCGAGGTATCGACGACCTCGATCCCGTCCACGCCCGTCACGTCCAGGGAGCGCTTGGGACCGAAGACCCGGACGCCGATCCCGTCGGCAGCAGCCAGTCGCGCCCCCTCGGCGAGCACGTCGAAGCCCTGCTCCGCCCCAAAACCATCGAGGGCGACAGTCACCGCGCGCCCGGGCGCCACGATCTACTCGTGGGTGTGAGGCGCCGAAGGATCGGCAATCCGCTGCGCGACGACCTCACGACCGGCATAAGTCCCGCAGTTCGGGCAGACCCGGTGCGGAATCCGCGGCTCGTGACAGCGCGGGCAACGGTTCAAGGTCGCCTTGCCAGCCTTGTGCTGAGCGCGACGCTTGTCGCGACGAGCGCTGGAAGTTCTCTTCTTAGGGACAGCCATAAGTCGCGGAAGATTAGCGGGTCAGAGAGGGGTCGGGACTCCCTCCCCAGACACTCAACCACGAGCCATTAGCGAGTGGTGTCTGGGGAGGGA
>DASTAR010000040.1:0-4425 GCA_035712505.1 Solirubrobacterales bacterium
GCGCGTCGCGAGCCGCGCCGACGCCGACGCGAGGCCGTGGGCCAGCGCGCCATTCAGCGCGAGGAGTCGGCGCTGATGCCGTGCGCCACCGCGTCGGGCGCGGCGTCCGGGTGGAGCATCAGGTCGAAGGCGACGAACAGGAGCTTCGACACCGGATACAGGAAGAGCGGCGCAATCAGCATCAGCAACGGGGCGGCCCACTCGAGGGTCGACCACGGCGGGGTCGGCCAGCCGCGCACGATCACCGCCGCGAGGAACGCCATCAGCAGGAACTCGGCGGCGACAAGATTGAGGAGATTGGCGCCGACCCGATTGCCCGCGGCAAGCGAGAGGCCGCAGGTCGGACAGGTCTCCCGCATCGCCCACCAGTGGCGGAAGAGGCCCGTCCCCCCGCAATGCGGACAGCGGAGGATCAGGGCCCGAGCGGCGAGGAGCGGACGGCGGGCCATCAGCGTGACTCCGGTGGGCGAAGGGTCGTGATCGTGAGCCGCCCGCCGCCGGCCGGCTCGCTCCGGAGCGCGGCGGACTGGATCGGGACCGCCGGGGCCGGCCCGGTGCGGGTCGAAGGCGCAACCGGCAGACCGCGGACCAGCGCCTCGACCAGCTCGTCCATCGGGTCGAGCGCCGTCCCCGGGGCGGCCGGGAAGGCGGCGGGAAAGGTCGCCTCGGCGACCGAGAGGCCGAGGATCGCGCCGGTCATGGCCCGGGCGGCGGTATCGACCTCGAGGAGCGGGAATTCGCCCCGATCGATGCCGTGCCGCAGTGCGCGACCGACGGCGAGCGTGCCGACATGCAGTAGTTGCTCTGAGTACTTCGCTAGGAGTTCCGGGAAGGTCGGTGCCTCCCGGACCAGCAGGCGGAGGACGTCGCCGGCCTCGGTGCCGCGCAGGTGGGCCGCCCAGCGACCCAGGAGGAACTGGACGATCTCCCGGGCGGTGCGGCTGCCATATGCCTCGGCCAAGTCGCGCCCGCGAGCCCAGGCCGGGTCGAGATGCCGCTCGACCAGCGCCTCGACCAGCGCCGGCTTCGACGGGAAGTAGCGGTAGATCGTCCCAGCGGTGATCCCGGCCCGTGCCCCGACCGCCTCCATCTTCGCTGGCGCAAACCCTTCGGCCAGAAAGACTTCGAGCGCCGCGGCGAGGATCTCGTCGGGGCGCTCGGAGGGGCGGCGGGCGAACTTGGGTGACATGCACCGAAGTTAATGGTGGTTCATTTCTGCGGTAAGGGGTGAGGGGTGAGGGGGGAGGGGGGATCGGAGCTGGCGCCCCCTCACCCCTCACCCCTCACCCCTTACCTCCCGTTACGGCAGCGTCGCCGCCACCACCTCGGTCCGCTTCTGGCGCGTCACGGTGAGCTTGAACGCATCGCCCTTCTCATAGCTGCGGAGGACGCGGAGGAATTCCGACGGCGTCTCGACGTCGCGGCCGTCGACCTTGGTGATCACGTCACCGGGCTGGAGGCCGAGGTTGTCCTTCTCGGGGACGTTGATGACCAGGACGCCCTCGGTCGTGCCGAAGTAGGTGCCGAGCTTGGCGTTCATCGGGGCGAGTTCGAGGTCGGAGAGGGCGCCTCCGACGAAGAAGCTCCGCATGCTGGGCTGGGTCGGCACGCCGTCGACGAAGACCCGCACGTCGCCGAATGCCTCAGGCGACGACGGACGCATCGGCACCCGGGGGATCGTGAGGGCGAGCGGCGTACGCCCCGCTTCGGCGCCGCGGAACTGGACGATCATCGCCTCGTCCTCGGTCGGCGTGATCTTGGTGGTGCGGGTCGCCTCGCCTCGGCGGTACTGCACGTCCACCGCCTTGCCGGGGGTCAGGCCCGAGACCACGGAGATCAGCTGGTTCCCCGGCAGCATCGACTCGTCGCCGTCCTTGCCGCCGACGAGCGTCCGCCCGGCAAGCCGGATGATGATGTCGCCGGCCATCAGCCCGGCCTTCGCGGCGGGGCCGCCGGGTGTGACGCCGGTGATGTACGCCCCGTACTTGTCGGTCTCCCGCGGGCGGGTGTCGATGCTGACGCCGATTACCGGGCGCCCCATCACCAGCGGCATCGAGCGGGCGAAGAACGAGTTGCGCTCCGCCTCCGACCGCAGCTTCGCGGCATTGGCCGCCAGCTCCTGGCTCCGGAGCCGCAGTTCCTCGATGTTGTGCTTGTTCGCCTCGGTCCATTCACGCGTCTTGGCGACCACTTCCTCGCTGAGACGACGGGCCTCGCGCGCCATCACCTCGGAGTCCTTCCGCGCCTTCTCCGCCGACTCCTCGGCCTTGGCACAGATCGGCTTCGCTTCCTTGTCGGCGAGCGTCTTGCCGCGGACGGTCACGGTGCAGTCATAGCTGCCGTTGTTCCGGCGGACCGAGATCGCGGTGTCGCCGTCGGCGTAGGTCGAGAACTTGAACGACTGCGCGGCGAGCGGCGTGGCGCCGGTGATCGCCAGCAGGGCCAGCAGGGTAGTGCGCATCGGGTGCTGCTCCTTCGTGAGACGGACCATCAGAGGTCCACGTTGCTGGCGCGGGTGAGGTGCACGTCGACCAGGGCGTTCATCAGCCCGACGCGCTCCTGCCACAGCGCCACCTGCTGCTCGAGTCGGTCCTCCGCGGACGACCGCGCCACGTCATCGAGGCGACGGTCGAGGGCGGCGATCCGATCCTCCAGGTCCATCACCACGCGCGCCGTCCGGCCGTCGAGCACGCGGGCTTCGGGATTCCAGTCGTGGAGCGTCCGCTCCAGTTCCTGCGACCGCGAGATGGCGGTCTCGAGCTGCTGCTCCGCATCGAGGCGGGCCGGCTGCACGAGGTCGCCGCCCATCACCACCAACGCGAGCGAGGCGGCCGCTGCGAGGCCGCCGAACGCCGCGAGGCGCTGCCAGCGCTGCTTCCGCTCCCACTGATGGCGCGCCCGGATCGCCGGGAAGTGATTCCGGGCCGAGGCCATCTGGGGCAGGGCGCGGAGCTGTGCCGTCCGCTGGTGCAGTCGCTCAAGTTCGACCTGGCACTCGGCGCAGGTCGCGAGATGGGCCTCGCCGGCGGCGAAGGTCGGCTCGCTCCGGTCGCCGTCGCGGAGGGCGAGCAGCTGCTCGGTCGTGCAATGCGTGGCGGTCACTGGGCCACCCCCTCGTCGAGCCAGACCCGGAGCTTCTGGTGCGCCCGGGCCAGCTGCGACTTCGAGAACGACGGGGTCTTCCCCATCTGGGCCCCGATTTCCTCGTGGGTGAACCCCTCGACGTCGTGGAGCCAGACCACCGCGCGGGCGGTGTCGGAGAGGCGGTCGAGAGCGGTCTCGAGGTCCATCCGGAGGCCGATCGAGGCCTCGCGGGCCGGGGCGAGCTCGTCGTTGAGGTCGTCGGTGTCGCGGTACTTGTTCCGGCGGAGCCGCATCAGCGCCTTGGAGGAGGCGATGGTGCGAATCCAGCCCCAGAGTGACCCGTCCCCACGGTAGTTGCCGATACTACGACACACCTCGAAGAAGGTCTCCTGGAGCACATCCTCGGCGTCTTCGGTCGTGCGGCAGATGCGGCGGGCCAGGTTGTAGGCGGGGCCGCTGTAGGCGTGGTAGACCTGCTCCAGCGCCACCGGGTCGCCGCGCTTGGCGCGGGCGATCACCGCGTCGGCATTGGGCAGGGTCATCGCGTCCATGGTCATCGCTCGGGTGGTCATGCCTGTCTGGATGCCGGTGTCGGGGAAAGGGTCGCAGGGGCCCATGAGCCATGGGCCGTGAGCCGTAAGCCGTGAGCCCTGAGCCCCGAGGCCCAAGGCCCAAGGCTCAAGGCTCAAGGCCTGATAGATTACGTCCGTCTTCAACCAAGGATTCGCCAGAATGCTGTCGTCCAAGCTGCAGGATGCCCTGAACGCCCAGATCAACCTCGAGATGGCCTCGTCCTACGCCTATCTCGCGATGGCTGCCCATTTCGAGGGGATTTCGCTGCCCGGGATGTCGAACTGGATGCGGATCCAGGCCGACGAGGAGCGGACCCACGCCATGAAGCTCTTCGACCACATGTGCGACCGCGGGGGGAAGGTGGTCCTCCAGCCGATCCCGCAGCCGCAGCACGACTTCGACACCCCGCTCTCGGTCTTCGAGGCCGCACTGCACCACGAACAGAAGGTCACCAAGGCGATCAACAATCTCTATGCGCTGGCGCAGGCGGAGCAGGACTACCCGACCCAGGTGATGCTGCAGTGGTTCATCAACGAGCAGGTCGAGGAAGAGAAGAACGCGATGACCGCGATCGACCAGCTCAAGATGGCGCAGGGCGCGCCGTCGGCGATGCTGATGCTCGACCAAATGTTCGGCGCGCGGACGCCCGAGGCTGACGCCGACGGCGAGTGAGGTCGCAGTCCATTCCCCCCACCCTTCGAATGGAGCAGCATCGATGGTCACCTCCCTCCTCCCGGCGCGCGCCCTCGCGTGCGCCGGGGTGCTCGC
>DASTAR010000041.1:0-19155 GCA_035712505.1 Solirubrobacterales bacterium
CGGTGCGGTCGTTGACGGCGGACGCCCGCGAGCACGGGGCCGGTCGCGACTATCTCGTCCAGCACACCGCGGGGTCGGGCAAGTCGAACACGATCGCCTGGACCGCGCACCGCCTCTCGACCCTCCACATGGCCGACGACCGCAAGGTCTTCGACAAGGTCATCGTGATCACCGACCGGGTCATCCTCGACCGCCAGCTCCAGGAGACGATCTACCAGTTCGAGCACGCCCGCGGCGTCGTCGAGAAGATCGACGAGAGCTCGGCGCAGCTGGCCGAGGCGCTCGCCGGCGAGCGGGCGCGGATCCTCATCACCACCCTGCAGAAATTCCCCTTCATCCTCGCCCGGATCGGGGACCTGCCGGCCCGCAACTACGCGGTCGTGGTCGACGAGGCGCATTCCTCCCAGACCGGTGAGACGGCAAAGGAACTGAAACTGGCGCTGGGCGCGGGTGAGGAGCAGGAGCTGACCGCGGCCGAGGCCGAGGACTCCGGCCTCCTCGCCGCGGCGATCGACCCCGTCGAGGAGGCGCTGGCGAAATCCGTCGGCGCCCGCGGCGGCCCTCACCCGAACGTCTCCTACTTCGCGTTCACTGCGACGCCGAAGGGGCGGACGCTGGAGACGTTCGGCACCTTCAACGGCGCGACGGGAAAGTACGAACCGTTCCACCTCTACTCGATGCGCCAGGCGATCGAGGAGAACTTCATCATGGACGTGCTGTCCAGCTACACGACCTACAAGACCTTCTGGAAAATCGAGAAGGCGACCGAGGAAGACCCCGAATACGACAGCCGCCAGGCGCGGCGGGCGATCGCCCGGTTCGTCAGCCTCCACCCGTACCAGCTCGCGCAGAAGGCGCAGATCATCGTCGAGCACTTCCGTGAGCACACCGCGAAGCAGATGGGCGGCCTCGCGAAGGCGATGGTCGTCACCTCCTCGCGGCTGCACGCGGTCCGCTACAAGCAGAGCATCGACAAGTACATCCGGGAGCAGGGCTACGGCGACCTGAAGGCGCTCGTCGCCTTCTCGGGAAAGATCGACGACGGGTCCGGGACGCCTCTGACCGAGTCCGAGATGAACGGGTTCCCCGAGTCCCGCACCGCCGAGGAGTTCGCCGGACCCGAGTACGGGGTGCTGATCGTCGCCGAGAAGTTCCAGACGGGGTTCGACCAGCCCCTGCTGCACACGATGTACGTTGACAAGACGCTGGTCGGGCTTGCCGCGGTGCAGACGCTTTCCCGCCTCAACCGGATCCACCCGCTGAAGCAGAGCACCTTCGTGCTCGATTTCCGCAACGAGACCGACGACATCGTCGAGGCCTTCGAGCAGTTCCACGGCGCCACCGTCGCCCCGCCGACCGACCCGAACATCCTCTGGGACACGCGCCGCCGGCTCGACGACTTCGACGTGCTGCGGCCCGAGGAGGTCGAGGCGGCGATGCCGGCGCTGCTCGGGACCGACAGCGAGGAGAGGCAGCGTTCGGCCGCGGCCTACGCGGCGATCGGCCCCGCCAAGGAGCGGTTCGAGGCCCTCGGGGACCAGGAGCGCCTGGACTTCCGCGACGCGCTGAACCGCTTCGTCCGCACGTATGCGTTCGTCTCCCAGATCGCCGCCGTTTCCGACACGCAGCTCGAGCGCGACTACGTCTTCTGCCGGGCGCTCGCGCTCTACCTCCGCGACAGCGGCGGCGTCGAGCGGCTCGATCTCGGCACCGAGGTCGAGCTGACCCACCTCCGCCACCAGGTGACCTTCAGCGGGGAGCTCTCCCTGACCGCACGGCAGGGCGAGGTGCAGTCGTTCTTCGGCGAGGGCACGGGCGCAGGACAGGAGCTCGAGCTGAAGCACCTATCGAACATCGTCGAGGTGCTAAACGATCGCTTCGGCACCGAGCTGACCGACGTGGACAAGCTTCTCCTCGACCAGTTCGAGGAGAGCTGGGCCGCCGACCCCGAGCTCACCGACCAGGCCAGGAACAACAGCCTCGACAACTTCCGGCTGGTCTTCGACCGCAAGTTCCTGCAGACGATCGTCACCCGCGTCGACGACAACGACGAGATCTACAAGAGGATCCTCGACGACGAAGATTTCAAGGCGGTGATCAGCGAGTTTTACCTGCGCAAGGTCTACGAGCGCCTTCGCGACGACACCCTACGGCACCCGGAGTACTAGCCGGCTCGCAGCTCGTCGGCGAGAGTGGTCAGCTTGCCCACGCTCGTGCCCAGCGCGCCGGCCAGCCGCAGCAGCGTCGTGTAGCTCGGGTTGCGCACGCCGCGCTCGATGCCGCCGACCTGGGTGAGGTCGGTGCCGGCGCCCTCGGCCAGCTGCTCCTGGCTCAGGCCCGCTTCGCCGCGCAGGGTGCGGACGGCGTCGCCGAGGGCGGCGTGCTCGGGTGAGCGGGGCTTGCTGCGGCGCGGGGGCGGCATGGCGCCCCGGAGCCTCTCGGTTTACAAACCGGACTGTTAGAGCATTAATGCTGCAACAGCTTCAAGCGGCAGAATTGGCCTTAACAGTGAGCTTCGGGTACTCGGGTGCGCAGCGCAGGTGGTGGAAGGGCGCGTGCAGTCGGGAGCGCAGTTCCTCGGCGGCTGCCGTGGCCTCGCCGTCCGTGCCGGTGACGAGGAAGACCTCGGTCGCCGGGTAGGTGCGCAGCTGGTCGGTGACGGTCTGGACGATGTCCTCGTCGCCGATCCGGGCGCTGGCATCGACGCCGGCGCGGGCCAGCGAGGCGAGGCTGAGGACGAGGCTGCGCTGGGCGCGCTCGCGGCCCGGGCCGACGTCGCAGGCCCAGCGGTCGAGGAAGCGGTTGTGGGCGGGCGCGACGACGCGCACCTCGGGCTCGGGGTCGGCGGGATCGAGCGGGACCGAGGCGGCGGCGATCCGCTCGATCGCGGTCCCGTCCTCGAGCGGCTCTTCGACGACGACGAGCAGGTGCTCCCGCAGGTCGGCCGGGGCCGGCGGGACGATCGGGTGCAGCGGCGGGTTGCGGACCGCCATGACGACGATGATCCCGGCGACGATCGAGCCCTCGGCCATCCCCATCCCCGGGCCGCCGACGTAGAAGGCGGCGACGATCGAGACCGCGATCGCAGCCACGATCAGGGGAAGCTTCCATGCGGCGATGCCCTGATCGCTCATGTACCTGACCTTAGAGAGTCGCCCGCGGCTGTCAATCCCCCTCGCGCGTGACGAGTGCGCGCAGGCTGGCGAAGTCCTCGGCGCAGGCGGGGCAGCCGTCGAGGTGGGCCCGCATGCCGGGGACCCGCGCGTCGGCGGCCTCGCCGGCGAGGCTCAGCTCGACATAGCGGTCGAGCTCCTCGAAGCACTGCTCGCAGGTCAGCTCCGGGACCCCGGGGCCGAGCACCCGGCCCAGGAGCGCGTCGCGCTTTTCGTTGCTCGTCATGATTCCTCCTCTCCGCCCGTTCCTACCCGTAAGCCGCGCGCGGCAAGTGCCGCGCGCAAGTTGCGGCGGGCGTCGTGCAGGTTCTTGTAGAGGGCGCCGCGGGTCGAGCCGAGGCGCTCGGCGAGGACGTCGATCGGCACCCCGTTGAGGGCGACCGCGACGAGGACCGCGCGCTGGCGCTCGCCCAGGCACTCGATCTCCTCGCGCAGGGCGGCGAAGAGCTCGGCGTCCTCGGCGCCGCGGCCGACAGGGGCGCCCGCGTCGGCGAAGGCGCTCCACGCCTCGTCCTCGAGCGGGATCTCGCGCCCCTGCCAGGCGCGCCGCCGCACCTTGACCGCCGCCTCCAGCAGGGCGAACTTGTAGGCCCAGGTGGTGAAGCGGCTCTCGCCGCGGAACTCGTCGAGCTTGCGCAGGACCGCCATCAGCGCGTCGTCGGCGGCCTGCTGGGCGAGGTCCTCCTGATCGCCGCGGTGGAGGTGCGAGAGCTCGGCGCCGCGCCGTCCGATCTCGAAGCGCGCCGCCTTCAGCAGCAGCGCGTGGAGGTCGGCCACGGCCGCCTGCCCCCGCGGCCCGTCTGCGCGCAGGTCCTCGACCCACGGGCGGGCAGCCGCAGCGTCGGGTCCTGCAGGCATGGGACGAGGGGCGGTCATCAGCGCAGTCGCCATGCATTGTTAGCGACCGCGCCCACCAGGTTCTTACCCGCACGCGTGGTTCCTTTGTCCGGCATAGCCGGACAAAGGAACCACGACTTTGGCGTTGGGGTCGAAACAGCGCCGGCGGAGGTAAGAACGGCGCGGTTGGCGACGCAAAGGGGGCACAGATCAACTCCGACTGACAAGGAGATCCCATGTCAAGCACCGCAACCCTCGACCCGCGCGAGGCGACGCCGGCGCCGACGTTCGGCGAACGGCTGAAGAGCGATCCCGCCTTCCAGGCGTTCACGATCATGCGCATCGCCTTCACCGTCGCGCCGATCCTCTTCGGCCTCGACAAGTTCTTCAACGTGATGGTCGACTGGGAGCAGTACCTGGCGCCCTGGATCAACGACATCATCCCCGGCAGCGCTTCGACCGCGATGCACCTGGTCGGCGTGATCGAGATCGTCGCCGGCATCTTCGTCTTCGTCAAGCCGCGCTACGGCGCCTATGTCGTCGCCGCCTGGCTCGGCGGGATCATCGTCGACCTGCTCACCTACTCGGGCTACTACGACATCGCCCTGCGGGACTTCGGGCTGCTGCTCGGGGCGCTGACCCTGGGGAGGCTGGCGAGCGTCTACGACCCGCCCGGAGCGGAGGTCCGCTTCTGAGCCGGACCCTCCTAGACTGACCGCGTGCCGCCGCTGCTCGAGCGCCTGGGGGTGGAGCTGCCCGTCGTCCAAGCCGGGATGGGCGGGGGCTTGAGCCGGCACGAGCTGGCGGCGGCGGTCTCCGAGGCCGGGGGACTGGGGACGATCGCGGTCAACGGCGCCGAGGCGATTCGGCGCGAGCTGGCGGCGGCGCGGGCGCTGACCGGGCGCCCGCTCGCCATCAACGTGCTGCTGCCGTTCGCGCGCCGCGACTGGTTCGAGGCCGCGGCCGCGGCCGACGTGGTCGTCACCTTCTGGGGCGAGCCGAAACGGCGGACCGCCGGGGTGTGGCTGCACCAGTGCGGCTCGGTGGAGGAGGCGCACGCGGCGCACGCGGCGGGCGCAGACGGGGTCATCGTCCAGGGCGTCGAGGCAGGCGGCCACGTGCGCGGGACGACGCCGGCGCTGCCGCTGCTGGAGGAGGCGCGGCGGGCGTTGCCGGCCGACTATCCGGTCCTGCTGGCGGGCGGCATCGCCGAGCGGGCGGACGTGCGCATCGCGCTCGAGGCCGGCGCGACCGCGGCGGTCGCCGGCACCCGCTTCCTGCTCTCGGAGGAGAGCCGGGCGCACGCTCTATATAAGGAGCGCCTGCTCGGGGCCGGCGAGACGATCCTCACCGACCTCTTCGGCGCCGCCTGGCCCGCCCCGCACCGCGTCGTCCCGAACGCCGCCACCGACCGGTGGCTTCCAAGCGGCGTTCATCCTTTGTACCCCGAGGAGGTAACAAAGGACGAACGCCGCGAGCTTCTGCGCGGCCCGCGGCTCAACCAGCTCCTGAACCACCTACTCGCTCCAGGCGCGCGGTACGCGCCGCCGAGGTTGCAGCTGCGGATGATCCAGGCGCAGCGGCCCGACAGTCGCCTCCTCTCGCCTGCGACTCCGATCGACGACCTACCTCCGACCCTGGTCGACGCGGGCCCCCTTTACGCCGGCGAAACCGTCGCCCGCATCAACGACCTCCGTCCCGCCACCGACCTCGTAACTGAACTGGCCGGTTGAAGAGGGATGGGTTTCCCCTCGAACGGCCGGATACTCAAAAAGCCGGCCTGATTAGGCCGGCTCTTGTCCGGGCGAGGGGACCCGCATCCCTCCCCCACCCACAGTCCGGGCGTGGGATTCCATGCTCCCGAGCTAGTCGCCTTCCAGCGATCCCAGCAGCGGCGCCAGCCGCCGCAGCTCCTCCAGATGCAGGCGCGAGAGCCGCTCGATCGCCTGCTCCCCGTCCCGGGTCAGGCGCAGGCGCACCACCCGGTGGTCCGCCTCGTCGCCAACGCGCTCGACCAGCCCGGCCTTCCCCGCCCGGTCGATCAGCTCGACGACGCTGTGGTGGCGAAGGACCAGGTACTCGGCGAGCTCGCCGATCGTCGGCCCGGCCGGGTCGGGGTGCCCTCGGACCCCGAGAAGGAGCTGGTGCTGGGCGGGGGTGAGGCCCGCCGCCCCGGCCTCGTCCTCGCTCCAGCGCAGGAAGCGGCGCAGCTCGGTGCGGAAGCCGAGCAGGCGGCGGTAGTCAGCGTCGCGCACGCGGCTCACCGGCCCACCGCCTCCGCGGCGGCGGCGCGCCGCTGCCCGAGCATCTGGATCGGCCGCAACGGCCGCGAGCGATGGCGCTCCTCCTTAAGGTCTCGCAGCCGCCCGGCCAGCAGCTGTTCGAGGCCGATCGATCCCACCCGCTGCCCGGGCCGGTCGCGTTCGGCGACCGGCAGCACCGTCCGCCCCGACTCCGCCATCACGTAGGCGACGTGGCGGAGCGTGTCGTCGGCATAGACCGTCGGCCCCTCGCTCAGCCGCGCCGCCGCCGCGGCGCCGTCGCTCATCACGTCGCCGACGAACAGCACCTCGAGCGGGTCGACGCTGTATTCGCGGTTGATGTGGACGCCGCGGCGGGCGACCTTCTCGGTCAGCACCGAGCGCCGCAGCACCAGCACCGAGACGGCGTAGGCGGCGGTGGCGCCGATCAGCAGCGGCAGCAGCGCTTCGTAGCGGTGGGTCAGCTCGACCGCGAAGAGGACGCCGGTGAGGGGGGAGCGCATCAGGCCGCCGAGGACGCCGGCGAGCCCGACCAGCGGCCAGAAGCCGGGGGCGACGTGGGGGAAGACGGTCGCCTCGAGGCCGCCGAGGGCGCCGCCGATCATCAGCATCGGCGCCAGCACCCCGCCGGAGGTCCCGGAGCCGAGCGAGAGGGACCAGATCAGCGTCTTCACGATCAGGATGCCGACGAGCAGGTCGAGGGTGATGCTGCCGTTGAGCTCGCCTTCGATCACGTTGTAGCCGACGCCGAGCGCCTGCGGCACGACCAGGCCGCCGAGCCCGACGACCAGCCCGCCGATCGCCGGCCACCACATCCAGTGGATCGGCAGCTGCGAGAAGGCGTCCTCGGAGAGGTAGACGAGCGAGGTCGCGACGAGCGCGAGCAGCCCGGCGAGGGCCCCCGCCGCAAGGCACAGCCCGTAGGCGGCGGCGTCGAGGTGCAGCGCCCCCGGCGGCACGGAGAAGACCGGCCCGCCGCCGAGCAGGGGCACGCGCACCGCCGTCGCCACCGCGACCGCCGCGACGACCGGGACGAAGCTGCGGGGGCGCCACTCGAACAGCAGCAGCTCGACCGCGAGCAGCACCGAGGCCAGCGGCGCGTTGAAGGTCGCCGCCATCCCCGCCGCGGCGCCGCAGACCAGCAGCGTCTTGCGCTCGTCGGCGGTCAGGTGCAGGAGCTGGGCGAAGATCGAGCCGAAGGCGCCGCCGGTCATGATGATCGGCCCCTCGGCCCCGAACGGGCCGCCGGTGCCGATCGCGATCGCCGAGCTGAGCGGCTTCAGGAGCGCCACCCGCGGCTGTACCCGGCTGCCGGCGGTGAGGATCGACTCGATCGCCTCCGGGATGCCGTGGCCGCGCACCTTCTCGGAGCCGAAGCGGGCAACCAGGCCGATCACGAGGCCGCCGCAGACCGGGGCGAGGAGGATCAGCAGCGGCGCGTGGTGCCCTTCGCCGGGGGCGACCAGGGCGGTGCCGAAGCGCTCGTAGAAGACGAGGTTGGTGATCAGGCCGATCAGGCGCAGCAGCACCCAGGCGAGGCAGGCGCCGAGGGCCCCGATCGGCAGGGCCAGGCCGGCGATCGTCAGCAGCCGCCGGGAGACGTCGAAGTCAGCGAGGTGACGGAGGTCCCGTTGTCGTGAAGAGCTCATCGAGGGAATAAGTATCGTGTAACGATCTAATTTTCGGCGGCACCCGAGGAGGCTTGAGACAATGGAGCGCATGGCTGGGGGGCAGATCCTGCAGATCGCCGAGAGCTCGATCGGGGCGGATCGGTGCGAGTTGCAGCTCGAAGGCGAGCTCGACCTCTGGAGCGTCGAGCGCCTGCAGGCGGTGCTGGGGCGGGTCGCCCGCGACAACTCCGCGCTCGTCGTCGGGCTCGAGAGCTGCGAGTTCGTCGACTCGACCGGGATCGCCCTCTTCCTCCAGGTGCACCGCCAGCTGGAAGCCGAGGGCGGCCGCCTCGTCCTCTACGGCTGCTCGGACCAGGTCCTGCGCATCTTCACCGTCGCCGGCCTGACCGACGAGGGCATGGTCTTCGACAACCGCGGCGAGGCGATCGCGGAGCTGGCGGCGGTCGAGTGAGGCGGGCGTTGCTTGCGGCGGTGCTCGCGCGGTAGCGCGCGGGCCTATTCGACGACGATCCTGCCCTTCATGAAGGGGTGGATCCTGCAGTGGTAGAAGAAGGTGCCCTTCTTGCCGAACTTCACCGTCGCCGAGGTTCCCGGCGCGATCCTGCCGGTGTCGAAGCTGCCGCTGCTCGCCGTGTGGGTGGTGTCGCTGGAGTTGGTGAAGGCGACCTTGGCGCCGCGCTTGACGCGCAGCGTCAGCGGGTGGAAGGCGAAGTGGTCGATGTCGACGCTCCTGGCGCCGCTCGCAGTCGCGGTCGCGCCGATCGCCCGCCCGCCCAGCAGCGCCGCCACCGCCAGCGCCGCGAGCACCAGCAGGAGCACGAGGCCCTGGAACCTCTGCCATCTCTCTGAGTGCGTCATGGCCCGGCATACGGGCGCCGGCCGCGCCGGGTTCAACGGAGGCCGACGGCGAGCAATAATGGGAGCCTCGGGCGGTTAGCTCAGTTGGGAGAGCATTCGGTTTACACCCGAAAGGTCACTGGTTCGAGCCCAGTACCGCCCACTTCTTGGGCCTCTCGCGGTTAGAGCGGGCAGCCGCGATGGCGCGGCCGCCCCGTGTCTCTTAGGCCGACTTGGTCAGGCTGGCCGCCGGCATCGAGACCATCGATTGGATCTTCACCCTGCTCACCTCCCTCCCCATGTTGCGCATTGCTTGTGCGCTTGGGAGAGAGGCAAATATGCTTTAAACGTTCACAGTGGTTTTCTGTTCCCGCGCATTTAGCGACGAAAGATTACGGCACTTATGCTCTATCGCTCAAGTTCATCAAGTGCATGGGAGGACGAGCGTGGCGCGAAAGAGGCGGAAAGTCGCGAAGCGGAAACCGAAAAGGCAGCTGGGCAGCTCACCCCAGGAGATCTTGGTAAAGGCTCTCAACCATCCGGTCCGGGTGAAGGCGCTGACGATCCTCACGGAAAAAATCGCCAGCCCGAAGGAAATCGCGGCGCAGATCGAGATGCCGCTCAGCAACGTCAGCTACCACGTGCGGGTGTTGGACGAACTGGGACTGGTTGAGATCGTCGAAGAAGAATCGGTTCGCGGTTCGGTGGCCCACTTCTATAAGGCGGTGGAACGACCACTGATCGACAACCCAGACTGGGAGAAGCTGAACCCGACGGTGCGCAGCGCCTTTTCGGGCTACGTCATCGAAACGCTGATGAGCGACGCCGCCGGCTCCCTCGCCGCCGGGGTCTTCGACCAGCGTGATGACCGCCACCTGAGCCGGACGCCGTTGGTGCTCGACGAGAAGGGCTGGCGCAAAATCTCACAGATTCAGGCGAAAGCCCTCGACCAGATCCTCAAGGAGCAGGTAGCCGCGGTGCAGCGACTCGGCAGATCCGAAGCAGAGCCGATCCAGGCAGTCGCCGGGATGACTTGCTTCGAGGTCGTCACCGCACCGGAGCCCGGGTAGCGCCTAGCCGAAGGCGCGGACCGCCAGGACGGCGGCGACGGCGAGGCCGATCGTGGCGATCGTGATCCGCAGTGGGTCGCTGGGGATGCGCCGGGCGTAATGGGCGCCGATGCGGCCGCCGAGGAACGAGGAGGCCATGATCGCCAGCGCGTAGCGCCAGTCGACCGGGGCGAGGAAGGCGTAGACGAGGGCGGCGAGGAGGTTGGAGCAACCGGCGAGGAGGATCTTCATCCCGTTGAGGTGCTGGAGGGTGTCGGAGACGAAGAGGGCGAGGAGGGCGAAGACGAGGATGCTGACCGCGGAGCCGAAGTAGGCCTGGTACGCGCCGCAGAAGACGATGCCGGCGGTGAGGTAGGGCGAGCGCTCGTCGCCGGCGTGGGAGATGCGGGGGGTGAGGCGCGGTTGCAGGAGGAGCAGCAGGCAGGAGCCGGCGATCAGGACCGGCACGATCGCTTCGAAGGCGTCGGCGGAGGTGAGCAGGAGCGCGACGGAGCCGGCGGCGGCGCCGAGCAGGAGCGGCGCGAGCAGCCGCAGGAAGCGCTCGCGCTGCTCGCGCAGGAGGTCGGCATAGCCGAGCGCGCCGCCGACCGAGGCGGGGACGATGCCGACGGTGTTGGTCACGTTGGCCGAGAGCGGCGGCAGGCCGAGGGCGACCATGGTCGGGAAGGTGATCAGCGCGCCGCCGCCGGCGATGGAGTTCGCGGCCCCCGCGCCGGCCCCGGCCGCCGCGACGGCGAGCAGCTCGAGCATGGGCTCAATCCTTGCCGAAGAGCCGGGCGCGGAGCCGTGAGAACGCATTCGTCCCCGGTACGCGGGGAGAGCTCGGCTCGCGCTTCTGTGCCTTTCGCCACTCGTCCCGAGTCGGCAGGCGACCCGCTTTGCGGGCGCGCAGGACGCACTCGGTGTGGGCGTGGCGGCGGCGGGACTTGTCGCCTTCCGGCCAGATCAGGACGTGTTCGGAGAGGGCGGGGAGGTGCTTGCCGCAGAGGGGGCAGCGGTAGGTGGCGGGCTTCAGGTTCTGCGCCGGGCGCATCGCCCACCAGCGCGGCGCGTCTCCGCTCACTCGTGGTTCCTTTTGCACGTCATAGGTGCATAAGGAACCACGAGATGGGACGGGGGTTGCTCAGGCGGCGCTCGAGCGGAGGTCGGGAGTCGGGGTGCCGCCGCGCTGCTTCTCCGTCGCGGTGACCAGGTCGAAGAAGTAGTCGTTGCGGCCGCGCCGCGCCCGGCGCGGGAAGGCGCGGCGGGCGCGGCGATGGGTCGCGGCGATCGCCTGGAAGGCCGACTCGTGCGCGACGCTCCAGGGAATGCCGAAGATCTCGCGTACCCGCGGCGGCAGCGTTCCCTTGATGACGACGTTCTGGACTGCGATGTTGGCGCGGGCGTGGCGGGGGACCGGCTGCTCGAAGGCGACCAGCGGCGCCATCTCCAGCGCGTGCTCGGTCGCCTCCAGCCCGGGCGAGGCGAGCCTCGCGTCGAACCAGGCCTGGAACTCGCGGTAGGTCGCCGGCACCGCCTCGCGGGGAAGCCCGAAGAGCTCGCCGAAGCGAACGTAGTCCTGCCAGAGCGCCTCTCGCTCGCCGCCGCTCAGCGAGCCGACCATCGCTTCGTACATCGCCCGGCCCGAGTCGGCGATCACCGCCAGCGTCCACAGCATCAGCTCCGGGTCGAGGGCCGAGTAGGCGCTGCCGGCCGGGTGGGCGCCGGCCGCCTCTGGCAGCTCGCCCCTGATCCGCTCGTGCAGGCGGTGGACCGCCGCGAGGGCCCTGTCGGCTTCGGCCCTGGTGCCGAGGAGGACCGTCTCCTGGATCTTCGCCGTGCGGGCGAGGCGGGTGAAGGGATGGTCGCCGGCGCCGGACGAGAGCATCGTGCCGGTGTAGGTGAGCGGTTCCAGTGCCCCGATCAGCAGCGCCCGCTGGCCGTAGAGCAAGCCGACCGATCTCTCGCCGTGGACCCGCCGAGCCATCGACCGGCCCGGCGGAAAGTAATGCTCGTGGTCGCTCACTGGCCCTCTGGCGGGCGAGTCTACTCAGCGGGTGACAAATTGGTCAAATCAGCAGACCAGTTACCGAGCGGGCCACTACTGCCTGGGCGTCTCGCGGCTCATCGCGATCAGGGCCGAGCCCGAGCCGGGGGCGGCGAGCCCGCGCAGCTCGTGGGCGGCGAAGATCTCGTCGAGTTCCTCGCGGGTCAGGGTCTCCCGCTCCAGCGCCAGCACCGCCAGGTGGTCGACGACCTCGAGGTTGGCGGAGATCAGGGCGCGGGCGCGGCGGTAGGCCTCGCGGGCGAGGGTCATCGACGCCTGGTCGACCTCGCGCCGGGTCTGGTCGGAGACGGCGTAGTCGCTGGTCGGCATCGCGATCGGCGGCGGCCCGTCGTGGTCGACCGCGACCCCCATCCCGAATTCGGAGACCATCTGCTTGCAGACGAGGTGGACCCGGTTGAGGTCGTCGGAGGCGCCGGAGTAGCTCTCGCCGAGCACGACCTCCTCGGCGGCGCGGCCGCCCAGCAGCGTCACCACCTCGTCGAGCAGCTCGTCGCGGGACCTCAGGTAGGTGTCCTCCTGCGGCGAGTGGGCGACGAAGCCGAGCGCCGGCCCGCGCGGGACGATCGAGAGGATCTCCGGCGGATCGAGGCCGAGCAGCTTGCGGCAGAGCGCGTGGCCGGCCTCGTGGTAGGCGACGATCCGCCGCTCCTTCGAGCCGAGGCGGCGCGCCTGCTGGGACCCGACCGCCTGGCGCAGCAGCGCCTCGTCGAGGTCCTCGCGGGTCATGTACCAGCGGCCGGCGCGGCCGGCGATGATCGCCCCCTCGTTGAGCGCGTTGGCGAGCTGGGCGCCGGTCAGCCCGGTCGTCTTGCGGGCGACGTCGGCGAGGTCGAGGTCGGGAGCGAGCGGCTTGTTGGCCGCGTGGCTGCGGAGGATCGCCTCGCGGCCCTTGCGGTCGGGCGGGGCGACGAGGACGCGGCGGTCGAAGCGGCCTGGGCGCAACAGCGCCTTGTCGAGCTTGTCGACGTGGTTGGAGGCGGCGATCACGATCACCATCCCCGGGTCCTTCTCGAAGCCGTCGAGTTCGACCAGCAGCTGGTTCAGCGCCTGCTCGCGCTCGCTGGTGCCGCCGTCGCCGCCCCCGCCGCTGCGGGAGCCGCCGATCGCGTCGAGCTCGTCGATGAAGATCACCGCGCGACCGGCCTTGCGCGCCTCTTTGAAGAGGCGGCGGATGCGGGCGGCGCCGCGGCCGACGAACATCTCGACGAAGCTGGAGCCGGAAGCGGCGAAGAAGTCGACGCCGGCCTGGGCGGCGACGGCGCGGGCGAGCATGGTCTTGCCGGTCCCGGGCGGGCCGTAGAGGAGGACGCCGCGCGGGGCCTGGGCGCCGAGGGCGGAGAAGCGGTCGGGGTCGCGGAGCCAGGCGGTCACGTCCATCAGCTCGTCCTTGGCGGCGTCGACCCCCTGCACCTCCTCCCAGAGGACGGGAGCGGTCTTGGACGCCTTCACCGTCTCCGGCTTCGTCGTCCCCATCATCCCCCGCATCATCTTCAGGAAGATGTAGAGCAGCAGAGCCATGAAGAAGACCCCGAAGACGGGGTACCAGTTGAAAAAGAATTCCTGTACTTCCTGCGCCATTCGTGAAGTGTGGAGACAAAGGCGTAATTAACCCATCGCACATCCGTCCAAATCTGCGAAAAGGGCTAAAGGTCGGCGCCGAAAGAGCAAGGGATCAGTCCGCCAGGATCGTTTACGGTCAGACCATGACCCGCCCGCGACTGTTCGTGATCGCCCTGACCCTCTGCGGCCTCTTGGCTGCCGCGCCGGCCGCAATGGCCGCGCCCGGCGAACTCGACCCGAGCTTCGGGAGCGGCGGCGTCGTCAAGCTCTTTCCTTCGAAGGAGGAATACCTCTTCAAGGGAGTAGCGGCGCAGGCCGACGGCAAGGTCGTGATCGCCGGCGGCGTCGCGCCGGGCAACGTGATGGTCGTACGGCTGCTCGAAAACGGCGCTCTCGATCCGACCTTTGGCGAAGGCGGGATCGTCAACACGCCGGTTCCGGGCGGGCTCGGCGTCGCCCGAGCCATCGCGATCCAGCCGGACGGCAAGATCGTCGTCGCAGGCGAGGGCGAAGTCGGAGCGACCGACGGGTTCCTCTTCGTCCGCTACGACCCGAACGGCGTCCCGGACCCGAGCTTCGGCGGCGGCGACGGGATCGAACTCGTGACGATCCCGTTCGAAAGCTCGCGCGCCGAAGACGTGACGATCGGCAGCGACGGTCGCATCGTCGCCACCGGCGAGGGGATCTCGTCAGGCGGCGAGGCCGCCCCGGTGGTCGTGTTGAAGCAGGACGGGACCCCAGATCCGAGCTTCGGCGGCGGCAACGGTTGGACGCTCCTCGAAACCGGTGCGGGGTTCGACACCGGTGAGGGGGTGGTGCTGCTGCCGGATGGGCGCGTTCTGGTCGCGGATGCCAGCGGCGCCGGCGGCGGCGAAGGCTTCACCCTTCTGCGGCTAGAAGCAAACGCGTCTCCCGACCTGAGCTTCGGCGGCGGCGACGGGATCGCTGAGACGCCGATCCCGGCGGAAGGGGAAGCAGGCGCAGGCGGCCGGGTCAACTCTTTCGCCCTGATGGCGGACGGCCGGATCGTCGCCGGCGGGTACGGCCCCAACGACCTTGCCGTCGTTCGCTACCTCCCCGATGGCGAACTCGACGAAAGCTTCGCCAAAGGCGGCATCTTCACGCACCAGCTCGAAGGCGAAGACGAGCAGGTCAAGGCCGTTGAGCTCGGCGCGGGGGAGAAGACGATCCTAGCCGCCGAATACGAAGCCTCGGGCGAAAACGCGCCGGCGGCGCTGAGGCTGGATCCAAATGGTGCGCTCGACCCCGGCTTCGGCAGCGGCGGGGTCTTCCTGCGGGGCCAGACGGCGCCGTTCGGCGAGACTGTGAGCGACGGTGCCCTCGATCCCCAAGAACGGCTGCTGACGGTGGGCACGAGCTTCGAAGGCAACGAAATCACCGACATCACCGTCACCCGCTACCTCGGCGACCCGCGAGCGCCGGTTGTCGGCCCGCCCGGGCCGGGACCGGGACCCGGACCGAGGAACCAACCCCCGCACGCGAAGATGAAAGCGGTGCCGAAGAAGCTGCCGGTCGGCAAGCCCACCGGCTTCTCCGGCACGGCATCCGACCCGGACGGCAACGGGGTTCAGAGCGTGCAGATCGCATTGGTGAAACGAGCGCGCGGCGGGGTCAAAGCCAAGGCGTCGGCCGGCGCTCGCCTGCACTGCTTCGCGCTGAACGGGAAGCTCCGCTTCAAGCGGACGAAGGCGACGGGCAACCAGTGCCCTCGGGTCTGGCTCACCGCCAAGGGCACGAGCAAGTGGAGCTTCAAGCTGAAGGGGACGCTGCCGCCCGGCAAGTACGTCGTCTTCGCCCGCGCCATCGACGGCAAGGACCTGGCCGAGTCGAATTTCAGCCGCAAGCTCGGAAACCGCTACGGGTTCCGCGTCGTCGCTTCGAACCCGCGCTGAGTCATCCAGGGGCGGGCGTGTCGAGTTAGTTACCTATGCGGTAACCAAGTCGACCGGACTCGCTATCGCTGCACCTGCGAACCGCCGACGATCGCCTCCTCGCCGGAGTCGCCGAAGACGATCCAGGCCTTGTTGCCGCCGTCGTAGTCGGGGGCCCAGAGCTTTAGGGTCGCCGGGCGGTCCCAGACCGTGACCTGCTCGTCGCCGGTCGAGTCGAGGCCGCGCCAGATCCGCACGAACGGGTTGTGCTCCCACTCCTCGCCAACCGTCGTCGGCTCTTTGTGACCGGGGTGGACCCTGGTCTCCGGTGGCAGCTCGAGCAGGCGCATGACCGAGGACTGGAGGTCGGCGAAGCCGGAGGCGCCGGGCGCCATCGTGCCGCCGACGGTTCCCTTGAAGAGGACGTCGGCGGTGAAGACGTCTGAGCCCGCGACGAGGAAGGCGAGGTGGCCGGCCGCATGGCCGGGGGTGAAGAGGGCTTCGATCTCGATCCCGCCGGCATCTAGCACCTCGCCGTCGCCGAGCGTGATCTCGACCTCGTCGTCGAGCTCGGCGGCGCAATCCGGGTGGGCGACCAGCGGCGGGTCGCCGAGCTGCGCCCGCGCCTCGGCGAGGCCGGCGACGTGGTCGCCGTGCGGGTGGGTGACGAGGACGTGGGTGATCTCGATCCCGTCGCGCTCGGCCCGCTCGAGCAGCGGCCCGAGCTCGTCGTTGCCGTCGATCAGGACGCCCGTCTTGCGCTCGGGGTCGGCGACCAGGTAGGCGTTCGACAGCCACATCGGGTTCTCGGTCCTCTCGACGATCACTGCTCCTCCTTCGGTCCGCGGTGGGGGTGTCTGACTTTATGCCCCTTATGAGGGGGCGGAAGTCAGACACGTCCGCGGGGGCTCGGATGGGCGCTGCCGTCGAGGAGGGTTTGGGCGACCAGCTCCGGGTCGTCCCAGGTGGGGGTGTGGCCGACGCCGGGGAGGACCAGGAAGCGGGCGTGCGCGGGGCGGCGGTGCGGCTTCGGCGGGCCGAGCAGGCGGTCCTTCTCGCACCAGGCGATCGTCACCGGGACGTCGTCGGGGTAGCCGCTCGGCTCGAAGACGTGGCTGCGCATCGCCCGGTTGGCGGCGTCGTAGCCCTCGCCGTCGAGCCAGCCGGCGACGAGGTCGTGGGCGGCGTCGGGCGGGATCCGCTCCGGGTGGGCGGCGATCGACTGGAAGGCGGCGGCACGCGTCTGCGGGAACTGCAGGGCGACCGAGAGGAAGGGGCGGGCCGCCTTCAGCCAGGGCGATCCGCGCAAGAGCATCCGGGCGCCGCCGCCCGAGGGTTCGCCGAGCGGCCGCGACCAGAGGCCGGCCGGGGAGAGGGCCGTCACCGAGGCCGCCCAGCCGCAGCGGCCCATCTCCAGCGCCACCCAGCCGCCGAGCGAGTTGCCGGCGACGTGCGGGCGCTGGACCCCGTTCCGCGAGCAGACCTCATGAACGGCGCGGGCCAGGTTGAGCGCCGTCGCCTCTTCGCCCTCCGGCAGCGGCGGCGTCTCGCCGAACCCCGGCATGTCGATCGCGTGCACGTCGCGCTCGCCCTCCAGCAGCGGGACCACCGGCTCCCAGATGCTGCGGGTGCCGCCGAGCCCGTGGATCAGCAGCAGTTGCTCGTAAGCGCTCGCTGCGCTCACCGGGCCTTCGGTTTCGCGAAGAGCGCCTGCACGTCGCCGATCCGCCGCTCGCGGAAGCCCGCCTCCGAGGAGCTCAGGTAGAAGTCCCAGAGCCGGCGGAAGCGCTCGTCGTAGCCGCGGGCGCGCAGCCGCTCCCAGGCGGCGAAGAAGCGCGCCCGCCACTCGGCCAGGGTCGGCGGGTAGTGGGCGGTGATGTCATCGACCCAGACCTGCTTCATCGAGGTCACGCGCTCCAGGCAGTCGGCGATCAGCCCCTGCGACGGTAGGCAGCCGCCTGGAAAGACGTGCGTGTTGGCGAAGCTCTTGGCGGTCTTTTCGAACCCGTAGAGCCGGTCGTCGATCGTGATCGCCTGGAGCAGCATCAGGCCGTCGTCGGTCAGCAGCCGGTCGCAGCGGCGGAAGTAGTCGTCGAAGTACTGCCAGCCGACCGCCTCGATCATCTCCACCGAGACGAGCCGGTCGTAGCGCCCGTCGAGGTCGCGGTAGTCCTGGAGCAGGACGGTGACCTGGTCCTCAAGCCCGGCCTCGCGCACCCGCCGCCGCGCCAGCTCGAACTGCTCGCGGGAGATCGTCGTCGTCGTGACCCGGCAGCCGCTGCGCCGCGCCGCGTGGATCGCCATCCCGCCCCAGCCGGTGCCGATCTCCAGCAGGTGGTTCCCGGGCCCGAGCCGGAGGCGGTCGCAGATGCGGTCGAGCTTCGCCAGCTGCGCCTCCTCGAGGCTCGCGCCGCGGTCGGGGAAGTAGGCGCAGCTGTACATCATCCGCTCGTCGAGGAAGGCGGCGAAGAGGTCGTTGCCGAGGTCGTAGTGGGCGGAGATGTTGCGGCGGGCGCCGGAGCGCGTGTTCTCGGGGACGAGGTGGCGGAGCCGGTGCCAGAGGGCGCGCGGGCGGGCGATCGCGCCGCGGGCGCCGTCCATCCCACGCAGCTCGCGGGCGGCGATTCGGATCAGGGCGACGAGGTCGTCGGCCTCCCAGCGACCGGCGACGTAGCCCTCGCCGAGGCCGACGCTGCCGCGCAGCGGACCGCGCCAGGCGGCGGGATCGCTGATCGTGACGGTGGCGCGGAGGCCGGCGTCGGCCGGGCCGTAGCTGCGCTGGCGGGCGCCTTCGACGACGTCGATGCGGCCGTGACGGAGCCGGCCGAGGAGGGCGCCGACCCCGGCACGGGCGGCGGCGTCGCCGAGGCGCGGCCGAGCGGCGGCGGTCATGGCGAGACGAATCCCTTCGGGCGGCTCCCCTCCGGGTGCGGGTGGTAGCGCGCTCCCTTCAGCTTCAGCCGTAGCGACTGCGCGTAGATCTTCGCCACCACCTGCAGCGACAGCGCCGGGTAGCGGGCGAGCATCGTCGTCAGGGTGCGGCGGGAGAGCTCGCGGCGGCGGAGGCTCAGGGTCGCGTCGAATTCCTTCGCCGTGCCGCGAGACCGCGAGGAACCGGAACTATTCCGGGTGACCGCGGTCTCGCGCGGCCGCGACTCGATGTGGACGACGAGGCGCTCGCCCGGTTCGCCGGCGCGGAAGGCGTAGGTCTGGTCCATGCCCATCAGCGGGGAGACGTGCAAGGTCTTCTCGAGCTCGTCGCCGAGGACGCTACCGCGCCGCTCGCCCCGCGCCAAGACGTAGGGATGGCGCTCGCCCCAGGGAATGTTCTGCACGTCGGCCACAACTGCCTCTACCCGCTCCCCCGCAGGGTCGAAGCAGTAATAGAAGGAGACCGGGTTGAAGGAGTGGCCGAAGTAGCGCAGGCCGGCGAGGAGGCGGACCGGACCGGCGGGCCGGGCGCCCGTTGCCTTCTCGACCGTCCGGCGCGTGCACTCGTCGAGCGGCCGCGCCGGGTCGCCCATGAAGTCCTCGCGGCGGAAGCGGGCGAGCGCGCGCCCACGGGCCGAGAAGAGCGGAAACGGATCGAGTACCTCGGGCAGCTCCGCCAGGTCCAGGTACATGAGGAAGAGCCGGTAGCTGAACTCATGCTCGATCGGCGCAAACCGCCGATGCCGCACCCATCCCTCGTAGATGGCCGAGGCGGCTGGGGGGGACGAGGGGTGGGGGTCGGCGGACAACAGCGGGGAGGGTCCGGCGACCCTCACCCCTCGTCCTTCGATCGCAGCCCTCACGCCGCCACCTCCTCCTCTTCCCCACGAACTGCATCAAATTTCCGGGCTGCTGG